>CABUZI010000024.1 GCA_902496005.1 uncultured Collinsella sp.
AATCCTGGCCCCATTGGCTCACGCAGTGGGCCTCGTCAATGGCCACGAGCGGCACGCCAATGCCGCCGTCCGCCGCAGCCTCCTGCGCAAAGGCTAAAAAGCGCGGCTCGAGCAGGCGCTCGGGCGCCACGTACATAAGCTGGTAGCGGCCCTCGCGTGCCCGTTTGAGCACGGTATTTTGCTGGGCCGGAGTAAGGCTGGAGTTGAGATAGCTGGGTCGCGCACCCGCCGCGAGCAACGCACGGGTCTGGTCCTCCATAAGCGACAGCAGCGGACTCACCACAAAGGTGATGCCGGGCAGCATGAGCGCGGGCACCTGGTAGCAAATGGACTTGCCGGCGCCCGTGGGCATAACACCCAGCGCATCGCGGCCTGCAAGAATCGCATCCACCATGCGGTCCTGCCCCGGGCGAAACGAGGTGTAGCCAAAATAGGCGCCGAGCGTGTCAAGCGCCATCTGCTGCATGCTATCGGTCATGGTTTCCTAACGTCCAAGTCATCTGCCGCCGATTATACGCCGCCACACGGACCGACGTCGCCCGGCTGCCGACCACGGGCAATACGATCCAAGGCGGACGAGCGTGGATTTTCGGACACTTTCCCAACGGCTAATCTCTTGACAAGCGCGCAAACGTCGCTGGTTGAGCATAAGTCAGCGAAAACGCCCCTAAGCGAGCAAGGTGACGTGAAAGAGGAGGGAAGCGTACTTCGGTACGCGACCGACGATTGAACGTCAGATTGCCGCTTAGGGGCGTTTGCAGCGTCGACCGGTCCGCCGTTCGTCAGAACGGCGGAACCAACCCTACATGACCATAACGTAGCGCGATCCCACGTAGTACTGCTTACCCATCAGGACCGGCTCGCCATTGGGGCCTGTGAAGCCGGCACGCAGGTTGAGCAGTGGATCATGCGGGGCAATGCCCAGCTCGGCCGCCTGCTCGGCATTGGCGCGAACGGCCTCGACCGTACGGTAGCCAACCGAGACAATCGGCGTTCCGCCAACACGCTCGACCTCGGCAAAAATCGACTTGTCCTCAAGATCGGCCGTCAACAGCTCACGGTAGGCGTCAAACGGCACAAAGATGTTCTCCTCAAAGATGGGCTCGCCGTCGGCCGTACGCACGCGCTTGATATGCAGTAGCAGCGCATCCTTCTGCAGACCAAAGAACTCCATCTCGTTTTGGCGCGCCGGAACAATCTGGCGATCGACCACGTGCGCACCGGCCTTCATGCCGTTGCCGGCACACAGCGCGGTAAACGTCTGCAGCGTCGAGGCATGGAACTGACGATTGATGTGCGGCGTGGAAACAAAGGTGCCGCGGCCCTGCTGCTTAACCAGGTAGCCATCGGAGCACAACTCCTCGACGGCGCGACGCACCGTAATTCGGCTCACGTCGTACTGCTCGGCTAGCTCAAGCTCGGACGGAATACGCTCCTTGGGTGCATAAACACCTTTCTCGATCGCATCCTTGATTTCGTCATAAATCTGCTGGTAAAGCGGTGCATTTTTGGGCGCAGGCATATCTAATCACTCTTATCGAAATATCGAAATAACTAATACGTATATAACGTCTAGTTTCATGTTACCTCATAATGATAAAACGATACACCCTCCCTACCAAAAAGCGACAGCTTCATTTTGGTAGGTTTTAGCTGGGCAAACGAAGGCCTCCCGAAAGCAGCGAGGCTTTCGGGAGGCTCAAGCGGACAGGATTGCGCCGTGCCGGCAAAATGCCAACACTCTACCTGCCGTCGTCCTGCTGCAGGCTGTCCTGCTCGCTGAGGCGCGCCTGCCTGCTGGCCATGCGTGCGGGCTTGTCGGGATCGGGAACGGCCGTGGGCATGGGCTCGTCGACATGACCGCCCCACCAGCCGCCCACAAAGTTGAGCGTATGGAACACGTTGATCACGGCACCGGGATCAACGTCGCACACCAGCTTGATAATGTCCTGGCTCTCGTAGGTCGAGACAACGGTGTGCAGCAGACACATCTTTTCGCGGCTGTATCCGCCGATGACCTCGGCGCAGCTAATGCCGTGCTGAAAATGGTCAACATAGGCGGTCATGACCTCGTCTGCCTTGCGCGTCGTGATTTGCAGCGTCACGCGGTCGTAGCGACGATAAAAACTGTCGATGGTCTTGGTCGAAATAAACTGGAAGACAATGGAATACGCCGCCTTGTCCCAGCCAAACATAAAACCAAAGATCGCCAGGATAAAGCAGTTGAAACCAAAGATGACGCCCCAGATGGTCTTGCCCGTGTGGTTGGAAACCCATAACGCGATAAAGTCGGTGCCGCCGGTGGATGCTCCGGACTTAAGCGCGACGGCAGCGCCCAGGCCCGAGACCACGCCGCCAAAGATGATGAGCATGATCTTGTCGCCCAAAAACGGCGCGAAGTGAAAGACGTTGAGGAACAGCGACGAGAGCACGACCTGCATCATCGAGAAGATGACGAAGCGCTTGCTAATGCCGCTCCAGCATAGGAGCGCCACAGGGATGTTGAGCGCGAGCATACCGAGCGAGATGTCGATGTGAACGCCGCCCAGAGAGGTAACGCGATCGAGCAGGACCGCGACGCCGGTGAGACCGCTCGGAAGCAGGTCGGCGGGCTGAATGAACGCCTGGATCAGAAATGTCTGGAGAACGGCGGAAATCGTGACCGCCACGGCAGTAATGGCGCGGCGGACGATGGTGAGGCGGCCGAGCACGAGCACGCGGTCCGTGAGCTGATCGATGGCGTTCGCCACGGAGGCTCCTTTCGAAGGCAGATATAGTTGTGGGGCATGCCCGCGATTGTAGCATGGACCACCACGAAGGTGCCTGTCCCCTTTGTGGTGGTTTTGCTGCTAAATGGCAGGTAGGATGTCGGCCAGATTGTCGATGACAACGTCGGCGGCAGACTGGTCCAGGTTGACGCCCTCGTGCGGACGCAGCGCCAGGACGCGGGCGCCAGAGCGCTTGCCAGCTTCGATGCCCAAAGGCGAGTCCTCGATAACCAGGCACTCGGTAGGCTCCACCCCCAGCGCCTCCATGGCACGCAGGTAGATCTCGGGGTCGGGCTTAAACGCACTGCACTCGTGACCGCTGATGGTGTAGTCCAGCACGTCGGCGATGCCGGCAATCTCCACCAGCTCGTCAATGAGCTCGCGATAGGACGAGCTTGCGATGGCGCACTTCACGCCGCGCTCGTGCAGTTTGCGCATCACCGGCTCCGTCTGCTCGTTGAGCAGCTCGGCATACGGAACGGGGTGGTCCGGGCTGTAGACCTGCTTGTACTCCACGCGCAGGCGCTCGCGCAGCTCAACATCGTCGGGCACCAACGCCTCCCAAATGGCAGGCTCGTTAGACCCCGAAAGATCGGGGATCTCGTCAAAGTGAAACCCCTTCTCTTCCATAAACGCCACGCGACGACGGTTGTAGAACCACTCGGTATCGACCAGCACGCCGTCCATATCAAACAGCACTGCCTTGATCATACGTATCTCCTTTCGATAGCAAAAAAGGGGATGGGGCGAAAACCCCATCCCCTCTCAATCAACCCGTAAGGTCTACTTACTTGTGATTAGTAGGAAAGCTTCCACATGTAGCGACGCATGGTCAGCGGGTGCTGACGGGCCTCGGCGATCTGGTTGCCGTACTCGCGCATAACGGCGAGGTGCAGCAGCGGGTTGAAGTAGGTGACAACGCTTGCCGGCACGGCGTCGGCCAGGCCGTAGTCCTTGGAGTCGATCAGAGCGACCTTGGCGCCCATGCGCTCAAGGAAGGTGAGGGCGCGAGCGTCCATCGGGCGGGTGGCACCGTCGGACATGAAGAAGACGTAGGGCTTACCCTCGGTGGAAACCTCAAACGGGCCGTGGAAGTACTCGCCGGTGTTGTAGGCGGCGGCGTCGATCCACTGCATCTCGGTGAACAGGAAGGCAGCGTGAGAATAAGCCATCTTCTCGGAGGCACCGGAAGCCATGAAGTAGATCATCTTGTCGTCCTTGAAGTCCTCGGCGAACTTCTTGGCGAGCTTCTTGCAGTGCTGAGCGGCGTTCTCGCAGAGCTCGAAGACGTTGGTGAGGCCGGTGATCATATCCTCGTAGTGGTCATAGCCCTCGGTCTGCTGAAGGATCTCGAGAGCAAGAGCGATGGCGTAGCCGGGCTTCTCGCACTTGGCAGCGTAGTTGGCGTGGAAGCCGTGAACGATGACGTGGTCGGCGTCGACGGTCAGAGCGGAGCCAGCCTTGTTGGTGAGGGAGACGACCGGGCAGTTATGCTTCTTGGCGGTCTTGTTGGCCTCGACGGTCTCGGGCGTGGAGCCACCGAGGGAGCAGGTGATCACGAAGGTGTGCTCGTTGACCCAGGAAGGCGTGTCGTAGTTGAACTCGTTAGCGGTGAAGATCTGAACGTTCAGCTTGTCCGTGTTGTTGGCCAGGAAGTACTTGGCGGGGTAAAGGTCGGACATGGAAGCGCCGCAGCCGACGAAGGCGACGCTGTGGATCTCGTGGTTGGACAGGACGTCAGCGACGATCTGCTTAGGGAGGTTAAGGTCGATCTCGTACATCTGACACATTCCTTTCGATTTTTGCGGCGCCACATTGCCGGGCGCTCGCAGGGTTACCGTGGTTTGGACCGAGTCGCCGGCCCATTGAGGATGTGTCAAAGGGACAGTCCCTTTGACACATTTTGGGGATGGGAGCCTGCCTGGGGTATGGGATGTCAGGCAGGCCCCCGGGGGAAAGCGGTTAGACGCTTGGTCGCGACTAGGCCAGGATGCCGGCCGCGGAGAGGGCGATGCCGCCCACGATGGCGATCACGAGAAGCCAACCGGTGTTGACGTTCTTCTTGATGAGCCAGTACATAAGGCCGGTGAGGCCAAGGGAGATCATCTGGGGCATCATGCCGTCCAGGATGTCCTGGATAACGACGGTGCCCTCAGCGAACTGCAGCGGGGTGGTGGCGCCGATCAGCGTAGCGATCATGCCGCCCACGGACATAAGACCCACGATGCCGCAGACATACATGAGCTTCTCCATGGGGTCGCCGCCCTGAAGCTTGCTCAGGTACTCGTGGCCGCCCTGATAGCCCATCTTGGCTGCGAACCAAGTGATCAGCACAGAGGGGACGATGGAGATGAGCATGGCCAGGATCGGGCCCATGATGGAGCCCTGCTGAGCCAGCTGAACGCCCAGACCAAAGGCGATAACGCGAATGGTGCCCTGGAAGAAGGAGTCACCGATGCCGGAAAGCGGACCCATGAGGGAGGTCTTGACCGCGTTGATCGAATCGGGATCGAAGTTCTCGGGATCCTTAGCGTACTCCTCCTCCATGGAGGCGGAGAGGCCCAGGATGAAAGCGCTCGTCTGCGGGGTGCAGTTGTAGAACGCCATGTGACGGTGGTAAGCCTCTTTCTTAGCAGCGAGCTGCTTGGGGTCGGACTCGTCCGGATAGAGGCGATCGAGCGTGGGAACCATGCCGTAGAGGAAACCCATGTTCATCTGACGCTCGTAGTTCCAAGAGGCCTGGATGGCCCAGGAGCGCCAGAAGAACTGGCTGACCTTCTTGTTCAGGGACACGTCCTTGGTTGCGGTTGCCATAGTGTGTTCCTCCTTAGTCTTCGTCGTCTTCGAGCGGATCGTAGTCGGAATCGACACCGGCGGCTGCATGGGAACCGTTGAACTTGAAGCCCATGAAGACGACAGCCAGGCACACACCGATCAGAGCGACCGCGATGACGGACAGGTTGAGGTAAGCGGCGAGCAGGAAACCGATGAACAGGAACGGAGTCATACCCTTCTTGATCATCATGGTGAGCAGCAGGGCCAAGCCGTAGGCGGTCATGATCTTGGTCGAAACGTTAAGACCAGTGGACAGCCACTCGGGAACCATGTTGACGATGGCCTGAACCAGGTCGGTGCCAACAAAGACGGCGAGGAAGATCGGCAGGAAGTACATGATGGCGTACAGACCGGAGCCGGCGCAGATGTGCATACGGTAGGCGGTCTTGAACTTTCCGTTATCGATCGCGCTATCTGCCACATGGGTGAGGGCGGCGATGATGGAACGGAACACGATGCCGAGGAGCTGACCCAGGACGGCGACCGGGATGGCGATCGTCATGGCGGTCTCGGCGGAAGCATCGGTCAGGCACGCAAAGGCAGCGGCCACGATGCCGCCCAGGACCATATCGGGCGGAACGGCGGCGCCGACCTGCACCAGGCCCATGGACACGAGCTCGACGGCGGCACCGACGGCAAGGCCGGTGGGCACATCGCCCAGCAGCAGACCGACGAGCGTAGCGCCAACGAGGGGCTGCTCGAAGTTAAGACGACCGAGCAGGCGGGAGTCCCACATGCAGAACACGCCGACGAGGCCGACGAGCACCGCACTGATGAACGTATTCATACCCTTCTCCTTTCAGTCAGGCAAAAGCCTGGTTGATTACAGCTTGGCGTCGATGTCGACGCTCTGATACGTAGGGGTCTGCTGGACGTAGAGCTTGATGCCCATGTCGAGCAGCTGGTTGACGTCGGCCTTCTGGGTGGCGTCGAAGAAGACGGAGCTGTCCTTGCCGCCGACCTGATCGGCACCGTCGTGGTTGGCGGTGGCGCCCAGGTTGATGGCATCGAGCTTGTAGCCCTGGCAGAACTGCAGCATCTCGGCGGTGTTGCCAAAGACGAACATGACGCGCTCGCCGAGGGTGTTGAGCTTGTCCATCTTGGCGAGGGCACGCTCGACGGTGAAGACGTTCAGGCGCACGCCCTGGGGCTTGGCCAGCTTAAGAGCGCCCTTCTTGATGTCATCGTTGGCGGCAGCGTTGTCGACGACGATGATGCGCTCGGCCTGAACCTTGGTGGTCCAGGTAAAGACGACCTGGCCGTGCAGCAGACGGTAGTCAAGACGTGCGAGGACGATCTTGGCGGGACCGGAGCTGTGACGGGGCGCCTTAGCCTTCTTGGCGGGAGCCGCGGGGGCATCCTCGACCGGGGCGTTGGGGTTGGTCAGACCAGTGCGGGCCTCGTTGATGAGGGCCGCGAGCTCAGCACCCTTGACGGGGGCGGGGCCCATAGCGAGCGTCAGTGCCAGCGGAATGTTGAAACCGCTGATAACCGTGAACTGCGTACCGTTCTTGGAAAGCTCGACCATGTTGTTGTTGACCGAGCTACCGAGCATATCGGTTAGCACATACACGGTGTCGTCCGCGTTGAACGTGGCGATCATGGCCTCAACCTTATTGGTGATAGGCTCCTTGTCGTCACGAGCAAGCGACACGACGTGGACGTTCGACACGTCGCCGAGAACCATCTCGAGCGTGTCTTTGGCGCCTGCGGCCAGGCCGCCATGAGATGCGAGAATGATCTGATTCATCTTGCCTCCTCCTTTTCGTTATGGTCATTATAACGTCTTATACGTTGCTTATATTGCTAATTAGTATAAAGACCGTTCGCGGGTGAAAATCGACCGTTGACGGGTTTAACGTACTTGAAACGTTGGAGCTGGACAGGCCGGCGCTGGCTGGATAACCCCAGGTCAGACCTTGCGCGCAATCCCCTATCGCACGAAGTACCAGGGGCTTTCCTGTACGGTGGGTTCCAGCGCAATGCCGGTGCGTTCCTTAAACAGATCCATGTCCTGAGATTTTTCGGTCCACCACGCGTTGGGCTTAAAGGTCATGCTCTCAATGACATGACCGACAAACACACTGTTGCGCAGCTTGGAGAAGTCGGTGTTCATAATCAGGATGGACGCGAGCACCAGCACGATGCCCAGGACTTTAATCGCGCCGGCGGGCTCGGCGTAGACACCAATGCCCACCAGTACGGTGACGACCGTCTCGAAAGACATTACGACGGGAACTTTCGATGTCTCGAGCCCCATGGACAGACCCTGCATATATAAGATGTAAGCAACGGCTGTGGGGATGAGTCCAAAGCCAAGGAACAGCAGCAGCAGCTGTGGCGACATTGCCGCGGCGACATCCGGCCACGGAGCCGCAATAGCTGCCATAACCGCACCGCCAAAAACAAAGCCCCAAAACGTGACAGCCAGCGGGTGGACCGTCTTGGTTGCTATTCGGCTAAACACCGCGAGCGACGCACCACAAAGGCCTGCAATCACGCCCGACGTGACGCCCCAAACCGAAAAATGAAAACCGGAAAGGTCGCCATTGGTCACTGCAAGCACGCAGCCTACGATGTTAAAGACAATGGCAACGAGCTTGTTGGGGGTCACGTCCTCGCGATAAAGCACGCGGCCGAGCATGACGCCAAACACCGGCGAGGTGTAGAGCAGCACCGAGGCCGTGGACATGCCCACCTCGCCCATGCACTCGTAATAGCAGGTGTTGGCGGCGGCCAAACCGACGATGCCAACAAGCGCACAAGGAACAAGCTCTTTAGGGCTTGCCTTGAACAGGGCCAGCGGACCCTGAGCCACGGTAGACCCCTCACCCGGACGGCAGCCCATAAACATCAGGACCGGCGCCAAGATAAGCGCTCCGACCAACAAGCGAAAGGCAGCCATGCTCTGGGACGAAACGCCCATGGCCGAGATGCCGTTTACAAAGATTCCGATGCTGCCCCACATAAGCGCGGCGATCAGCACCAGCACATAGCCCAGATTGCTCTTCTTCAACGCAGCCTCCTCGGTATTGTTTCCAATATGTTTCGTACTACGTTATAGTCGTTATATACATTTTTCAAGACACAAATCGCCGAACGGAAAAATCTGCTTCCCCACATACTCATTGGGGACGTTCCCAAATGACTAGTCATTTAAGAACGTCCCCAACGTCTAAGGCACCGCTGGTTGAGCATAAGTCAGCGAGCGGGCCGCATTTGAGGCAAGGTGGCGTGAAACGAAAGGGCGCTGACCTTCTGGTCGCGCCCTTGAAGTTGAACGTCAGATTGTCCAAATGCGGTCCGCGCAGCGTCGAGCCGTTACGCGGTTTGGTAAAACCGCGTAACTCTTAGTAGTCCAGCTTCCACATGTAGCGGCGCGTCATGTAGTCCTTGTGGGTGACGGCAGAGAGTGCGCGCATGTACACGTTGTTGAGGATCGGCGCAAAGATCAGGTGGTTGAAGTACTCGCTCACGCTGTCCTTGATGTCGTTGAGGCCGAGCTCCTTGGCGTCGAGCTGATAGACGCGCTCGCCACCGTACTGGTTGACGAAGCGGATGCCGCGCTCGTCGTTGCAGCGGCTGCGGCCGACGCTGATGAGCTGGAACAGCGAGGTGCGCTTGTCCAGAATCTCGAAGGGGCCATGGAAGAAATCGCAGGTGTTGATGGTGCAGGAGTCGATCTGCAGCATCTCCTGCACGTTGCAGATGCTAAAGACGTAGGCGGCACCAAAGAGCGGGCCCTGGGCCATGACGTTGATGCAGGGCTTGTCGGCGTTCTGCTCGGCCCATTTGGCAGCGAGCGGACGGGTGTACTCGACGGCCTTGCGATAGATGGGGTCAACCAAGTCGAACGCGGCCATGGCGGTCTCGTACTCGGCATAGCCCTCGGTCTGCTGCGTGAGCTCCATGGCGATCATAGTCACGACGGCAGAGTTGGTACGACCCATGCAGGACTCGCCGACGGCCAGGCTGTCGTACTGGATCTTGTAGTCGCAGACCTCGGTAAGGCCGGACTCGTCAACATAGATGGCGATGGTGCTGGCGCCGTGGTCCTTGGCGACCTGGGCGGCGACGATGGTCTCCTTGGTGCCGCGCATGGACACGACGACGGCCAGGGTGTTCTCGTTAACGTAGGCAGGGGTTGCGTGCACGAACTCGTTGCTGGTGTAGCTGGAGCTCACGACCTGCGTGGCCTCGTGCTCCATAAAGTACTGGGCAGGATAGTTACCGCCGTTGGATCCGCCAGCGCCAATCCACACGACGCGCTTGATGCCGCCCTTGTCAGCCTTGTCAGCCAAAACCTGGGAGACGACGTCCTTAACCTGTTCCTGAGTAGTCATCGTGCATCAGCCTTTCTTCTCGTTTGATGCTCTCGATGGCATACAAGTTACATACATGTTTTGGTTATGTCGACTAGTTGTATGCTATATTTGTCTTAGAAATTTTGCTGATGCGGTTTTTGATAACTGGCTACCAGCGGTTTTGTTGTTGTATTGAATACATGCTTGATTAGACTCGCATACAAGCTAGATACAGGTTGATCGCATGAACGCTTCATCTAAAAAGAAACTGAGCCAATACGAGCGCTTGGCGGGCATGCTGCGCGACCGCATCGCCGCCGGCACCTACGCGCGCGGAGACAAGCTGCCGTCCGAGATGGAACTCATGGACGAATCGGGGCTGTCGCGCAGCACCGTGCGCCATGCCCTTAAGGTGCTCGTTGATGAGGGCCTGGTGCGCACCGAGCGCGGACGTGGTGCCTTTGTGGCCGACACGCCCGCGCTCCACGAGAACAACCTGGTGTTTTCGAGCTATACCAAGCAGGTCGAAGGCCAGGGCATGAAGCCCACCACGCGCACCGTGGACTCGGGCTTTACCAAGGCGGGCGGCAGCATAGCTAAGTTCTTTGATGCCGCCGTGGGCAGCAAGCTCGTCAAACTTGTCCGTCTGCGCTATCTGGACGATGCGCCGCTGTGCCTGGAGACCACCTATCTACCACCGAGCTTTGAGGCACTCATCGATCGCGATATCAACGGTTCGCTCTACGCCACGCTGCGACAGGAGTTCCATCGCGCACCGGCACAGGGACATAAGACCTTTGAGGTGTGCTACGCCTCGCAAAACGAGGCATTTTTGCTCAACGTTGAGCGCGGGCAGGCGCTGATCCTGATCACCGACTACGTCTACGACACCGACGGCCGCCCGCTCCATGTCTCCAAGCGCATCCAACGCACCGACCGCGCCAAATACACCGAGCCCATCGGCTAACCTGCCAAAAAAACCTGTCCCTAAATGGTAGGTTTGGGGAGGTCGGGGAACCAGGTTGGCTTGGGCTGGTTGGGCGTGCGCTCGGCTAGGACCAATTCCATCCAACACATGTCGTACCAGCGGCCGAACTTTTGGGCGCAGCGGTCAAAGGCGCCCACCAGGCGGTAGCCCATATGGGCATGGAAATCCTGACTGTTGTGCGTTAGATACTCGTCGTCCTTGTCGTGCGGCACGGCAATGAGCGCGCACATGTTGGTGATGCCCATCGCGATCAGGCATTGCTTGAGCGCATCGTGCAGCTTGCGGCCCAGCCCGCCGTGGCGCACGTCGCGCGCCAGGTAGATCGACGTCTCGACCGACCAGTCGTATGCCTCGCGGCTGTTGAGCGGACTCACATAGGCATAACCTACCGGACGCCCGTCCAGCTCCATCACCAGATACGGATAGCGCTTGAGCGTACGCTCGATGCGCCCGGCGAACTCCTCAACGCTCGGCACCTCGTATTCGCAGGTAATCGCCGTCTGGCGCACATACGGCTCATAGATGGCAAGCAACGCCGGCGCGTCATTGGGCGTCGCCAGACGAATCGTCGGCTCGAACATCTCGGATTTCTCGGGCATACAGCCCCTCCCCCTCAAAAGCAAAGGCCGCCTTGCGCAAAACCCAAGCGCAAGGCGGCCCCTCGTCATTACATCAGGCTACAGGACAGCCGCCAACGCGTCGATATCCTCCTGCGTCGTGGCCCAGCTGGTGCAAAAGCGCACCACCGTGTGGGTCTCGTCGTACTTTTCCCAGTACTCGATCGAGGCATGCTCGCGAATGCGCGCCATGTCCTCATTGGGCAGAATCACAAACTGCTGGTTTGTGGGCGTCTCCAAAAAGAATTGGTAGCCGCGCTCGTGCAGCACGCGACGAAGCGCCTGCGCGGTTTCGATCGCTTGGCGACCAATCTCAAAATACAGGCCGTCGGTAAAGAGCGCCTCAAACTGCACGCCCGTCAGGCGGCCCTTGGCAAGCAGCGCGCCATGCTGCTTAATACGCGGAATGGGATGCGCCGGGGCGTGCATGCCGCAAAACACCACGGCCTCGCCGCAAAGCGCGCCGCACTTGGTGCCGCCGATGTAGAACACGTCACACAGCTGCGCCAGCTCGGGCAGGGTAATGTCGCACTCATCGGCCGCCAGCGCATAGGCCAGGCGGGCGCCGTCCACAAACAGCGGAATCTCCCGCTTCTGGCACACCGCATGAATCGCCGCGAGCTCGGCCTTGGAATACAGCGTGCCATACTCGGTCGATAGGCTCACGTACACGGCGCCCGGAAACACCGTGTGCTCGTAGCTCTCGTTTTCGTAGAACACCTGGATATAGCTCTCGAGGTCCTCGGCGTGCATCTTGCCCTCGTATCCGGGGATGGTGAGCACCTTGTGACCGCCAAACTCGATGGCGCCCGCCTCGTGGCAGGCGACGTGGCCAGTCTCAGCAGCAACGACGCCCTCGTACGGCGCGAGCAGCATGTCGATCACCGTCGCGTTGGTCTGCGTGCCGCCCACCAGAAAAAACACGTCGGCATCGGGGGCCTGACAGGCCTCGCGGATAAGCTGCTTGGCACGCTCGGTGTGCGCATCGGTACCGTAGCCGGGCTGTGGCTCCATATTGGTGTCGACGAGCGCTTGCAGCACTGCCGGATGTGCGCCGTGGGAATAATCGTTGTTAAACGCGAGCATGGCAATCCTCTCTTACCGGGTATCGGCCAGATGATTCAAACGGAGCTATTGTACGCCGTTGGGATAGGCAATGCGTGCGACAAGGCACTCAAGTGCCAGTACCAGGGCAAAACCGCAGCTCACGTCGCTCAAAAAATGCGCGCCGATCACAATGCGGCCAAGGGCGACGAGCGCTGCGGCCACAGCCGCCGCCCAAAAGACCACGCGGCGGCGCGAAGGTTTTTCCTTAAAAGCTGCCGCGGGAAGCCCGGCGAGCATAAGGCCGATCGCCGCATGCGCCGTGTGTCCGCTCGCAAACGACTTGAACCCGTCCTTGATCACGCCGGCGGCGATATAGGTCCACTTGTCGGGATTGCCGATCACCCACCACGGCTGAAAATTGAGCCCCGGCGTGACCTCGATCACGCGCATGCGCGGGCGCGACCACAACGGCTTAACAATGACGTTGAGGATGATGGCCTGAGCGACCCACACGGCAAGCACCATCAACGCCCAGCGCGTAAGCTCGTCGGGCTCGGTCGTGCGCGTGAGGCAGTAGGCGATGAAGTTGGCTGCGATGACCAACGCAAACGTCAGAACCAGCTGAAACGCAATAAGCTTGCCGCCGACGCGCAGCGATCCGATAATCTCGTAGCCGACCAGACCCACGTTGATCAAAACGCCCAGCGCAGCGAGCCACTTGCTCGCCTTGGAATCGGGGCGTGCCGAGCGCACGAGCATAACGCCCGCGATGCTCGCCGTCAGCTCGAACGGCAGCTCACCGGCCGCCTCGACAAAGCGACCGTACATGCTGCCGATGTTGAACAGCGCACTCGAGATTTGATAATCAAAGAAGCTGCCCACGCCCAGACAAAGGCACAGGACAACCGCGATAATGGCGACATCTTTCTTATAGATGTATCCGAACATGCTTTCCTTTCGGTCGGGCGAAGGGCAGTCAACCTGCAATGTGGGTGAGACGAAGATGGCTTTGTCCCGTAAATACCCTTACAGGTTGAGCATAAGTAAGCGAAAACGTTCCATTTGTGGCAAGGTGGCCCGAAGGAGGAGGGAAGCGTACTTGCGTACGCGACCGACGAGTGAGGGTCAGATTGCCCAAATGGGGTGTTTGCAGCGTCGACCCGTTAGTCGTCGTCGCTGGCACCCAACTGCTGCAGCAGCATGAGTGCCGCGGCCACGGGGCCGGTGCCGTCGTTGGCGTCGAGGCCGCGACCCAGGCCGCTGCCCGCGCCGGCGCCCACCTTGTAGGGCACCGACAGCTTGCGGCTCTTGGGAAAGTTCACCGCGCCATAGCGGGTCTTAAGCTCAAAGGCCACCTTCTTGGGCACGTCAACACCCAGGAAGGTAATGCGTCCACCGCTAAGCGTGACGCTCTCGAGCCCCAGGCGCTCGCCGCGAATACGAATGCGAGCGCGGTTGAACAGGTTGAGTCCCGCCAACGGCAGCTCGCCATGCGCAGCCTCGGTCTCCTCCTGCACCTCGTCGATACTCTCCAGGTCCTCAGCCGCCGCGAGCTTGCGGTACACGAGCACGCGCTGGTCCACCGCCGGCATGTACTCCTCGGACAAGAAGTAGTCGGCCGGCAGGTTGATGCCCACGCTCGCCGCCTCCACGCCGGCATCGTCATCGCCGCGCGCCTCGGCCACGGCCTGGACCAGCATCTGCGTAAACAGGTCAAAGCCCACACTCGACAGGTTGCCGTGCTGCTCGGCGCCCATGAGCGAACCGGCGCCACGGATCTCCAGGTCGCGCATGGCGATGCGCATGCCGCTGCCCAGGTCTTGGAACTCGGAAAGTGCAGTCAGGCGCGCCGTTGCTTCCTCGGTGAGCGGCAGCTCGCCGGGGAACATAAAGTACGCGTATGCCTGCGTGGCCGAGCGGCCCACGCGGCCCTTGAGCTGGTAGAGCTGTGCCAGGCCCAGGCGCTGCGAGTCCTCGATGATGAGCGTGTTGGCCGTTGCGTTGTCGATGCCGCTCTCCACGATGGTCGTGGCGATAAGCACGTCAATCTTCTTGGTCGCGAACTCAATCATCACGTCCTCGACCTCGCGCGGGCTCATCTTACCGTGTGCCACACCCACGCGCGCCTCAGGCGCGGCCTCGTGCACGCGCGCCACGGCATCGTCGATGGTCTTGACGCGGTTGGACACGTAATACACCTGACCGCCGCGGCCCACCTCCAGGCGAATCGCCGCACTCACCACGTCGGGGTCGTACTCCCCCACGTGCACGATCACGGGGCGACGCCCGGTCGGCGGCGTGGTGATCAGGCTCATGTCGCGCACGCCGCTCGTGGCCATCTGCATGGTTCGCGGAATAGGCGTTGCCGAGAGCGTGAGCACGTCGATTTGCTCGCGTAGGTTTTTGAGCTGCTCCTTGTGCTGCACACCAAAGCGCTGCTCTTCGTCGATGATCACCAGGCCCAGGTTCTTGGGGTTCACGTCGGCCGAAAGCAGACGGTGCGTGCCGATGAGCACATCAATCGTGCCCTCGGCAAACGCCTTGAGCGCACGCTTTTGCTGCGCCGGGGTGCGGAAGCGGCTGAGCACCTCGACCTCAAGGCCAAACGGGGCAAAGCGCTCAAAGAATGTCTCGTAGTGCTGCTGGGCCAGAATGGTCGTGGGGCAGAGCACCATGACCTGGCGGCCGGAGTCGACGCACTTAAACGCCGCGCGCAGGGCGACCTCGGTCTTGCCAAAGCCCACGTCGCCGCACAGCAGGCGGTCCATGGGCTTGGGCGCCTCCATGTCGGCCTTAATGTCGGCGATGGCCTCCAGCTGGTCGCGCGTCTCGTCGTAAGGAAAGCTCTCCTCCATCTCGATCTGCTCGGGCGTGTCGGGCGGGCAGGCGATACCGGTAATCGACGAGCGGCGCGTATACAGATCGACCAGGTCAAACGCCAGCTTTTTGGCGTTTTTGCGCGCCTTGTTGGTGGCGCGCGTCCAGTCGGCGGTGTTGAGCCTGGTCAGGCGCGGCTTGTCGCCGTCGGGACCGACGTATCTCGTGATACGGTCGACCTGCTCGAGCGGCACGTAGAGCTTGTCGCCGTCGGCATATTCCAGCAAAAAGTAGTCGCGCTCCTTGCCACCCACTTCCTGGCGCGCGATCTCGCTAAAGAGCGCGATGCCGTGGGTGGCGTGCACCACGTAGTCTCCCGGCTTAAACGGGAAGGTGATCTGCGTAATGTCAACCTTGCGGCGGCTGCGGGCCCGGTTGGCGTCCATGCGGGCGTTGAGGTCGGCGATCGAGAACACGGCTAGGTTGGCATCGGGCACCACCACGCCCTGCGGCAAGGCGGCATCGACAAAGGTCACACGTCCGCGCGAAATAGTGGGCACGGCGGCGCCGGCGGCAGCCTGGGCGGCACCCGCCTCGAGCGAGCGGGCGTTGAGCGCGTCGGCCTTACGCTCGCGAATGGAAGCATGGGCCTCCTGGCGTGCGGCACGGTCGGCGGAATCCGCCGCTGCCACGCGCACGCGCTCGCCAATGACGCCTGCGTTTTCGGGCGCGGCCGTCAGCGATTCCTCAAAGGTAATGCCCTCGTCACCAAAGGTGAGCTCCATCGACTCGCGCGCACCGCGGTCAGGGATGGCAAACACGCAGGCGTAGCGCTTGCCCACGACTTCCTGAATGCGCGTCATAAAGCGATTGTCCGAGCCTGCGATGGCCGGCTGCTCAATCTTGAGCTCGGCCGTCACCGCACCGCCGGCACGGATGAGGCTCACATAGTTCAGGCGTTGCTGGGAACCAAAGTCGAGCTGCTGGGCACGCACGTACAGGCCGTCCAGACGGTCGACCCCCGCCTCGCCGGCACGTGCCTCGATATCCTCGTAGGCGCGCAGACAATCGTCGAACAGCGAGCGCGGCTCGGACAGCACCACGAGCGCCTTGCCGCTCACGTGCGACAGCGGGCTCACAGTCTGGCCGTACATCACCGGCAAAAAGCGGTCGAGCTCGGGCGTGACGATGCGTGCATCCACCATCTCGAGTAGCGCCGCCAGCTTGCTATCGTCCTGGCTTGCGCGGTAGAGCGCCACGTGCATGTTGTGAACGGCATCGTCGGTAAGCGCCAGCTCACGGCAGGGGAAGATCTCAATACTGTCCTCGTTGCCGATGGTCTGCCCCGTTGAGCTCACCATGCGGCGGATGCGATCGATCTCGTCGCCAAAAAACTCGATGCGCACGGGCGCTTTTTCCTGTGCGGGGAACACCTCGACGGTGTCGCCGTGCACGCGGAACAGACCGGGCGCATCGGCGGCGCCAGCATTGGTGTAGCCCATGCCCACCAGGCGCTGCGGCACCTCATCAAAAGGAATCTCCTCGCCCACCGCAAAAGTAGTGGACTCCCAGTAGTGGCTCTCGACCGGCGGCACGCAGCGCAGCAACGCGCGAGCCGAGGCAACCATGATGCAGTTGTCCCCGCGCACGATGCGTCCCAGGGCCTCGCATCGCTGCGCTACCACGGCGTCGTCGGGCGCCTGCTCGCGCCACGGATAATCCTTGCGCTCGGGGAAACGACACACATGCGCCAGGCCCACATAGGCGGCAAGGCTACGAGCGGCGCGATCGGCCGCATCCTCGCCGCTCACAATGTAGACCGTCGGGCGCGGACGGCGCGCAAACTGGGCGGCCGCCATAAGCGTGCGACCCGACTGCGACACGGCCAGCGTCACGTCCTCGCCGGCATCGAGTCCGGCCTCGACGGTCTGCAGCGCCTCGGCAGTGTAGAGCTGCGCGGCTATACGGTGAATGAGCATGCTGTTCCTCCGGCATCGCAACGCCAAAAGCCCGCCGGGGCAAGCTCGGCGGGTCGTACGTCAAATACATTGTCTGTCATGGTAGCGCATGGAGAGGACTCCGGCTCAAGGGCAAACCCGGCCCCGCAAAAAACGCCAGACGAAGATGCGTTCCGCCCTACCCCGCTACGCGCACGCTGGGGCACAAATCTGCCAGCGGACACTCGTCACACTTAGGCTTGCGGGCGTCGCAGATCTCGCGACCGAAGGTGATCCACTGATGGTTGACCGACTCCCAATACTCGTGCGGCAAAATCTTGAGCAGATCCTGCTCGGTCTTGAGCGGCTCCTTGGCATGCGTCTTAGGACTCAGCATCAGGCGGTGCGCAATGCGGTTGACGTGTGTGTCCACCGCAATGCCCTCCACGATGCCATACCCCACGTTGAGCACGATGTTCGCCGTCTTGCGTCCCACACCCGGCAGCTTCACGAGTTCCTTCATGTCGGCCGGCACCTCGCCGCCATAGTCGGCGACGATCATCTGCGCGGCCTCGACGGCATGCTTGGCTTTGCTCTTGTAGAAGCCGAGTGACTTGATGGTGTCTGCCACGTCAGCCACGCTCGCCCCGGCCATGGCTTCGGGCGTAGGCCACTGGGCAAACAGCCGCGGCGTCACCTTGTTGACCTGCGCATCGGTCGTTTGCGCCGAGAGCAGCACCGCGATCAACAGGCGGAAGGGATTCTCGTGGTCCAAAAAGCACTCGACCGGGCCATAGCGACGGTCGAGGCGCTCGCACACCTCAACGGCGCGCTCGCGTTTGGCGGCACTGGTCTCGCGTGGCATAACGACTCCTCGGCTCAACGGCACAATAAACTTATGGGCACAATTGTCCCACGTCCGAGACGCTTACGCCTCCAAGAATGCGCCGGTCTGACGGCTCCACAGGCTCGCGTACTCGCCACCCGCCTCGACGAGCTGCGCATGCGTGCCGTCCTCGACAATCTCGCCATCGGCCAGCACCACAATGCGGTCGAGCGCCGCCACGGTGGACAGGCGGTGCGCCACCACAATGGAGGTACGTCCACGCATCAGGTTTTCGAGCGCCTCCTGCACCAGCGCCTCGGACTCGCTGTCGAGGGCAGAGGTCGCCTCGTCGAGCACTAGAATCGGCGCGTCGGTTAGGATGGCACGGGCGATAGCCACGCGCTGACGCTGGCCGCCCGAGAGCTTGACGCCGCGCTCGCCCACCATGGTGTCAAAGCCACGAGGCAAGCGGTCGATAAACTCGGTCGCATTAGCCAAGCGAGCCGCTTCGCGGATCTGCTCGTCGGTGGCGTCGGGGCGGCCGTAGGCGATATTCTCGCGAATGGAGCGATGGAACAGCAGCGCCTCCTGCGGCACGTAGGCAACCTGGCGGCGCAGGCTCTGCTGCGTGCAGCGCGAGACGTCCTGGCCGTCCACGAGCACGCGGCCGCCCTGTACGTCGTCTAGGCGCAGCAACAGCTTGGTGAGCGTCGTCTTGCCCGAGCCCGATTTGCCCACCAGACCCACGCGCTGGCCCGCCGCCACATGGAGCGTCAGGTCGTCGAACACGCTCTCGTCCGCCGCGGCGTCACGGTATGCAAAGCTCAGGTGCTCAAAATCAATCGCGCCCTCACGCACCTTGAGCTCTGGGGCATTCGC
The DNA here is from genome assembly GCA_902496005.1 of uncultured Collinsella sp. Lineage (GTDB taxonomy): Bacteria > Actinomycetota > Coriobacteriia > Coriobacteriales > Coriobacteriaceae > Collinsella. The sequence goes on from CABUZI010000024.1 coordinate 19,019, forward strand.
GTCGTCTGCCACCAGACGCGG
>CABUZI010000025.1 GCA_902496005.1 uncultured Collinsella sp.
TCGTCGTATAGATGAAACGGCGTGGGGAACTGCTCGACGATATGCTCGAGTGTCTCCTTGTCCACAAACGGCTGCTTGGCCGCATATGCCTCGTTGGGGGTCAATGCCATGTCCCGTAAACCTCGCTATCCAGACGGCGCCATCTGCGCATCGAATCCGCATAGCGTGGACCCAATGTCCGGATAGCGCTCCCGCATTGCTGCAGACAGTCCTGTGGGTGTTTCCCACAGGCCCACCAGGTTGTTCGTGCCCGTAAAACCCAGTTCGGCGGGTTTCGCCTCCCCACGGGGTCAAAGCCTGCCGGCTCGCCCGCGGCTCTTCGTGCCCGCGCCTCTATCAAGTGGTAAAGACCCTATCACGTTGCACTTTACCAAACAAGAGTATTCGTATATAACGTTTAAAAAATGCAGCAATATGCTGGAAACATGTGTGCCACAATCCTGTATCACAATAAGTTGCAACAGATGTGCCTCACGAAGGGATCCTCTATGACCGAGCTCCAAGAACTCCGTCGCTATCGCCGCGATCTCCATCGCATTCCGGAGCTCGATTTCGATCTTCCGCAAACCATTGCCTATATCGAGGGCGTGTTGGCACCGCTTACCTGCGAAGTGACCCATCCGTGCCCCAGCTGCGTCTGTGCTTTCTTTGACGCCGGCGTTGATGCCGCGCATGCCACGGCGATTCGCGCCGATATGGATGCGCTGCCCATCGCGGAGGCGACGGGAGCGGCCTTTGCCTCGACCCATCCCGGCAAGATGCACGCTTGCGGACATGACGGACACATGGCCATGGCGCTTGCCGCCGCGACGTATGTCGACCGTACGATTCGCGAACAGCCGGGCGCCATTAGGCGCAACGTTCTCTTTGTGTTCCAGCCGGCCGAGGAAACGACCGGTGGTGCCAAGACGGTATGCGAGAGCGGTGTGTTCGAGCGCTATGGGGCCGACCGCATTTTTGGCTTCCATGTGTGGCCCGATCTGCCTGCCGGCACGTTGGCGAGTTGTTCCGGTCCGCTGCTGGCGCGTTCAAGTGAGACGCACATTCATATTCACGGGACGAGCATCCATATCGCTAAGACTTATGGTGTGCCGGTTGAGGAGTCGCACGATGCCGCGTTGGCGGCGGCGAAGTTTTTGGTTGCCGAGCGCGAACTGATGGACGAGCTGGGCACCGACGAGCCCTGTATCGGCAAGTTTGGTCTGCTGCAGGCCGGTACCGTCTGCAATGCGGTGGCGGGGGAGGCCCATGTTGCTGGTAGCTTGCGCGTGTTTACAGACGCTATGTTCGACCGTGCGCGCGAGGGCGTGCGCCGTGTGCTCGACGAAGCGTGCACCGCAACGGGCTGCACGTATGATCTCGACTTCGCCGAGGGCTATCCACCGGTCGATAACGACCCCGAGTTGTTTGCCTGCATTGCGCCTGCCTTGTCCGAGCTGCAACTTGTGGACGAGCCGCTGTTAATTGCCGAGGACTTTGCTTTCTATCAGCGCCATCTGCCGGGCGTGTTCTTCTTGCTGGGCACGGGCGTGCCAGAAGGACAAGAAAACCCGATCGACGCTGATGACTGCCCAGCCTATGCGATGAGCGCTCTGCATACCGATACCATGCTCTTTGACGAGGAGATTCTTCTCAAAGGCCTCGATGTCTACAAACGATTGCTTGTGATGGAGTGACGATGAGGCGATGCCGACAGTCTGCCGTTTATAGTCCCGGTGGGTGTGGCTGCGGCTTGCTGCTGCTTCCGGTTATTGCTGTGAGCATTGGCGTGATGTTTGCGCTTGCCGGGTTGGCAGCAGCGGCACTCGTGTTGCTGATTGTGGCCATTGGCGTGACGATTTGGCTTTGCCGTAATCGCGAGCAACGCCGTGCCGACGGTAAAACCAATGTCGGCTGGGTCGTCTTCCTGATTATTGCGTACTTGCTGAGTGTCAGCTACCTGGTGTTCTTTGTCCTGTTGATGATCAGTGCCTTTACCGGGGAATCCGTCACGGTGGGTTGATGCGCTGCCAGCAGACGGTTGCGCAAAGTGCGTTTGCTCAACGTTTGGATAACTGCATTGGCCGTTTACCGCAGCCTTGGCTCTCAGCTAATGAATTCAAGTTCAATCCTTCCTACGATGTGCTGTGTGCCGGCACGGTAGCCGGATCGTAGGAAGGATGAATAATGGCAAAAGAGGGAAAGAAGCCGATCGGCAAGATTGTCCTAGGCATCATCGTGGTGCTGGTTATTGTCGGTGCCGTGGGCTCTATGGGCGACAACTCAACCGATTCGTCTGCGAGCGATTCGGCAAAACCTGCCGAGACGACACAGCAGGCTGAGGAGCGAAAAGAACCGCAAGAACCGTATACCATTGCTGACGAGGCTGAAGACACTTCCAATCAGTTTACCTATAAGATCACGGGCACGCTGACCAATAACACGGACAAGGAAAAGAGCTACATTCAGATTGAATATGTTCTGTACGATGCCGATGGCAACCAGGTTGGAACGGCTCTTGCAAACACCAATCATCTGAAGGCGGGCGGCTCCTGGAAGTTCGAGGCGCTGGGTACGGTGTCTCCCGACCAGGTTGCTAGCTGGGAGCGTTCGGACGTAAGCGGTTTCTAGCATGTTGCATGCACTGGGGGAGGTGAAGTCGTATGCCCGATAAAAAGCTGACCGAGGAGTTGCTCAATGAGCTTCTCGACGCGCCAAACATCGATGGCTATATCAAAGAACACGACTTTGCCGCCCCGTCGCTTTCGGACTACCTGAAGCAGCTGCTGCAGGAAAAGGGCTTGGAGCGCTCGCGCGTGGTTCGTATGGCCGATCTCAATGAGACCTTTGGGTATCAGATCTTTACCGGTGCGCGGCATCCGAGCCGCAATAAGGTGCTGCAGATTGCCTTTGCGATGGCGCTGACGCTCAAAGAGACCAACCGTGCGCTGACGGCTGCCGGGGTAAGCGTCCTTAACTGCAAGGACCGTCGCGATGCGATTATCATCTTTTGTATCGATCGCGGGTGCAGCCTCCAAAAGGTCAACGAGGAGCTGTATCGCTTTGGCGAGGAGACGGTGAGTTAGCGGTTGATATCTGAGCTGGCGGAGCTGCCGAACAACGACGCAAACGAACGGGGCGCGGATGCCATGGGGTGTCTGCGCCCTGCGCTATGATGGAGGCTATGGATACTCAGACCCCAACATATTCCGATGACGAGCTGACCGCAGCGCTTGTCGAGCACCTGGCGTCGCTCGATCGCGACGACAGCTATCGCGTGGAGCGTGTACTTAAGCGCTCGTCCGTTGAAACAACCGAGCTCGTGTACTTTGAAGGAACCGGCGGTGGTTCGCTCGGCCCCTTTGTCCGTAAACGCATCGATGCTTCGGCTCAAATCGGAGGGGCATACGAGCGTCTATTTGCCGCTCAGCGGGCAGGCAGGCGTTTTGAGCACCTGCCCAGAATCGTCGATTGTCGTCGTGTGGGCGACGAGCTCAACGTGGTTATGGAATACATCGAAGGGGAGACGCTCGGGGCGCTGGTGGACCGTCTGGGAGCCACCCCCGATTATGCGCGTGAATTGTATCCTGTCCTTTGCGACGCCGTGGGCGAGCTCCATGCCGGTTTTGCAATGGCGGGGGAGACGTCGGCGCCGGTGATCCATCGTGACCTCAAGCCGTCGAATATCATCGTGACAGGTGCCAACTATACGCCTGATGACGGCCTGACGTTTTCATCGCTGGTGATTATCGACCTGGGGATCGCGCGCGTATGGCACGATGGCGCCGATGCCGACACCGTCAAGTTTGGGACACGGCCCTATGCGCCGCCCGAGCAGTATGGGTTTGGGCAGACGAGTGTGCGCAGCGACGTCTACGCACTTGGGGCCCTGTTGCTCTTTTGCTTGACGGGAGTCGACCCTAAACCAGGGCTCGACATGCGCGAGCAATGTGAGGCATGCGGCATTCCCACTCCACTTGCCGATGTCGTCTGCATGTCGATGGCGCTCGACCCGGCCAAGCGTTTTGCGAGCGCGGAAGCGTTGGGACGGGCGACGCGCGCGGCATACGATCTAAGTCGCCCCGTGCGGCCTCCTGCGCCTGTGCTTGTCCGTACTCCGGCCTCGGAGACGGTGTTGACGCCCCAAGGGCTCCAGAACCCCACAGGGCTTCCTAGGCCTGCCGCCTCCACTGCATGCGGTCTGTTCTCTCGCGTTCCGGAGTCTCTGGGGCGCATTTGGAATACGCTCGTCTTCTTCTCGCTGCTTGTGTTCTTTGCCGGAAGTCACTTTGCCGTCTTTCACCCCACGGGAGCAAACCAAAGCTACCCGACGTGGCTTCTCATAATCGAGTATTTTTTCTTTGTCGATGGCCTTATGGTGCTTATGCATTTTGCGCTGTTCGACAAGCGTCGTCTTCGTCGGCGATTCGCACTGCTCGACAGCTATCGCGGCAAGAAACTCGCGAAACTCTGGCTCAAGGCATTGGGTGTGCTGCTCCTATGCATGATCGTCATAGTCGCGGTTGCCAATGCGACCGGCGTCGTCGATACCTCCGCTACCTAAAAGAAAAGGGCCCCATTGGGGCCCTTTGCAGTTGCACTTAGATGCGGTTCATCTGAGCGGCGACTTTGTTGTACCAGTCCTGCCACGTGGGCGGGCAGTACTTTTTGGCTGCTGCCGGGGTAAGGGTGGAGCCGTAGTTGGCGCCCAGATAGGCAACGTGAGCGGAGATGCCCTCGCTCCAGCTGCCAAAGCTGCGCCAACCGCCGCCACGGGCACTCCAGCCCCAGGCGTTGTAAGAATTGGCGCAATAAGCGCCCTTGGTGCTCTCGATGCAGGCGATGGCGGGGGACCAACGGGGGTCGACACCGGTATTCCAAGCGGCGACGGCAAAGTTATAGCCCTGGCCTGCCATGGGGGAGCCGGCGAGATAATTGTCGATGCGGCCTGTCCACTCATTAATGAACGAATCGTAATCGGAGCTACCGGTATTGGCGTTGTTCACCGTGGTGTCGATGGTGGTGTTGGTGTTGGTGGCCTGGCTGCTGGAATTGCTGCCGCTTACGCCCTCGCCCGAGAGCTTTTCGGCGGCAGCGGCCTTATCGGCCTCAAGCTTGGCAAGCTCGGCGGCATTTTCCTGCTCGGCTTTTGCCTGTGCCTCGCTGCGGAGCTGCTGGGCCTGCGCCAGCGCATCCTCGGCGTTTTTCTGCTCTGCCTCAAGTTGAGACTTGGCCTGCTGGAGCTCGGCCTTGTTCTGCTCGAGTTCGGTTTGCATATTATTGAGCTCTTCGATCTCGTCGACGCTCGAGCTCGTGATCTGGTTGGTGTATTTGCAGGTCGTGATGAACTCACCCAGGCTCTGCGCGTTGACCAGGAAGCTCACGATGGGATTGGTGCCCTTCTGATACTTGTACAGATCGCGCATGGCGGAGCTTGCCTTGGCCTGCTGCTCGGGAAGCTTGGCCTCGATTTCCTCGATGCTTGCCTCATTGGAGTCAATCTGCTTTTGCAGGTCATCGAGTTTGGTGCGGGCGTCGTTGTAGGCGCTCGTGGCGGCTTCGATCTTCTGCTGGGCTGCGGAAAGCTGGTCCTGCGTTGCCTGCGAGGCGGCATACGCCGCAACGGGGGAGAGCATCGGCGTGGCCGTCAGCGCAACGGCGAGCGCGGCGCTCGTGATGATACGAGCCGGCTTCGACGCAATGAGCGCTGCGGTGCGATGATTCGAATGCTGCATCCAGTCCCTCTGCAATCAATCGTAGGTTATGGTTCGAACGGTATTCTACTACTGCTTTCGACCTCAACTTGAACCTTAAAGGTTCCAAAGGGTCAAGTTGAACTTGAGGCTTTGGCTTTGACCTGCAGTTATGATGAATTGTTGAGAAACCATAGAGTTCAACTTTAACGTTACAGAGCCCTGTTTGAGAGGGGTTTTGGGCTGTAAAAGCCATCTCAACGTGGGGTTTTATAACTACAGCGTGCCCTTCTGGCGAGCCTGCTCAATCTCTTCGAGGGCCTCGGCGGGGGTGAACGAACAGGTGCCGTCGCCGAGCTTGACTACCTGGATATCGTCGCCGGTATGGACCTCTCCGCCCTTTAGTACCACGCCGAAAACGCCCTCGTGGGGAAAGATGCAGTCGCCGGCGAGATAGTAGATGGCGCAGCGTGTGTGGCAGACCTTGCCGATTTGGCTGATTTCGACAAGCACCTCGCTGCCAAGCTTGAGCTGCGTGCCCAAGGGGAGCGAGAGCAGGTTGATGCCCCGGGTTGTGAAGTTCTCTCCAAAGTCACCCTTGCGCACATCGAGTCCGCGGGCCTGCGCCGTCTGGATGGACTCTGCGGCCAAAAAGGAAACCTGACGGTGCCAATGCCCGGCGTGTGCGTCGGAGGCGAGGCCAAATTGCTCTATAACGGTGTCGTGTCCATCGGCGACGGGCGACTTGCGCGTGCCCTTGTGTGCCGACGTGTTGATCGAGACGATGCGGGCGGGTCCGTTGTAGGCGTCGTTTGCCGTGCACAGGGGAGCGGTCGCTTTCGCACGTTCCGCCAGCTCGCGCCTCGCGGCATTGAGGATGGGATTATAGGTCGGATGGTCTTGGGGCACGTGTGCGCCTTTCGCTCGAAGATGTCAATACGCTGAATCCTACAACAACGGTAGGTTCATTGCCCATTGTCATACAACGGTGGGCGCCGTCTTCGTGCTGGACGATTACGTCGATTGCCATAGATACGGTGGAGCTTTGGGCGCCGGCGGCTTGGCACGCTAGAATAAATCAGTTGCGCAAAGACCGCCCGTTGTGTGGGCAGTTCATGATAGGAAGTTTCCATGGCATTGCAATTTACAGAGCGCGAGTTCATTCCCGTGCTGCTTGGTGGCGACATCAACGCCTATTCGGTGGCGCGCGCCTTCTACGAGGAGTACCAGGTCAAGAGTCTGGTCTTTGGCAAGTATCAGACGGGTCCCGCGTACCGCAGCCAGATTATCGACTACACGCCCAACGTGGATATCGACACCATGCCCGTGATGCTCAAAACCGTCAACGGCATTGCCCAATCGCATGCCGACAAGACTATTGTCCTTGTGGGCTGTGGCGACAACTATGTCGCTCTCGTGGCTCAAGCCAAGGATGCTCATGAGCTGGCGGATAACATCGTCGCTCCCTACGCGCCCTACAGCATGCTCGAGCAGTGCCAGAAGAAGGAGATCTTCTACGAGCTGTGCGAGAAGCATGGCGTGCCCTATCCGCACACGTTTACCTTTACCAAGGCGATGCTCAATGTCCAGGGTGAGGCGCCTGCCGAAGTGCTCGACCAGATCGATTTTCCTTACCCGATGATTCTGAAGCCTTCTGACGGCATCATGTGGTGGCAGCATGAGTTCGAGGGCCAGAAGAAGGCCTATGAGATTGCCGACCGCGCCGAGCTGGAACAGGTCATTCGCGATTCGTATGCCAGCGGCTACACCGACGACCTGATCTTGCAGGATCGCGTGCCCGGCAACGACGAGTACATGCGCGTGCTCACCAGCTATTCCGACCGCAACGGTAAGGTCCGCATGATGTGCCTGGGCCATGTGCTGCTCGAGGAGCATCAGCCCCACGGTGTCGGCAACCATGCCTGTATCATTACCGAGCCCAACGACGAGCTCATGGGCGGCGTGCGCAAGTTGCTCGAGGACCTTCACTTTGTGGGCTATTCCAACTTTGACGTAAAGTACGACGAGCGCGATGGCTCGTTTAAGTTCTTCGATTTCAACACGCGCCAGGGCCGCAGCAACTACTACGTTACCAACAGCGGCTTTAACGTTGCCAAGTATGTGGTGGACGAGTATGTGTTCAACCGTCCGTTTGAGCCGGAGTTTGTGACGGCTCAGGACGAGGCCCTGTGGATGGTCGTCCCCATGGGCGTCGTCGACAAGTACGTCAAGGATCCCGAGCTGCGCGCTAAGGTGCATCGCCTGGACAAGGAAGGCAAGGGCGCCGACCCTTCGTTTATGAAGGGCGACTTTGTCTTTAACCGCTGGCTGCGCATGTGGCACACCAAGCTGCGCCACTTTAAGCTGTTCAAGACGTATTACAAGTAGATGAGCGCGGCGCCCGTCCGGTTTGCATCGGGCAGGCGCGGGTATGATACGCGCAATTGCGCAAGCGTCACCAAGGAGGCGGCGATGGAAAAGCTGGGAGTTATCGGCGGCATGGGCGCCGAGGCCACGTCGTATTACTACGACCAGGTGGTGCGTCATACGGCTGCTGCCTGCGATCAGGAACATATCGACATGGTGGTACTCTCCAAGTCGACCATGCCCGACCGCACGCTGGCCATTAAGACCGGCGAGCATGCCAAACTGCTGGCGACCATGAAAGAGTGCGCCCAGGCACTCGAGTCGCTGGGCTGTGCACACATTGCCATTCCCTGCAACACGTCACACTACTTCTATGACCAGATCCAGTCGTTTACGAAGGTGCCGATTATCCACATGCCGCGTGAGTCGGTGCGCTATGCTCTGGCCGGCGCGGTGATGGGGGAGTGCGAGTTCGACCCCAACCTGAGTATGCCGGCCGAGCCGGTGCGCAAGATCGGCATCATGGGCACCGATGGCACCGTGGGCGCGGGCGTCTACGGCCGCGAATGTAAGGCTGCGGGTGTTGAGGTCGTCTATCCCAGCGAGAAACGTCAGAACGATGTGATGTCGCTTATCTACGATGATGTGAAGGCCGGACGTGAGCCCGATATGGATAAGTTCGACCGCGTGATGTGGGAGTTCGCCCGTAGCGGCTGCGACCGCGTCATTCTGGCCTGCACCGAGCTATCGGTGCTACAGAAGTACCGAGAGATGCCCGAGATCACCCTCGACGCCATGGATGTCCTGGTGCGCGAATCCATCATCCGCAGCGGCGCCCCCTACCGCCTCTAGCTTCCGACCCGCTAAAAAAGGGACAGGTTAATTTTGGTAGGTTTTATCTGGTGAAACAGTAAAGGCCTCGACTCGTTTGGTGCGAGCCGAGGCCTTTTGCGTTGGGCGGTTGCTGTCGGTGGTGAACTAGAACAGAAAGCCGATGGCGATGAGGGCGATGCTGACGATGAGCACGGCGATGTCTAGGCCCTTGATGGGGTAGCGCTTGTACGAGCTGGCGCGCGTACGCAGATAGAAGCCGCGCTGTTCTGCCGCCAAGGCTGTGGCATCGGTCTTGCCCACGCTCGAGATGAGCAGTGGCACGCACAGTGGCAGCATGAGCTTAAGCTTCTTGATGGGGTTCTTGGTGTCGTACTCGACGCCGCGTGCGGTCTGCGCCTCCATGATGGCGTTCATCTCCTGACCAAACACCGGCACAAAGCGCAGCGCCGTGGTAAAGGTGAAGGCATAGCGATACGGTACGTGCAGCACCTCGACGCAGGCGTTGGCAAGGTCGTTGAGCTTGGTCACCATGAGCATGAGGATGAGTGGTAACGCCACACCCAGTAGGCGCAGACAGGCCTTCGATCCTGTGATGAGGCCCGTGTCGGTGATAAAGCCCCATACCACGTTGCCATCGCGCATAAAGGCCAGCTGGAGCACCAGCATGATAAGCGCGAGCGGGATCAGCAACTTGAGCAGCGAGAACAGACGGTCGACGACGCCGGCATAGGCACCCAGCGCAAGGGTGAGTGCCAAAAAGCCCAGCAGCGCCACGTAGGTGCCGGACAAGAAGATGCCGACGATGATGGCGGCGGCGAGGCCCAGTTTGACGACGGGGTTCAGGCGATGCAGCAGCGTATCGCCCGGCATGTAGTCGATGACGTTAACCACGGTGGACCATCTCCTTGGTAATTCGAACGACATCGGTGACCTCGCTCACTTGCGCAAAAGCGGGAGAGACGGAAGATGCCAGACGGCGCGAGAGTTCAATAACCTGGGGAGGCTCCACGTAGGCACGCCGCATGAGATCGATGTTCGAGAATAGCTCGTGCGTGCGGCCGCGGTCGAGGATGCGACCGTCGGCCATTACCACAATGCGCTCGGCAAAATCCGAGACGACTTCCATATCGTGGCAGACCATGATAACGGCGCAACCACGCTCGGCCATGGTGCGCACCGTTTCCATGACGGTCATGCACTCGCGGTAATCAAGGCCACTCGTGGGCTCGTCGAGCACGACGATCTTGGGCTCAACTACTACGACGGAGGCAAGCGCCACCATTTGTCGCTGGCCGCGCGAAAGGGAGAACGGTGCCTCGTCGGCGGGCAGACCAAAGCGGTCGATGACCAGCTGGGCGCGACGCAGCGCCTCGGCGCGGTCCATGCCGCCCAGTTCCAAGCCAAAGGCGACCTCGTCGAGTACGGTGTCCTTGCAAATCTGGCGGTCGGGGTTTTGGAAGAGGGTCGCGACCTCGCGAGCGATGCGGCTCGTGGGAACGGCTGCGGTATCCAGTCCCGTGACGCGCACGCTGCCCGAGGCAGGCTTAAGCAGGCCTGTGAGCAGTTTGGTGAGTGTGGTCTTGCCGGCGCCGTTTTGGCCGACGATGCCCACGAGCTCGCCAGGATAGAGCGTCAGGCTAAGGTCGTGTACGGCGGCGCCGCCATTGGGGTAGGCAAACTCAACATGGTCGAAGGTGAGTACGGGTTCGGCGTCCTTGGCATGAGGACGCAACGACGGTGCATGCGGGGAACCGGCGGGTGCCTGGGCTCCGATGGCCGCGTGTGCGGGGTCGACGATGCCCGAAATCAGGCGCTCGGCCTCATCGACATCCAAGCAGGGGGTACCGCTTACCAGGCCATCGGCCTCGAGGCTATTGAAGATACGCGTGACGCGAGGGCAGTCGACGCCGATGGCACGGAGCTCGTCGGTATGCGCGAAGACCTCGTGTGGCTCGCCCTGCAGCGCAATTTCGCCATGGTTGAGCACGAGCACGCGGTTGCAGTACTCCGAGAGCAGAGCGACCTTTTGCTCAACGACGACGATGGTGATTCCAAGTACGCGGTTTGCCTCACGCAGCGTCTCGAAGACCAATGTGGAGCTGGCGGGGTCGAGTGCCGCGGTGGGCTCGTCGAGAACCAAGACGCGCGGACGCATGGCGAGGATGGCGGCGATGGCTACCTTTTGCTTCTGTCCGCCCGAGAGGGTTGCGATCTCGCGGTCGCGCAGGTCGCTGATGCCGACGGTCTCGAGCGTTTCGCTCACGCGCTGCTCGATCAGGTCGTGGGGAACGCCAAAGTTCTCGAGGCCAAAGAGCATCTCGTCCTCGACGACCGAGGCGACCATCTGCGTGTCGATATCCTGCAGCACGCTGCCGACGATCTGTGACACGTCGGTCAGCGAGACCTCGCAGGTGTCATGGCCGTCAACCATGACGGACCCAAAGAACGTGCCGGTGTAGTGGTGGGGCACGGCACCTGACAGACAGGCGGCAAGCGTGGACTTGCCGGCGCCCGAGGGCCCGATGATGCCGATGAAATCTCCCTTGTTCACGCTGAGCGAGATGTGGCTGAGCGCCTGCTCGGTCTGCGTGCCATAGGAGAACGAGACATCGTCGACGTTGATGATCGTTTCCATGGATACCTTTCATAGTCATTGGGGACGTTCTTTAATAACTAGTCGTTTAAGAACATCCCCAAGAGCTAGTCAAGAACGTCCCCAAAAGCTCGTTGTTTGGGACAGTCTTTGGTGGTGAAGCGCGGAGACGGCTTTACGAGGGGCCCAGGTTGGCGCGAAAGAGGAGTGAAGCGTACTTGGGTACGCGAGCGACGAATGAACGCCAAGATGGGGTGGGGCTCGTAAAGCCGAGCGGGTTAGTTGAGCTTCAGGGCCTTCTGGATGGGCAGATAGAGGGCGCCGACCAGAATGGCGTTAAAGACGGCGGTCATGGCGACGACGGGCAGCATGGCGCCGGCGAGCTCGCCGACCACGCCGAGCATGGCCATCTTGATGATCATGAAGATGACGCCGGAGACAAAGGTGGTCAGGAAGGTTGCGACAATGGCGATGGCGGGCTTGACCTGACCGTTCTTGCCAGCGGCGTTGACGATGCCGGCCATGAGCACGGCGGCGATGCCCTCGGCGGCAAAATCGACGAACGGCGAAGTGGTGGTGATCTGGATCACGGCAGCCGAGATGAGGCCAATAACGAGCGCCTGGCCGATGTTGGGGCGAACGACCAGGATGGTGAGGCAGAAGGCCGAGATGATGAACTCGGGGCTGATCATGCCGCCCGAGATGCCCGAGATGGCCTTGCCGACGGTGAAGTTGAGGATGAAGCCGGCAGCGAGCAAGATGGCGAGCAGGACGAGGGCGCGGACATCGAGTTTGCCGCGGTCGGCGGTCTGGACGGTGCGGGGCTGGGCGGCGGTGGTGTTCTGAGACATGGTGAAAATCCTTTCGGAAGAGGAGTGCAAGAGAAAAGCGGAGGCGCGTGATGCGAATGCGATCGGGCTCGAGATAGAAAAAGGCCCCCGGTCGAAACCGGAGGCCTTCCAATCACCTAGAGCGCAAAAACAGGCGTGAGGGACTCACTGTCGACCGATCGTATTCGCATCACGCCACCACCAGTTGTTGAGAGACTTCATCGTGTTCTTCATGTTGGTGGCTCCTTTCGTGATGCCATGGCGCGGTCGCACCTAGTTGCTGTTGCGCTGCACTATAGCACAGCAAAGTGTGTGCGGGGAAATCTTTTTTGAAAAGATTTCAGGCGGGTTTCCCGCCGGTCAAAAGAGTGGGCTGAGCGGGCGAGAGGCTGCCATTGCTGCCTTGCCCGCTCAGCTAAGACGTTACTCCTTATTGCGACGGTAGAGGAAGTAACCGCCCGCGGAGATGACGGCAACGCCAGCGATGGCGAATGCGGCCACCATGCGGCCATCAAAACGATCGCCAGTGGTGGGCAGGCCGCCCTTGGTTTTCGTCTTGTTAGTGGTTACCGTGGTCGTGGTGTCGGACTTGCCAGGCTTCTCAGGCTTGGCGGCCGGCTGCTCGGGCTTAGCGGGCTGCTCGGGAGTGCCAGGCTGCTCAGGAGTGCCGGGCTGATCCGGGGTGACCGGATCGGTGGCAAGAGCATCCTTGGCGTAGGTGATGGACACCTTGAGGCCGTTGGTCTCGGTGTTCAGGTCGCTTGGGGTAAAGGGCTGGTCGAAGTTTTCGGCCTTCTGATAGGCGCGCATCTCCTGGAGCAGTGCCTTGCACTTCTTGTAGGTGTTCTCGGTAGCAGCCTTGCCGGCCTTGTTGGCCAGGGCAGTGCGGCCCTCGGTGGTCGTCTCGGCCAGCATGGCGGCGTCAACTTCCTTGTTCTGCTCGATAAGCTCGTTCTGGAGCGCATCGAGGTAGGCACGGACGCTGACACCAAGGGTGTCAGGGTTCTCGAAGCAGAGCGAGCTGATGTCCATAAGGACGTAGTTGATTGAGTTCTCGGGCTCCTCGTTGTACACGACGTCAGTCTGGTTGCAGTGATCGAAGGAGACGGTCTGATCGCTGAAGTACGGGCTGACCTCAGTTATCAGAGCGGAGTACAACGGGATGGCGACGGAGTACGCGGCGCGGGAGAGCATTTCCCACTGGATGGTAGCGACTTCGGGGTCATACCCGCGACGAATCTGGAAGAGGTTGATCTCGGTGTTGCGCTCGCTGCCGATGCAATAAACACCATCAGTGTTCGCGTTGAGGCCAGGGACGTTCTCGCCGCGGTTGCCAAAGGCACGAATCAGCTCAAAGGTGCTCCAGCCAGACTTGCCAGGCCTGAAGAACAGGGGCTGGATTTCGCTGACCATGGCTCCCTTTTGGTCAGGTTTTCCATCCTTCTTTACTGTGATAATGTCGTAATCTGTGCCTTCGGTCAGCTGACTACCAAAATAATCGCGGCCTTGCACATAGCGGGACCACTGGTTTACGCCGGAATCGGCGAGGCTTTCGCCATACGTTTGGGCGACATCGAATTTGCCGTCAGCGGAGTATTTGGCGAAGCCCTTCTCCACGGGCATGGACTCGATGCCCTCGGAGTGTAGGCAGTTCTCGGGGTCATCAAGGTCGACATCGTAGTTGAGGCTCCCAATATTAGGGTTGAGCGACGCGACGTCGTCAGCGAGCTTCATGGCGATCCACTGATGGGCGGAAAGTGTGGCGAACAGCCAGGTCTCGTTGTTGTCGGCGATGATGATCTGGTCGTTGGTGCAGACGCCTTGATCATCGATCAGTCTGCCGAGAAGCTCGACGCCCTCGCGGGCCGTGGCGCTCTCGCCCAGGATGATGCTGCCGTAACTGTACTCGCCCAGACCCACTTTCTCATCGATGTGGTCTGCTGCATCGGCCTCCTCGTTATAGGAAGTGCTTAGCGTGGCAGAGCAGGAGACGCCCTTCTCGTTGATTCCGGCCTCGGAATAGGCGTCGGTGCGACCCATCCAGTTGGAGGGGTGGTCGCGTACATAGCTGTAACGATAGGTAGGCTTGTTCGAAGTGTATTCAAAAGCAGATTCAATCGAGCTGTACTTAAAGCCAGGTTCGTGGGCAGGTTCGATGCCGTAGTGCTTAAGATAGCGCTTGCCAAAGTCCTCGGCGCGGCCGTAGTACGTATTGCCGTCGGCCGTATAGTTTTTGCCCATGTACATCTGCGTGCAGGCGAGCGCAGATGTCGGCATGGACATGATGGTTGCAGCTCCAAAGGCGAGGCCTATGCCTAGCTTCTTGAGCGCGTTGACGGGGTGAGTTTTCCTCATTTTCCCTCCCAGCGTGCGAAAGCCCTCTGTCGCCAGAGGGCTTCAGCCAATAAAGACACCCCATTAGCGTAACGAACTGGAAACAATATTCATCTATGAAAGACACTTACTCGATAAGCGTGATGAAATATGCGACGAGCGGTTAATTGTACTCAGTTTGTAGCTTTACTTTAATAAAGACGCCCTGTAATTACTGTAGCCGAATAAAGTAGCTGGGAATGCCTGAAATGAAAATCCCCTGCTGTTTGGCAAATGCATAAACAGCAGGGGAGACGATAATTGGATGAATATCATACCAATGTGGAATTACTTCTTCCGGCGGTGGATCACGTTGATCGCATAGCCGACGAGCATGGCCAAAACGATGATGATAAAGCCGAGCAGGGGATTGTCGTTCATAGGGTCCTCCTATTTTCCGAGCGGGGAGAATTCGTCGACGATGAGGTCGAGGCATTGCGGAAGCGCGCGGGCTCCAAAGACGCCCGAATTGCTGGAGATAATCTCGCCATCGAACTGCATGCCCAGCGACGGGGTGCAGGTGATCTTGGCTTCCTTGGTCTGGATGATCTTGAACTGCGGGCGGCCGAGTACCTTGCCGGCGGGGTCGAGTGCGGCGGTGATCACAGTCGGTAGAAGCTGCACAGTTTTTACGGGTTCGATGACCGCAATGTCGACCATGCCATCGTTCATACGGCAGTCGGGGAACAGGTTGATGTCGTTTTGGATGACCGAGGTGTTGCCGGCCATGCAGCAGATGCCGTCGAGCTCCTCGACAATGCCGTCATGCTCAATCGTAAAGTGCGCCACCGTGGGATTGGGCGTGGCGAGCGCGGAGAGGAAGTAGGCGATCTCGCCGATGTCGTTTTTGGTGGGGGCGGCCTTCATCATGATCTCGGCGTCGAAGCCCGAGCCGGCGATGATGATGAAGCCGTGGCGCTTCTCGTTGCCGTTCTCGTCGAGCCAAAAGAGCTCGCCCATGTCCACTTTGACCGTGCGACCGGCGCGGCAAGCCTTGGCAAGCGCCGCCGCCTCGGGGGCATTACCGATGTTGTTGAAGAACAGGCAGGCCGTACCGGAGGGGAAGACGAGCGTGGGGACACCGCATCCGCGCATCTGGTCGAGCACGTTGGAGACGGTGCCGTCGCCGCCCGAGACCACCACGCGATCGAATTCGCGCACGTCTGCCACGGCGTCCTCGGGCTCCATGCCATCGCCGATAAAGCGCATCACGACCTCGTCGCCGCCCTGCGCGAGGGCGTGCGTAAATGCGTAGATTTCATCTGAGCTGGGGCCCGATGCCGGGTTGTGGATGATAAGGCAGCGCATACTTACGTTCCCGTTCTGTGACTAACCGAGTATAGTTGTAAGGCAATGCCGATATCCTACCCGTGTTTTTCGGGCCTAACCTTATTCGATGGGTTGATATGTACATTTCCACACATCAGGCTCTACTCGACTTTTGCCAGCGCGCCCGTAAGTTCGACGCGATTGCCGTCGATACCGAGTTTTTGCGCGAGCGCACGTTCCATCCGCGTCTGTGCTTGGTTCAGATTGCCACCCCTGCCGAGAGCGTCGCGGTCGATCCCCTGGTAATCGACGACCTCTCGCCGCTGGCCGAGCTTATGGCCGACGAGAGCGTGACCAAGGTCTTCCACGCCTGCTCGCAGGATATGGAGGTCATGCTCCATACCGTGGGCGTGCTGCCACGACCGATTTTCGATACGCAGGTCGCCGCCGCTTTTTTGGGCGAGCGCCAGCAGATTTCCTACGGCGCGCTCGTGCAGACGTTTTGCGGCGTCTCGCTGCCCAAGACCGAGTCGCTGACCGACTGGTCGCGTCGCCCGCTGACCGATAAGCAGATTGAGTACGCGATCGATGACGTCAAATACCTGATCGTCGCCTATACCGAGATGATGAGCCGCCTGCGCGAGCTGGGCCGCGTGGACTGGGTGCTCGACGAGTTGCGTCCTCTGGTCGATGAGTCGCACTACCGTGCCGATCGCCACGAGGCGTTCCGTAAGGTCAAGCGCATCAATTCGTGCAGCCGTCACCAGTTGGGCATCGCGCGCGAGCTCGCCGCCTGGCGCGAGGATCGCGCCGAGCGCCGTAACATCCCGCGCAAGTGGGTCATGTCCGACGACACGCTGCTTGCGCTCGTTAAGCGCAATCCCGTGCGCGTTGAGGAGTTCCGTAGCATTCGCGGTACCGATCAGTTGGGGGAGCGCGACGTGGACGGCGCGCTCATGGCCATCAAGCGCGGCGCGAGCTGCCCGCACGATCGCCTGCCGCTCATGGTGCGCGGGCATCGTCAGATCTCTCCGGAGTTGGAGAGCGTGACGGACCTGATGTATGCGCTCATTCGCCTAGTTGCCGAGCGCTCGGGCGTGGCGACCTCGGTCATTGCCTCGCGCGATGACCTGGCCGACTATATTGAGCACCCCGAGCAGAGCCCCCTGCGCGAAGGCTGGCGCTTCGAGCTCGTGGGCTCACGCCTGGACGATTTGCTCTCGGGCAATATGGGGTTGACGGTGAAGGACGGCAAAATCGAGCTCCTGTAGGGAAGCCTAGCCGGTTGAGTGGGTAGAATGCCTCCAACGTGTAATTCGATTCGGAGGAATTCGCATGCCTTATTACTATGGTTACGGCTTTGGCATCGACCCGCTGTACCTGCTGGTTGTTCTTGTTTGTACAGTGCTTGGCCTTGCTGCGCAGAGCTATATCAATTCGACGTACAAGACCTGGTCCAAGGTTCGCTCGGACGGCGACACGGGCGCCACGGTTGCTCGCCGCATGCTTGACGCCAACGGTTGCAATGCCGTGGGTATCAAGGGTGTCGCCGGTGAGCTCACCGACCATTACAACCCGCAGGATAACAACCTGTATCTGTCGGATGCCAACCGTTCGGGCGGTTCGGTCGCAAGCGTTGCCGTCGCCTGCCACGAGGCAGGCCATGCCGCCCAGCGTCAAAGCGACTATGCCATGATGAAAGTACGTACCGCCCTCGTGCCGGTCGTCAACTTTACCCAGAACACCTGGACCATCGTGTTGCTCTTGGGCCTGTTTATGAACATTGCCGGGCTCACATCCCTCGCGTTGATCTTCTTCTCGTTTAGTGTACTGTTCCAACTCGTTACGCTGCCTGTCGAGATTGACGCCAGCCGACGCGCCGTGGCGTACATCGAGCAGTCGGGTATGAGTTCCAAGCAGGTCAACGGTGCCAAGAAGGTACTGACGGCCGCCGCGCTTACCTATGTTGCCGCTGCGCTCACCTCGATTATTCAGCTGCTCTATCTTATGGCTCGCTACAACAGAAACTCCAACCGATAACAAATTGGGTCGCTGGGCGCCGCGGGGATTCGTGTCCCCGCGGCGCTGTACTATGTGTTGGACTTAAATTTGCACGGGGCCGGAGCCCATGTGCACGATGACGAAAGGGGGCTGCGTGGCAGGCTGGAATCTGACCGGCAATGCCGTTTCCGCCGAGTTCGACGGATCGGACGAGCAAGAGCGTAAAGAGCTCAGCGTGAGCCAGGCGGTGGAGATTGCCGCTGGCGCGCTCGATGCGATTCCGCAGCTGAGCGTTCTGGGCGAGGTCACGGGTTTTCGTGGTCCCAATGCCCGAAGCGGCCACTGCTACTTCCAAATCAAGGACGATTCGGCGGCCGTCGACTGCATCATCTGGAAGGGCGCCTATCTCAAGCGCACTTTCGATCTGCGTGACGGCATGCAGGTGAGCTTTAAGGGCAGCTTCAACCTCTATAAGCCCACGGGTCGTATGAGCTTTGTCGCTCGCTCATTCTCGCTGGCGGGGGAGGGCCTGCTGCGTCAACAGGTGGCGCAGTTGGCCGAAAAGCTACGCCGCGAGGGGCTGATGGACGAGTCCCGTAAACGCCGCATCCCGGTGTTCTGCTCACGCGTGGCGGTCGTCACCTCGCTTTCGGGCGCCGTGATCGACGACGTCAAGCGTACGCTGCGCCGTCGCAACCCGCTCGTCGAGCTTGTCTGCGTGGGCGCAAAGGTCCAGGGCGAGGGCGCGCCGGCAGAGCTTATTGAAGGCTTGCGCCGCGCCGCTGCCATTACGCCGGCGCCCGATTGCATTTTGCTTGTCCGTGGCGGCGGCTCCTTCGAGGACCTCATGACCTTTAACGACGAGGAGCTTGCCCGTGCGGTGGCGGCTTGCCCCGTGCCCGTGGTGACCGGCATTGGCCATGAGCCCGATACCTCGATTTGCGACATGGTGAGCGACCGTCGCGCCTCAACGCCAACGGCAGCGGCAGAATCGGTGGCACCGGCTATGACGGAGTTGGCCGACGTGCTCGAGACGCGCCATCA
>CABUZI010000026.1 GCA_902496005.1 uncultured Collinsella sp.
AGCTTCCGGGCGGCGTGGTGCAGCCCTCGTTGCCGTTTGGCGAACCGGAGCCCACGTCCGAGCCTGCAAGCGAGCAGGAGACGCCCGCCACCGAGCAGGCTGCTGCCGCCGAGACCGTCGCGCCCGCGCCCGAGGCCGCGGCCGCAGCCACCGAGGCCGCATCGGAGTCCAATGACCGCCTGGCCGCCATGATGCGCCGCAGCGCCCGCCGCGAGGAAGCCTACGTGCCCACCTCGCAGCTCCGCCGCTTCACCCTGCCCGATTCGGCGCCCATCATGCGCCGCGTTATGGGTTTTCTGTCCGACCAGGCCCGCACGCTCATCCATGCCGGCGTGTCGCGCGACCGCATCTGCATCGATCCTGGCCCGGGCTTTGGTAAGTCGGCTAACGAGGACATCGTCATCCAGCGCGAGACCGCCAAGATGGCGTCACTGGGCTATCCGCTCATGTGCGCCGTGTCGCGCAAGCGCTTTGTGGGCGCCGTCTCGGGCGTGACCGAGGCCGCCGAGCGCGATGCCGCTACGTTTGGCGTGTGCCTGGGCGCCATCCAGGCCGGTGCCAACATCGTGCGCGTGCACGACGCCGCGGGTTTTGCGCAGTTCCTGAACGGCTACTGGGCGGTTGCCAAGCCACAGCCGCGCCGCGCGTTTGTGGCCGTGGGCTCCAACCTGGGGCATCGTTGCGACAACATCCGCGCCGCGCGCGACATGATCGCCGAGATTCCCCTCACCTGCGTGTCCAACTCCTCCAAGATCTACGAGAGCGAGCCGGCCTACGAGACGCGCCAGGACGCGTTTGCCAACGCCGTCATCGAGATCAAGACCGAGCTGGCGCCGTTGGTGCTGCTTGACGAGCTCATGAAGATTGAGGCCGAGCTGGGGCGCGACCGCTCCAAGAAGGCCAAGGCCAACGGCCCGCGCACCATCGACCTGGACCTGCTGTGGATGGACGGCGAGACCCACGGCGGCAAAAAGCTGCGCCTGCCGCATCCGCTCATTGGCGAGCGCGACTTTGTGCTGGTGCCGCTCGAGGACCTGATGCACGACCC
Organism: uncultured Collinsella sp.; assembly: GCA_902496005.1. GTDB lineage: Bacteria > Actinomycetota > Coriobacteriia > Coriobacteriales > Coriobacteriaceae > Collinsella. Next base: position 1,049 of record CABUZI010000026.1, read on the forward strand.
GGCGCGGTTCTTCCGCTACAACGGCGTCGAGGTCAAGGAGCCCGAGGATCGCGTGGGCCATATCGTGGGCGAATTGGGGCGTATGTAGATGATCGAGATGAATGCTGTTGCCGCCGGCACCGAGCTCGACGCGGCGCGTGACGCGGGCCGCGAGGGCGTGTCCGCGGGCTGGTGCGCATGGAACGCGGGCGATGCTTCGCTGACGTTTTCGCTGGTCGTGCGTCCGGATGTGAATATGCACGCCTTTCACGGCCTGCCGTTTGTGGCCGCGATGGGCATGATGGACGCGCTCGTGGGCACGGCTTCGACGCCGGGGTTGGGCCTTGCCGGTAAGGTGGGTATCCAGTGGCCGAGCGATATCGTGTGCGGTGCGCCTGCGTTTGAGACGTCGCTCGCGCGTGTTGCCGTGAACGGCGGTGCCGGTGCTGCGGGCATGTTTGCCGCGGTGACGGTTGATATTGAGCATTCGGCGTTGAGCGAGCTTGGTGTGGACGTGGCTGACGAAGCGCTGGTCGAGGCGCTGGCCGCCGCCGTGCTGGCCCGCGTGGACGCCTGGGCGGTTGTTGCCAACACGCCGCAAGGCGCCGCAGGACCGCTGACTCCCGTGCTGGGCGAGTACTTCGACATGGTGCCGCTGCTGGGCCGCCAAGTTGCGGCGGTGTCGCCCAACGGCTTGCCGCTTGCGGTCGGTGTGTTTGCGGGCCTGGACATCTGGGGTCGTGCGACCATCAAGACCGATGCCGGCGAGCAAGAGTTTCCGCCCGAGGCTGTACGAATTCGCGGACTGTAGCGCGAGGCGCCAGCGCTCAAAGACAACGATGACAACAAGACCCTCCTCGGCCTGTGCCGGGGAGGGTTTCGCCTATCTGGGGAATAGGCTTGGCGAGCATTTGCGGGGACTGTGGCATCGGGCGTGCTTGACTTAAGCCCCTGCTCTATCCCAGCTCCTGCATGCGGCGGTAGATTTCGCAGATACCCTTGATGGTGAGCTGTCCGTCGACCACGTCGAAGGCGTCGGTCGAATCGGCGACGATGCTGGCGAGACCGCCCGTGGCGATAACGGTGGCGTCCTCGCGGCCCAGCTCGCGCTTCATGCGCGCGACTAGGCCCTCAGCCATTGCGGCGGCGCCCGTTACGGCGCCGACCTTGATGCACTCCTCGGTATCGCGGCCGATGGCGTGCTCGGGCGCCTCGAGCGGAACGCTGGCGAGCTTGGCGGCTCGGGCGGCGAGCGCGTCCATCGAAATGCGGATGCCCGGCGCAATCGCTCCACCAATGTAATAACCGTCCTCATCGATGACGTCGATATTGGTTGCGGTGCCAAAGTCCACCACGATTGCCGGCGCGCCGTAGAAAGTTTCGGCCGCAACGGCGTTAGCGACGCGATCGGCGCCTACGGCCTGGGGACGCGCCGCGCGCAGCTTGGTCACCGCGGCCGTCTGCGGCCCGATGACGATGGCGTCTGCGGCAATGCGGTCGGCCACGGCGTGCCACTCGCGCGAGAGCTGCGGCACCACGCCGGCAAAGGCGATCGCGTCGACCGCGTCGAGCGAAAGGCCGTACATCTTAAAGAAACCCATCAGGCGCACGTGGATCTCGTCGGCGGTATAAGAGCGGTCGGTGGGCATGCGCCACGACTGCACCAGCTCGTCTCCGTCAAACAGACCCATGGCCGTCTGCGTGTTTCCCATATCGATAGCGAGCAGCATGTCTACTCCCAGTGTTGGCATAAAAGGACGCGCACCATTGTATACGCGCCGTCGACGGCGCTCGGCTGCGATTCGTTTGCGGTGGTATGGACTGAGGGGTTTAAATATGAAGGAATTATGCTTCACGAGATTTTCCTTGCCGTTTACCGAACTCCCGCGTAATATTCTTTCTTGCGCACATGAGGCGCCCAGACATTGCGGGGTGGAGCAGTCTGGTAGCTCGCCGGGCTCATAACCCGGAGGTCGTAGGTTCAAATCCTGCCCCCGCGACCAAGAACTTGCAGCTCGTCGGCCTAGCCGGCGAGCTTTTTTGTTATTTCGGGACCGTGTTTTCGGTTCAATTCTCGGCCTCTCAATCAAAGATCTCGATCTGTAACATCTAGACCCGATTTGGGCGGCTAGGTGTTACAGATCGAGATATACCGGTGGGTTGGGTCGTGTTTGTCTAAATCTGTAACACGAGGGACGGATTTTGCCGAGTTGTTGTTATAGATTGAGATTTTCTAGCAGGCGGGTTTGGTTTGTCTCGATCTGTAACAGTAAGACCCGGTTTTGCCGCGTAACTGTTACAGATTGAGATAAACCGGCGGGCCGCCCTGCCCCATCCACCTGCCGCTACCTGCTGTCCGCCGATTTCCGTTGCGCTGTTGTATTCCCATGCCATATCCTCTAGACAACTACGCGGCATCATCGCCGCCGCGCCTACAAGAGAGGAATGTCCATGACCGCACCTGCATCCAAGCTGCTTCAGCCCATTACGGTTGGCCCCCTTGAGCTCAAAAACCGCATTATGTTCCCGCCGTTGACCACCGGCTACGAGGAGCGTGACGGCTCCATTGGCGAGCGCAGCCTGGCTTTTTACGAGCGCTTGGCCCGTGGCGGCGTGAGTTACATCGTCATCGGCGACGTTGCTCCCGTCATGACCGCAAGCCCCACGCCCAAGCTGGCGACCGACGCCCAAATCCCCACGTTTAAGGCCCTGGCCGATGCCGTCCACAAGCACGGCGCCAAGGTCGCGCTGCAGCTGTTCCACCCCGAGTACGACGTGCCCGGTGTCGGCCGCATGGTCATGGGATCCATGGCCGCCGCCAAGGCCGCGCAGGAGGCCAAGGCCGCCGGCGACGAGGAGACCTTTGCCGCCAAGATGGCCGAGTCCAACGAGATCCGCAACCAGGCCTACGCCAAGCTGCACCACGACATGCAGCACTTTGTGAACGAGGCGAGTGTGGAGCAGCTCACCCAGATCAAGGAGACTATCGCCGCCTCGGCCGCTCGCGCGCAGCAGGCCGGCATCGACGCCATCGAGGTCCACGGCGACCGCCTGGTAGGTTCGCTGTGCTCGGCCATCCTCAACCAGCGCACCGACGAGTACGGCGGCTCGTTCGAGAACCGCGTTCGCTACGCGCTGGAGGTCGTCGCTGCCATTAAGGAAGCCGCGCCGCAGCTGATGGTGGAGTACAAGCTCCCCGTGATCATGGAGAACCCCGACGGCACGCCGCGCGGCAAGGGTGGCCTGCAGCCCGACGAGGCCTGCGAGTTTGCCAAGCTGCTCGAGGGCGCGGGCATCGATATGATTCAGGTCGCACAGGCCAACCACACCGGCAACATGGGCGACACCATTCCGCCCATGGGCGCCATGCCCTACAACTGGACGCTGCCCGTGGCCGAGCGCGTCAAGGCCCTGGTCTCCGTGCCGGTGGCAACCGTCGGCCGCGTTGTCTCGGTTGAGGCCGGCGAGAAGATTCTGGAAGACGGCTCCGCCGATATCATCGCTTATGGCCGCTCGCTCATGTGCGACCCCGACATTGCGCTGAAGGCCGCCACGGGCGAGCCCATTCGCGAGTGCCTCAACTGCAATAAGGGCTGTGTCGACGCGATTCAAAACCGCAAGTACATCTCGTGCGTGCTTAATGCCGAGAACGGCGACGAGGCGACCATCGCCATCAAGCCGGGCGAGGGCGACAAGAAGATCGCCGTGGTGGGCGGCGGTATTGCCGGCCTGGAGGCCGCGCGCGTGGCGGCCAAGCGCGGTTACGACGTGACCGTCTACGAGGCGAGCGATCATCTGGGCGGCCAGATTGTGCTGGCGGCCGCGCCTCCGCGCAAGGACGAGATCATGCGCTCGGTCGAGTACTACGAGAAGATTCTGCCTGGCCTGGGCGTGAAGGTTGAGCTCAACCATGCCGCTACCGCTGAGGACCTCAACGCCGCCGACGCCGCGATTGTGGCCGTGGGCGCGCACGACGTGGTCATCCCCGTTCCGGGTGCCGACTCGGAGAAGGTCGTCTCGAGCTGGGACGTGCTGGCCGGCAAGGTGGAGCTTACGGGCCGCGTCGCCGTCATTGGCGGCGGCCTGGTGGGCACCGAGACTGCCGAGTACCTGCTGCAGCACGGCTGCGAGGTGGCGATCGTGGAGATGCTCGACAAGATTGCCGCGGGCGAGTCCGAGACCATTCTGCCGCTGATTATGAGCGACTTTGCCGAGCACAACGTGGAGCAGCACGTGAAGACCCGCCTGACCGCCATTACCGACGAGGGCGTGGAGGCTGTTCGCACCACCGAGGACGGCGCCGAGGAGCCGGTGAAGATCGCCTGCGATTACGTGGTGATGGCCGTGGGCTCCAAGGCCAACGCGTTTGACCTGGATGGCGTGACGGTGCCCGTGATCTGCGTGGGCGACTGCTCGGGTGAGCGCACCGCCGACATTGCGAGCGCCATTCGCACGGCGTATCACGCGGCCAACGAGCTGTAGTTGAACATCGCGGCCAGGCGGGACGGTGGCACGGATCCGTCTCGCCCGGCTGTGTCCCGTCGGGTGTCAATCGGTGCGGGGCCTGCAAGCGCAGCAGGTCCCGCCCTTTTTGTTTTGCTCCGGTGGATGGCAATGCGCGGTAATCATGAGGAGTGAGGACGTCTACTGTCTTGCAGATCACTCAAAATTATTGGGGGAGGGGTTAATAACTATATCCTCTATACCAAAGGACATAAAGAGATGCCAATTTTGTTGACAAGCGAATGACGATTAGCTGCGAGTCAGCTACCAGCGTAAATAATCGATAAAGAAATGTCGTAATTTGGTGCCAAATGCCCAGATAACGCCGCGTCTACTTTAATTAACTGCTTTGAGCAAACAGTAAAATGCTACTATCTAACTTGCACGTAAGAAAGCAGATTAACGGTTAAGGCTAAGAAGTGGCAGGTATGTCGGAAGCAACTAGGACTCGCACGCATGCGCCCGAGGTTAGACAGCGCGCCGTCGAGATCCTCCAAGAGGGGGTCGGTCATCGCGCCCTCGCCGCGGAGCTTGGCATTCCCCAGGCCACGGCTCGTCAGTGGGCCCGCGCGTATGCCGTGGGCGGTGCCGACGCCGTTCTCAATGCCGGTTCGCATCATCACACCTATTCGTACGACGTAAAGCTCGCTGTGGTTAAGGACCGTCTGGAAAACGGCTTGACGGTTCGCGAGGCCATGATCAAGCACAAGATTCCCAGCGAGTCTTCGGTCAAGGCTTGGTGCCGTCAGTACCGCGAGAGCGGTGAGGCCGCACTGGTCGATAAACCGCGCGGTCGCAAGCCGCGCGTTAAAAAGGCGGAATAGCAAACGGGATGGTGCGCCCACAGGGGCGCATTTTTCTTGCCGCGTCAACTTTTTGGACCGCCGCGAGCTATCGGGACATCCTCCAAAGTGGCCAATAAACTGCGCGCAGTGGCCCGCGCGCCTGTCGCTGCGATAGGGGGAGCGTCGCCTCTCTGCTCCAAAGCGGACGTGCCCTTGCCCCGTACGCCTAAAACTCCCCAGTTGACCGAAAACCCGCCGCCGCTACTCCTCAATTGAGCTATAACGTTAAACAATTGCAGCGTTTTTGCATGGGGGAGTGATGGTATGACGCTACTGTATTTCCTTACCCTGTTTCCGCTGGTACCGGCGCTGGGCATGCTGCTCGCGCGCGGTGACCGCGCCCGCGATGCGGTGGGGCTTGTAGGCTCCGGCATTATTATGGCGGTGACAGTTGTAGTCGCCGTCTTGTTTTTTGGCACGGGTCCGCAGAGCTTTGAGGTTACCCCCGGCACCTCGCATGTGCTCTCGATCATCAGCTCCGCCATCGATGTCATCCTGTGCGCCGTCATCCTGTACAACGCGTATAAATATAGGAACGCGCTCACCACGGTGCTCGGCATAGTCCAGCTGGTGGGCTCGCTCGCCTTTGCAGCCATGACGCTGCCCGCGGCCGAAGCCGTCACGGCGACGCCGCTCTACCTGGACTACATGAGCGTGATCATGGTCCTCGCCGTCGGTATCGTCGGCAGCCTGATCTGCGTGTATGCCCTGGGTTACATGAAGGACTTCCAGGCCCATGACGAGCACGAGGCCGCGCTGCGCGGGCAGACCGCGCCCGACCGTCGCCCGCAGTTCCTGGCGCTTATGTTCCTGTTCCTCTCGGCCATGTTCGTCATCGTGACGAGCGATAACCTTGAGTGGCTGTTCTGCGGCTGGGAAATCACCACCGTGTGCTCGTTCCTCATGATTGGCTACACGCGCACGCCCGAGGCCATCAAGAACGCCTTCACCCAGATCATCCTCAACATGCTGGGCGGCATCGCGTTTTTGGTCGGACTCATGTACCTGCACGTTAACGGCATGCCGCTGACCATCTCGGGCATGATCGAGCTTTCCGGCGCCGGCACCGCGCAGTCCGCGCTGCTGGTGATGCCGGTCATCTTGCTATCGCTCGCCGCCCTTACCAAGGCCGCACAGATGCCGTTCCACACTTGGCTGCTTGGCGCCATGGTTGCCCCCACGCCCACGAGCGCCCTGCTGCACTCGTCAACCATGGTCAAAGCCGGCGTGTTCCTGATGGTCAAGCTGAGCCCGCTCTATGCCATCTATCCCGTGACCGGCTTTATGGTCACGAGTGTGGGTGCCATCACGTTTTTGCTCGCGGCCCTCATGGCCATCTCGCAGAGCAACGCCAAACGCGTGCTCGCGTACTCCACTATTTCCAACTTGGGCCTCATCAGTGCCTGCCTGGGCGTCGGCGCGCCCGAGGCCGTGTGGGCAGCCATCTTCCTGATCCTGTTCCACACGGTGGCCAAGTCGCTGCTGTTCCTGTGCGTGGGCACCGCCGAGCATCATATCGGCAGCCGCGATATCGAGGACATGGACGGTATGTTCAGCCGCATGCCGCACCTGACGCGCCTGATGATGCTGGGCATCATGGGCATGTTTGTGGCGCCGTTTGGCATGCTCGTGTCCAAGTGGGGCGCCCTGGTGGCGTTTGCGCAGACCGGCAACGTGCTCATGATCATGGTGCTGGCCTTTGGCTCGGCCGCGACGTTTTACTTCTGGGGCAAGTGGCTTGCCAAGCTTTCGGGCGTCGACCCCACGGCTCAAAACGTTGAGGTCAATGTCCATAAGACCGAATGGATGGCGCTCAACACCATCGCCGCGCTGCTGATTCTGTGCTGCGTGGCGTTCCCGGTTATCTCGAGCGGTCTGGTGTCGCCTTACTTGGCCATGGTGTTTGGCCGCGTGCCGTACGTTATTGGCAAGGACGCCATGTATCTGATGGTGGTTATCGTGGCGTTTATCGCCGTGGTGCTGCTGACTTCATTCCGCGTGAGCAACAAGCCGCACGTAAACGTATATCTTTCGGGTGTGGGAACCGACAAATATCGCCATTTCCGCGGCTCGATGGGACACGAGGTGAAGGCCGAAAAGCGCAATTGGTACTCGGAGGACGCCCTTGGCGAGAAGCGTATTGGCCCCGCGGGTAGCGTCGTGTGCTGCAGCATTATCTTGTTTGCGCTGCTGTGTTGCGCGTGGATTGGGCCCGAGAGGCTTGCCATGAGCGCGCCATCGGTGCTGCGCGGCAAGTATTTCGAAGGTTCGGGCGTCGTGGGCATCTTTATTGGTACCGTGGTGTTTGCCCTGCTGGCGCCTTTGGCTGGTGGCCTGATCGACGGCGTTGACCGCAAGCTTTCGGCCCGCATGCAGGGCCGTGTGGGTCCGCGCCTGCTGCAGCCCTTCTACGACGTTGCCAAGCTGCTGCGCAAGGCTCCCGCCAGCGTAAACACCATGGACGATACCTACATGGCGTGCGCGCTCATCTTTACCGTCGTGGGCGGCGGCATCTTTGTGTCGGGCTCCAACACGCTGCTGTGCGCCTTTATGGTTACGCTAGCCGCGATCTTTGTGGTGTTGGCGTCCGCCTCGACGCAAAGCCCGTTTGCCCAGGTTGGCGCCGATCGTGAGTTGCTGCAGGTTATGAGTTACGAGCCCGCCGTTCTGCTGATGAGCGTGGGCCTGTACCTTGCTACCGACAGCTTTGATTCCATCGCCGCGACGGGGCAGTCGGCCCCCATCATCGTGTACAGCGCGCCCATTTTCCTGGCGCTGCTCGCGGTGCTTACCATCAAGCTGCGCAAGTCGCCGTTTGACCTTTCGTACTCGCATCACGCGCATCAGGAGATTGTCCAGGGCGTCGCCACCGAGATGAGCGGCGGCACGCTGGCCAAGATGACCCTTATGCACTGGTGCGAGACCGTGCTGTTTTTGATGTGGGTGGGCATGTTCTTTGTTTGGGACAACCCCGTGAGCTGGGTGGTTGCCCTGGTCGTGATGGCCGCGACGTATTTTGTCGAGGTCCTGATCGACAACACCTTCGCACGTAGCACCTGGCGCAGCTGCTTTAGGCTCGGATGGGGCGTGGCGCTGGTGTTTGGCCTGCTCAACCTTATGCCCATCCTCGTCGACGTATTTATTTAGGAGGCGGCATCCATGGATCATAAAATGTCGCGCTCGCCGTGGGTTATTCATTACGACGGCTCGAGCTGCAACGGATGCGATATCGAGGTGCTGGCCTCGCTCACGCCACTGTTTGATGCGGAGCGCTTTGGCGTGGTCAACACCGGCAACCCCAAGCATGCGGACATCTTTTTGGTGACGGGGTCGGTCAATGCCCAGAACCTGCCCGTCGTGCGCCAGATTTACAACCAGATGCTCGAGCCCAAGTGCGTGGTGGCGTGCGGCGTCTGCGCGTGTTCGGGCGGCGTGTTCCGCGATGCCTACAACGTGATCGGCGGCGTGGACCGCGCGATTCCCGTGGACGTGTACGCGCCCGGGTGCGCCATTCGCCCCGAGACGGTGATCGATGCCATCGTGGAGGCGTGTGGCATCCTGGACCAGAAGGAGGCCGTGATGCGCGCCGGCGGCGACCCGCTTACCGTGGGCGGTGCCGCTACTTGGGACGGTGGCGTTGAGCTGGGCGAGGACGGGTTTGTGGCTGCGGGGGCCGGGGCCGGGGCCGTCGCCGGTGACGGCGTCGAGGTCAACGTGTCCACCAGGTCCGCCGCGCCCGCCGCTGCAAAGGAGGCCGAGTAATGCAAAAGGCTATCTATACCATCGTCGGGATCGACGAGCTCCTGTCGCATGTCCAGGCGCTCAAGGGCGTTGGCGCGCGCTTTGTGCAGATGCACGCCGAACGCAACGTCGACGACGGCACGTATCGCCTTGTCTATACATTTATCAACGTTCGTGCTGCTCAGGAGCATATTGTGCAGGACGGCAACTATGCGATCGAAAACCTGGTGGTTGAGGGAATTGATCAGTACCAGGAGATTCCGTCTATCAGTTCGTACTATCCGGCGGTATTCCCGTTTGAAAACGAGGCCCACGACCTGTTTGGTCTTGCCATTACCGACATGCAGATCGACTTTAAGGGCTTTTTCTACCAGGTCTCGACTGCCGAGCCCATGAGCGTTATCACGCCCGAGGTGAAGGCCGCGCGCGAGAAAGCCATGAAGGTCCGTGCGGCTGCCGAGGCCAAGGCGCGCAAGGTCGCGGCCGAGAAGGCCGCCACGGCTGCGGCTGCTGCAGGGGAAGGCGCTGCGAGCGCCGGCGATGCCGCGGGCGTCGCTGCTCAGCCCGCTGCGACTGCCGGCTCCGATGCCCAGCATGACGATGCCGCTGCCAAGGCCGCGCTCAAGGCTGCCGAGATGGAGGCAAAGCTCGCTGCCATGGATCCCGAGAAAGCGGCCAAGGTCCGCGCGGCGCTTGCCGCCAAGGCCGCCCGCGACAAGCAGAAAAAGGAGGCGTAAGGTCCATGGCTCATCGCTCCGTAATTCCGTTTGGCCCGCAGCACCCGGTGCTGCCCGAGCCGCTTCATCTGGACCTAGTGATCGAGGACGACCGCGTCATCGAAGCAATTCCGCAGATCGGCTTTGTGCACCGCGGACTCGAGAAGCTCACCGAAAAGCGCGATATGCATCAGTTTGGCTACATCGCCGAGCGCATCTGCGGCATCTGCGCCGTGGGCCATAGCTGTGGCTACGCCAGCGCCTGCGAGCGCATGCTCGGCATCGAGGTGCCTGGTCGCGTGCAGTATATCCGCACCATTCTGCATGAGCTTTCGCGCATTCACTCGCACCTGCTGTGGCTGGGCCTGCTCGCCGATGCCTTTGGCTTTGAGGCGCTGTTCTATCGTTCGTGGACGCTGCGCGAGCAGATTCTCAAGATCTTTGAGAGCACTTGCGGCGGTCGCGTGATTCTGTCGATTAACGAGATTGGCGGCCTTAAACACGACATTGAGGATTCCGAGCTGGCGGGTATTGTCCAGACGCTCGACGCTATGCGCCCTGACTACGAGGCCGTGGTGCATACATTTTTGGACGACAATAGCTGCGGCGAGCGCCTGCATAGCGTGGGCGTGATCAGCAAGAAGGACGCGCTGGATCTGTCGATGGTCGGCCCGTTCGGTCGCGCCTCGGGCGTGGATTATGACGTGCGCATGTTCGGTGACGGTGCCTATGCGGACTTGGCTGCGTTTGAGCCGATTGTTGCCACCGATGGCGACTGTTATGCCCGCTGCCAGGTGCGTTGTGCCGAGGTTACGCAGGCCATGGACATTATCAAGGAGCTTGTCGGCAAGATTCCGCACGACGGTATCGGCGGGCGTACCAAGCTCACGCCGGCCGACGGCGCGCGCGGCGAGGTTGTGATTGAACAGCCGCGCGGCGAGGCATATTACTATGTGCGCGGTAACGGCACCAAGAACCTGGACCGTTTCCGCGTGCGCACGCCGACGTCGCAGAACCTGGCGGGTCTGACGCATGCGCTGCAGGGCGTGCTCCTTGCTAACGTGCCCATGATTATCCTGACCATCGACCCCTGCATTAGCTGCACGGAAAGGTAGGCGCGGCATGAGTTTACTGACATTTGCCAAGACGGCCTTGGGCTCTATGGTCAAGCAGCCGGTAACGGTGTGCTATCCGCAGGAGAAGCTCGCGGCACCCGAGCGCCTGCGCGGGCATATCGTTAACGACATGAACGTGTGCATCTGCTGTGGCATGTGCGCGCGCCGCTGCCCGGCGGGCGCACTCGCGGTCGATCGCAAGGGCGGAACGTGGTCGATCGACCCGTATGCCTGTGTGGTGTGCGGCGAGTGCATCGAAAGCTGTCCTAAACACTGCCTGAGCATGGACACCGCGCGCACTCCAGTCGCGGCGGACAAGACTCCCACAGTAGAAACCAAGCCGGAATAGCGTTGGGATGGGGCTGGTATAGCGCTGGAATAGGGGCCGGTGGGGCAAAAATGCCCCACCGGCCCCGCGCTTAAACGCGCGGTTGGGCTGCCACGAACAAAACTATGCCGGATTACGGGGCTGGATTGCGAATCCCCAACCATACAGAAAATCGAAAAACAAAACCGCAGGTAGATAGCCTGCCGTTTTTCAAAAAAAGGCTGTATGGATGAGGACTCCGACTTTAGCCCCGTAATCCGGCATAGTTTTGAAATAGCACCATATCCGTAGCAGCCCTTGATCTCCCGTGGACAGAGGGAAACGGATCATTTTTGCCTCACGAGGGCTGCCGCGTGACCCGTCTGCCACGAAATGGGCCTATCTACTACGTTTAGGCGGCAGTCCTCGACCACGTCAAGTAATGCGAAATGAAAACCGCAGGTAGAACGCTTGCGGTTTTTCATGAAAAGCGGCTATGGTCGGGGTATCGAGTCAAACGTAGTAGATGGCCCGATTTCGTGGCGAGCGTTACCAACTGATCCCCCGGGGACGGAGGAAAACGGATCATTTTGACCTGTTGGCTCCGAGTCGCACCCGTTTTCCTGCGAAAACTTTCGTGTCTCAACTTCGGTGAGACATTTGTCTCACGCCCAAAATCAAATCTGGAACGTGTGTCACCTGCCCTAATTGTGTCTCATTTCGTAACTTTAGGCTGATGCAAGGTTTGAGACAGTGAGAAGGGAGACGCGATGAGTAAGTACACGAGGGGTCTCTTGGCGGTGATACTGGCCGTAGTGCTGGTGTTGCCAGCCGCAGCATTCGCCATGCTGCCCGAGGCCAACGCCAGGTCCAGCACGGGAATGGACGGACCGATAATGACCGGAAAGGTCGTCGACCCCGATACCAGCGGACGCTGGGAAATCTGGGCGGCAGGCCACGGCGGCAATAAGGTAACGACCCAAAACGTCGGCCGAATCTGGACCGATAAGACGGTCAAGGCAACCGGGGAAAACGAAGAGTCGGACTTTTTGACCACGCTTTCGGCGATGTCCTCGACGTCTAATTCAACCGTGACAGTCACCACGCCACTTGACATCGTGATGGTGTTGGATGCCTCCGGCTCGATGGATGATCCTATGGGTGGCGGAGATCGCACCAAGCGTATCGATGCACTGAAGAGCGCTGCGAACAGCTTTATCAATACCATCGCCAAACAAAACGAGGCTATCGAGGGCGTTGATAGGCAGCATAGGGTTGCCATTGTTAAGTTTGCGGGTGATAAGACTGATAAGGTCGGCAATGACACGTACTATCAAGGCCAATACAAGTACAACCACTCGCAGGTAATGAAGGGTTTGACCGATTGCTCCGGCGGCAACGTGAAAGCTCTTAAGGATACAGTTGCTGGAATCAAGCCAAGCGGTGCTACGCGTGCCGACTATGGTCTGGAACTGGCCGGGGATATCACTTCTGGTCGCGCAGATGCCAAGAAGATCGTTGTGTTCTTTACCGACGGCAAGCCAACGAGCTACAGCGAGTTTGATTCTGGCGTCGCCGATGCTGCCGTGACGGCTGCCAAGAACATGAAGGACAGCAAGGCCACCGTTTATACCATCGGCATCTTTAGTGGAGCGGACCCCGCTGCCGATCCCTCGAAAAAGGGGACAAGCGACGTCAACAAGTTTATGCACGCCGTGTCGAGTAATTATCCCGATGCCACGTCGTATGCGAGCGACGAGCTTGGCACACGCGCGGAAAACTCCGACTACTACAAGTCGGCGACCAATGCTGAAGAGCTCAAGAAGGTCTTCGACGACATCTCACAGGCCATCACATCGGAGCCGCCTTATCCGACCGAAATCCATAAGGGCTACGACGAGACCAAGTCCGGCTACATCACGTTTACCGACGAGCTGGGCGACTTTATGCAGGTCGACGGATTTACCGAAGTCGTCATCAACGGCATGTCGTTTACCAAGGCGAGCAAGACGGTCAACAAAGAAACCAATACCGACACCTACGAGTTTTCCGGCAAGGCAAAAGACCTGCTCATCACCGTGCAGCGTGCTGGCGATGACAATCCCCGGAAGGGCGATATCGTAACGGTTAACATTCCTGCGTCGTTGATTCCGCTGAGTCACTTTAAGACCGTAGACGGCAAGCTTTCGGTCGACAACGTTAAGCCCATTCAGGTGAAGTATGCCTCGAGCGTGAAGAGCGCCGCACTTGACAACCTGTTTACGCCCGAGAAGGTAGCAGGGCTCAAGAACTACATCGAGCATAATACGACTGTCGTTGACGGCACCAAGACCGTGAGCTTCTACGCGAACAAGTGGAGCGGTGGTGCGCTGGGTGATACGGTTGCGACCTTTGAGCCGGCCGACACCAACCGCTACTACTACTTCCAGAAGCAGACTCCCATTTACGCGGATAAGGACTGCACGCAGCCTGCAAAGAATTCGCTGGCAGATACTGGCACCTATTACTACAAGGATGAGTTTGAGGAGCGGGGCTCGAACGGCGAGGCCAAGCCCGCCACTGCTGTCATCGAGTTTGTCGGCGGCGACGCAGCGAAGTTTGACGGCGCTCTTGTTGCCGACGAGGACGGCAACCTTTCGTTTAGCGTGGGAACCGCGCGTTTGGCCCTTATCGATGAGCTCCACACTACCAAGGGCAGCGTGGGCGGCAACAGCACTGGTACCGCGACCGACGTTCTCAACCCCAAGTGGAACAACGTGTCTGCCAAGGCGACCGCGACGCATGTCAATTCCTACCTGGGCAACAACGGCAAGATCAGCTTTGCGTATGACATGACGCCGGCAATGGTGAACACCAAGGCCAGCTTTGGCCTGACCAAGGTGCTCAAGGGTCGCGACTGGACGAATGCTGACGCGTTTGAGTTTGGCCTGACATCCGAGAGCGGCGCCCCGATGCCTGCGGCTAGGACTGCGACCGTGCGCAAGGCTGACCTGGACCAGGGCAAGGCTGCCATCGACTTCGGCACGATCGAATACACCGAACCTGGCACGTACGTCTACAAGGTCAGTGAAAAGCATGCCGGGACCACGATTGACGGCATCGCCTACAGCAAGAACGTCGCGGAGATCACCGTGACGGTAGCGCCCGACAAGAAGGGTGAGCTGAGCGCTGGCGTGAAGGTGACCTCGGGCGAGACCGAGTTCAAGAACGTTTACGCCACGAATCCTGTTGAGTCCAGCGTCACCGACCAGATTACCGTGACCAAGTCTCTGACCGGGCGTGACCTTACGGCCGACGAGTTCAGCTTTGAGCTGCTCGAAATCATTGACAAGGAAGTTAAGCCTGTCGAGACCGTTAAGAACGCCGCCGACGGCAAGGTGACGTTCAGTGCCATCAAGTACACCGAGATCGGCCAGCACACCTACAAGCTGCATGAGGTTAAGGGCAACGCCGGCGGTATTGACTACGATGACGCGGTCTACACCATCGTGACGACCATCGCCGATAACGGCAAGGGCCAGCTGGTTGCCACGCACGAGCTGAAGGACGCCAAGGACGTCAAGAGCATCGAGTTCAAGAACGCCTACACCACGAATGCTACCGAGGCATCGCTTGCGGGTATCAAGAATCTGCAGGTTGACGACGCTCTGACCCCGGCTGATATCACCGGCAAGTTCACCTTTACCGTGACCGGTGAAGAGGGCGCGCCTATGCCTGCGAGCACGAGCGTGCACAACGACGTTGACGGCAAGGTCGACTTTGGCAAGATCGCCTTTACGCTCGACGACCTTAACAAGGCTCTGGGCGAGAAGCCCGAGAAGCGCGAGCACACCTTTACCTACACCGTGACCGAGTCCGGCGAAGTGGCTGGCGTGACCAACGACGCCAAGCTGTCGCGCAAGGTTTCCTTCACCGTGACTGATGACGGCAAGGGCAATCTGAGCGTATCCCGCAAGCCGGACGGCGATGTGGCATTTACGTTCACCAATACCTATAACGTGACGCCTGTCGAGACGAGCGTTACCGACCAGATCACCGCGAACAAGGTCCTGACTGGCCGCAATCTCATGGACAGCGAGTTCTCCTTCGAGCTCGTCGAGGGCGACAAGGTCGTCGCCACCGGCAAGAACGACGCCGAGGGCAAGATCACGATGGGCGCCGTGAAGTACGACAAGGCCGGCAAGCACACCTACACGCTGCGCGAGGCCAACGGCGGAACCACCAGCAAGGGCATCACCTACAGTGACGCCGAGTACACCATCGAGACCACCATCACGGACAACGGCGACGGCACCCTCAAGGCCGAGCATGTTCTGAAGGACGCCAAGACCGCAACCTTCAAGAACACTTACAGCGTGACCCCGACCGATGCAGACCTCGACTTTGACCTGAGCAAGGCCATCGACGGTCGCGAGTGGACGGATGGGGACGAGTTCGGCTTTACCATTACCGCCCCCGATGGCGCTCCGCTACCCGATCCTGCAACCGTAACCGTGAGCAAGCACGATGCGAAGGACGGCATTGCCGCCATCAAGTTCGGCAAGATTCGCTACACGGCTGCCGGAACCTACAAGTACGAGATCCGCGAGAACGCGGGTAATACGGTCGGCATGACGTATGACTCCCACGTCGCGACCGCCGAAGTAACCGTGACCGAGGACGGCGAGGGCAAGCTGACCGCCAATGTCACCAAGAAGGAAAACGGACGCTTTACCAACACGTACCGCACTGAGCTTAACTACACCGCGGCCGGCGGTCTGTGGCTCAGCAAGTATCTGGACGGCCGCCCCATGACCGAGGGCCAGTTCACGTTTACCGTGACGCCTGCCGACGAGGCCTCGGCCAACGCGCTTGGCCTGCTGCCCGGAGCCAACAACTTCAAGTCCCCTGCGACGGCAGAGGCAACGGTCGGACTGATCGACATTCTGGCTGGTCATGAGGTTAAATTTACGCAGGCTGACGCCGGCAAGACCTTCAAGTACACCGTGGCCGAAAAGAACGACGGCCAGCCCGGTTACACCTACGATGACGCCGTACGCACGGTGACGATCGCCATCGCCGACGACACCGCCGGTACGCTCACTGCTACGACGACCGTTTCCGGTGGTCCCGAGGGCACGCATGAGACGGTCCACAAGAGTGGCGAGAACAAGGTCGAGAAAGCCCTGGTGCCGTTCCACAACAGTTACAGCGCTACGACCAACACGCCTGGTGGCACCGCTGCTCAGGTCGTTGCCACCAAGACTCTGACCGGCCGCCCGATGGCCGACGGCGAGTTCTGGTTCGGCATCGCCTATCAGGGTGAGCTTGTGGCATACGAAAACCTCAAGCCCAATATCGGCGGGCACGTGAGCTTTGATACGCTGCACTACGACACCAAGATGCTTGCTAATCTTGAGGCTGCTGGGCTTGCTTATCGTACCGATAAGGACGGCAAGCTTGCCTGGACCATTAACTACACGGCCTACGAAGATTTATTCGGGCTGCCGAATGGCGTTTCCGCTACAACGTGGAGCTTTGGCTTTAAGGTTATCGTCGTCGACAACGGTGACGGTACCCTGACGGCAACGGTCGACTACGGCGGCGTCGAGCCCTTGTTCGAGAACGTCTACGGCGCCGAAGCCGTCGATGCCGCGCTCACCGGCACTAAGAAGCTCCAAGCTGCCGAGGGCCTGACCCCGGCTGACATCACGGGCAAGTTCACCTTTACCGTGACCGCCGACGAGGCTGGTGCCCCGATGCCCGAGCGCACGACCGCAACCAACGACGCGGCTGGCAACGTGGGCTTTGGCAAGATCCACTTTACGCTCGAGGACCTCAACCGCGCTCTGGGCGTGACGACCGATGCTTCTGACGACGCATCGAGCGACGCCGAAGCCAACACCGGTGAGGCCGAGGTTGACGCCGACGCTGCCGAGACCGATGAGTCCAACGACGAGTCCGATCCCGCAACCCCCACCGCTCCGCGCTCGCACACCTTTACCTATACGGTGACCGAGTCCGGTAGCGTCCCTGGCGTGACCAACGACCCCAACGCCACGCGCAAGGTTTCCTACACCGTGACTGACGACGGCGCCGGACATCTGAGTGTCGTGCGCAACGGCGATGACGGTGCGGACTTCACGTTCACCAACACCTACGTCGTGGCGCCCACCGACTCTTCCGTGACCGATCAGGTCAAGACGGTTAAGCGTCTGACCGGACGTGACCTTGCAACCGGCGAGTTCACGTTTGAACTGCTCGAGGACGGCGTGGTTGTCGCCAGCGGCACCAACGACGCCAACGGCAACGTTACGCTGAGCCCGATCCACTACGAGGCGCCCGGTACGCACACGTACACGCTGCGCGAGGCTCGCCCGAACGCGCTTAGCCTGTACAAGGGTGTCACCTATGACGGCACGACCTACACCGTCGTGACCACCGTCTCCGACAACGGCGACGGTACGCTGGCCGCGACGCACAAGCTCGAGGGAACCACCGAGTCGGCTGGCTTTACCAACAAGTATCACGCCATGCCCACGCAGGTCTCCATCGGCGCCATTAAGGTGCTCGAGGGACGCGAGCTCAAGAAGGACGAGTTTAGCTTTAAGCTCGTTGGCGAGGACATCGAGTCTACGGTTACCAACGATGCCGACGGCAAGATCAACTTCGACAAGCTCGAGTACGACGAGCCCGGTACGTACGTCTACACCGTCAGC
>CABUZI010000027.1 GCA_902496005.1 uncultured Collinsella sp.
CCTCGGGTGGCTGAGCCCGATGGAGTACCGCAGGAAGCTTGGATACGCCTAGGCGCGGTCCAAGAAATCGTCCGCACCCCCAATAAGCCTTAATCAGGAACTATTTCACCGCAACTTAGGAGGGGATGGGGCTGAGGGGCGGGCGATGCCGTTGCCTGTCGGTTAGTGACGACCGTGGTGGCGGAGCTTGTCGATGGTGGAGTCGGTGCTTCGGCTGCGGGCTTCGGCGGCGCGGTCGCGGGCTTCGGCTGCGGTTTGGCGCTTGTGGCGGTAATCGATCATGCCTTGGATGATGGGCTTGCCAAAACTCACGACATCATCGTTGTAGATGGCGGTTCGGGCTGCGAGGAGGCAGTCGGTAAAGTCCATATGGGTCTTGCCAAAGAGTTTGACGTCAAGGGCGACAACGGTGGGCTCGTCGACCATGACGTCATCGAGCAGCCTTTTCATGGCCGCAGCAATCTCAACGCGGGGAACCTTATAGACGTCGCGTAGCGTGACCACGACGCGCGTGATGATTTCGGGGTAGACACGAGCGGTGCGCGTGGCGATGACCTTGGCGGCGCGCGGTGACAGAACTTCGTCGTCGTCAAGCAGGTAGCGCAGGATGACGGTCTCGTCGATGATGGTGCTACTCATGGATATCTACTTCCTCAGGACCCAAAATCGAATCGTCGCTTTCTGTAGCAAGGTACTCAATCCAGGCATTGCGCTCCTCGGAGCGGCGATTGGGGTCTCCATATGCTTTGAGCGATCCATAGGCGGCGGTGCCGTCCTTTGATCGCACGGCGACCGGCTGGAAGGGAAGCTTGCGCATCAAAATGCTCTGCGCGACAAAAAGACGGACGGCCTCGGCGAGCGATGTGCCCATGGCGTCGTAGAGATGCTCGGCATGCTGCTTGTCTTCCTCGCGAATGCGCACCTGCAGGATGGCTCGTTTTTGAGTCGATGACATCACTGGCCTCCCTTAATGAGCGTGCAATATGAATGGTCAAATACAGCATCGGCTAATAATAGCCAATCTTACAACCATTACTTTATTGCACTAGAGTAATTGAGTGTAAACGATATTACAAACGTACTATATCCTTCAGAAATGAGCGTGAAATCTCTCTCGAACGTACGCATGTAATACACTCACCTTTATAGCTTCTAGAGAATAGTTCCAACCTGCCAAAACCCCTGCAATACACCCGTATTGCAGGGCTTATGCTCAAGTTTACCCCCTGAAACTGCGTATATTTAACCTGTATATCGTTGGAGGAATTCTATCGAAGTGTCTGTTTCGCCGCATGCACTCGATACGCCGATGCCGGACCACGGGCGGTCCGGGGCAACGTCGACAGGGTCTCTCCGGCATGGGATTCAGGAGGGAGTGAACAACATGGGCAATAAACGAGTCGTAGCCGATTCCTCGCGCTGCATTGGGTGTCAAACCTGCATGGCGGCGTGCATCGAGGCGCACGACATCCCCGGCAACATCGCCGCGCCGCGCCTGCGCGTGACGCGTACGTACGAGATCTCCGCACCGGTGGCTTGCCATCACTGCGAGGATGCCCCGTGCGCCAAGGCCTGCCCCACGGGCGCCTTGTTCTTTGATCCAAAGAACCATCGTATCGGCGTCAACGAGGACAACTGCATCGGCTGCAAGAGCTGCGTCATGGCCTGCCCCTTTGGCGCCGTGAGCGTGGCGACCACGCAGGTCCCCGTCTTGATGGGCGACGTGCGCGTGGGTTCGCAGACCAAGAGCTTCGTGCTCAAGTGCGACCTGTGCGTGGACCGTCCCGGCGGTCCGGCGTGTGCCGAGGCGTGCCCGACTAAGGGCCTCACCCTGGTAGACGAGGAGCGCCTGGCGGAACTGACTGCCGAGCGTGCCCGCGCCACCATCGAAAACGAGGCGTAAGCGCTGGGGCGACAAGCCCAGTGATTGTTAAATTAGTACCGAGCATTCGGTAGCAGAGAAAGGAAGGAGGGTGTCATGGAGAAGCATAAAGTGATCTGCCCGTACTGCGGCGCCGGTTGCCAGTTTAACCTCTTGGTCCAAAACGGCCAGGTCGTGGGTACCGAACCGCTCAACGGCATCACCAACCAGAGCGAGCTGTGCCTTAAGGGCATGAGCGGCTACGACTTCATCAACGACACCAAGATCTTGACTCCTCGCGTACTGCACCCGATGATCCGCCGCACCAAGGGCGCGGATCTTGAGCGCGTAAGCTGGGACGAGGCACTGGATTTCACCGCATCTAAGATGCAGGCCATAATTGACGAATATGGTCCTAACGCTGTCATGACCACCGGCTCTTCGCGAGGCGGCGGCAATGAGGCGAACTACGTCATGCAGAAGTTTACGCGTGCGTGCATCGGCACCCACAGCGTGGACAACTGCGCCCGTACTTGACACGGCCCTACTGTCCTCGGTCTGATGGACACGGTTGGTTCAGGTTGCATGTCATGCTCCATCCCCGGTATGGAGGATGCGGGCTGCATTTTCCTCTTCGGCTACAACCCTGCCGATTCGCACCCCATCGTCGCAAGGCGTATCGTTCGAGCCAAAGAAAAGGGTTGCAAGATCATCGTCGCCGACCCGCGCCATATCGAAACCGCGCGTATCGCCGATCTCTACCTTCCGATCAAGAACGGTTGCAATGTTGCGTTCCTCAACGCCTTTGCCAACTGCTTGGTCAACGATGGCCTCTACGACAAGGATTTCGTCGCCGAGCACACGAACGGCTTTGACGAGTGGTGGGAGACCATCAAGAACTACACTCCCGAATCCGTACAGGACATCACGGGTGTCGAGCCCGCGTTGATCCACCAAGCTGCCGAGATGTACGCCACGGCGAAGCCCTCTGCCATCATTGGCTGGGGCATGGGCGTATGCCAGCAGAAGCAGAACCTGAAGACGGTGCACACCATCGCCTCCATCGCCTGCGTTGCCGGCCAGATCGGCAAACCCAACTCCGGCCTCGCGCCCGTGCGCGGTCAGAACAACGTCCAGGGCTCCTGCGATATGGGCATGCTGCCCAACCTGTACCCTGGCTACCAGAAAGTCACCGACCCCGCCGCTCGCGCCAAGTTTGCCAAGGCTTGGGGCGTGCCCGAGGAAAAGCTCCCGCTCGAGGAGGGCTACAAGCTCACCGACCTGGGCCACCTGGTCGACGAGGGCAAGGTGCACTGCTTCTACAACTACGGCGAGGACCCGGTGCAGACCGAGCCCGATTCGGCCGGCATGCGCAAGACGCTCTCCGAGCTGGATCTGTTCATTTGCCAGGACATCTTTATGACGCAGACGACCATGCTCGCCGACGTCATCCTGCCTGCCACCTCTTGGGGCGAGCACGAGGGTGTCTTTACCGCATCCGACCGTAGCTTCCAGCACTTTGACGCGGCCGTTCCGCCCAAGGGCGAGTGCCGTCACGACTGGGAGATCTTCGCGGACCTGTCTACGCGCATGGGCTACCCCATGCACTACGACAACACCGAGCAGATCTGGAACGAGTGCATTAGTCTGTGCCCCAACTTTGTGGGCGCGACCTACGAGAAGATGGCTCCCGAGGGCGGCTACGCCCAGTGGCCGGTCAAGAGCACCGATGTGAACGACCACGGTACGCCCGACATGTTCGCTGGTGGCAAGTTCACCACCAAGGACGGCCGCGCCAACCTGATGGCGCACGACTGGGAGGCGCCCTCCGAGCTTCCCGACGATGAGTACCCGCTCATCCTGTGCACCGTCCGCGAGGTCGGCCACTACAGCTGCCGCTCGATGACCGGCAACTGCAAGACGCTGGCACTGCTTGCCGACGAGCCCGGCTTTGTCCGCATGAATCCCGCGGACGCCGAGGCACGCGGCATCAAGAATGGCGACATCGTCTCGATTCACAGCCGCCGCGGCCAGGTATACAGCCGTGCCGACGTGAGCGATCGCATCAACAAGGGCACGGTCTACATGACCTACCAGTGGTGGATCGGCAAGTGCAACGAGCTGACCATCCATAAGGTCGACCCGGTCTCGCATACGCCCGAGGACAAGTTCTCCGCCTGCCAGGTCGACGCTATCGCCGACCAGGTCTGGGCCGAGGGCGAGGTGGAGCGTCAGTACACCGAGCTCAAGCAGGCTCTGGTGGACGCCGCCGCTCCCCAGGACGTTGAGCCCGGCGCCGCCAAGTTCGATGACGAGACGCACGTGAATCAAATCGTGTAGTCCCGTTCTCGTTGGCTTTTTGGGCCGGGCGTCCCGTACGTTCGGGAGCCCGGCCCGTTATTTTGAAAGGAAGTGGGGATGAACCGCTTCATCGACATCAACCCGGAGAGGTGCATCGGCTGCGGAACATGCCAGTCCGCCTGTGCCGACGCCCACCGGATGCAGGGTCTTCAGGATACGCCGCGCCTGGCGCTCGTGAAGACCGGCGGTATTTCGGCCGCCCTTGCCTGCCACCATTGCGAGGGTGCCCCCTGCGCCGAGGTCTGCCCGGTGAATGCCATCGAGCACGATGGCGACCGCATCCACGTCAAGGAGCAGGAGTGCATCGGGTGCAGGTTGTGCGCCATCGCGTGCCCCTTCGGTGCCATCCATCCCGATGGCACGTCTATCGCCGGCGTCGCAGGCATGTGCGATCCGACGCCTTCGTATCCTAAGTCCCTGAGCAGCCTGCTTACGTGGGCGCCCGGTCAGTACACCTGCGCCGTCAAGTGCGACCTGTGTGCCTTCGATCCGGACGGTCCCCACTGCGTGGCGGCGTGCCCCACCAAGGCGCTGACCGTCATGGGCGGCGCGGCCGATCGCGAGCTCGACGAGGCCAAGCGCCTGCGTTCGATCGAAAACGGTCCGGTCGTCGACGTTGCCGCTGTGGCCCAGGGCCTCTCCGAGAAAGCAGAAGGGAGCGTAAACAATGGATAGCATGACGCTGTTTATCGCATCGCTTGCCGTCTCGTGCATCGGTGCGCTCGCCTCGGTTCTGCTGATCAAGGCCGATAACGCCGCCAAGACCGCCGGCTGCCTTATCGGCGCCGTCGCCGCGGTGCTTTCGTTTGTGGCCGGTATCCAGGCCGTGCTGGGCGATGTCACGTCGGTCGACACCATCGTGTTCTTCCCGTTTGCCCATTTCCAGCTGCTGCTCAACCAGCTGTCCGGCCTGTTCGTGGCGCTCATCTCGGTGCTCGCGTTTGCCGGTTCGATCTACGGTCTCAACTACTTTGATGAGTACCCGGGCAAAAAGGGCCGCGCCGGCTTCTTCTTTAACACCTTCGTGGCGTCCATGATGCTCGTCATCACCGCCGACAACGTGTTTTGGTTCCTGGTCGCCTTTGAGCTCATGTCGCTGACCTCGTACTTCCTGGTCGTGATCGAGGAGAACGAGAACTCCATCCATGGCGGTTGGCTCTACTTTGTGATCGCGCACGTGGGCTTCGTGCTCATCATGGCGAGCTTCCTCACCATGACCAACTTCGCCGGTGGCTCGTTTGCCTTTGCAGATTTCCGCGCTACGCAGTTTAGCCCCGCGGTCGCATCCGTGTGCTTCGTGCTCGCCTTCTTTGGCTTTGGCGCCAAGGCCGGTATCATCCCGCTGCACGGCTGGCTGCCCAAGGCACATCCCGAGGCGCCGTCCAACGTGTCGGCCCTCATGTCCGGCGGCATGATCAAGATCGGTATCTTCGGCATCCTCAAGGTGGGTCTCGACCTGCTCTCCGCCTCGGGCGTTCAGGTCTGGTGGGGTCTTATGGTCATGGTCTTCGGTGCGATCTCGTCGGTCCTCGGCGTGGCCTTCGCCCTGCAGGAGCATGACATCAAGCGCCTGCTGGCCTATCACTCCGTCGAGAACATCGGCATCATTCTGCTCGGCGTCGGCGCCTCTATGGCCGCCATGGCGCTCGACTCGGTCGGCATCGCCGTCCTGGCTCTGATGGCCGCCCTCTACCACACGTTTAACCACGCGATGTTTAAGGGCGAGCTGTTCCTGGGCGCCGGTGCGCTGCTGTACTCCACGGGTACGCGCAATATGGAGAAGATGGGCGGCCTGTTCCGTCGTATGCCGGCAACGGCCATCTGCTTCCTCGTTGGCGCGCTTGCCATCTCGGCCATCCCGCCCTTCAACGGCTTTGTGTCCGAGTGGTTTACCTACCAGTCGTTGTTTAACGCCGCCATGCAGGGCGACAAGGCCGTCATGATCGTGGCCGTGTTCGCTGCCGTCGCACTTGCCATTACCGGCGCTCTGGCTGTCACGTGCTTCGTCAAGGCCTATGGCGTCTCCTTTGCCTCCGCGCCCCGCTCCGAGGCCGCGGCCAATGCCAAGGAGGTTCCCGCCCCCATGGTGTTTGCGCAGGGCCTGCTCGCGGCCATCTGCGTCGTGCTGGGCATTGGCGCTCCCGTGATCGCGCCCGTGCTGGTCGATGTCGCCGCGTCCGTGCTGCATCCGTACGGTGGCGTGTTTGCCGCCGAGGGCATGGAGCTCATGAACCAGTACTCCGGCGCTGACACCTCCACGCCCGCGATCGCTATTGCGCTCGTGGTGCTCGTCGGCCTTGCCTGCGGTTATCGCAAGCTCAAGACCGTCGGCAAGGTGCAGAAGTCCCAGCCGTGGGCATGCGGCTATGATCCCAACGAGCATATGCCCGTCGTGGCCACGACCTTTGCCTCCGAGGTGTCCTGGTTTATGCAGCCGCTCTACACGCTGCGTGACCGCTGCACGGCCGTCTGCTGGTCCATTGCGCACTTCTTCCAGAAGCTTACCGGTGTGGCCGAGGCTGTGGAGCCCGTACCCGACAAGGTTCTCGTCGATGCCCCGCATAAGGGTGTCGAGAAGCTCGCCGACCTCGCGACTAAGCTTGAGGGCGGCAACTACAGCATCTATATCTGCTACATCGTCGCGGCACTCGTGGTGTTCCTCGTGCTCGCCGTGCAAATGGGTTAAGGAGGGGAGAGCATGAACAACATCGTACTTGCCGTTCTGCAGGGCGTGGTCGTCATGGCCGTCGCACCGTTCTTCTCCGGTCTCGGCCGCGTGATCCGCGCCAAGATGCACAACCGTCGCGGCCCCAGCATCATGCAGGACTACCGCGACCTGGCCAAGCTCTTTGCGCGCCCCGAGTCCCAGAGCGAGGATGCGAGCTTTGCGCTGCGCATTATGCCGCCGCTGTTCTTCGCCGTCGCCTTTATGCTCGCGATGGGTCTGCCGCTCTTTACGGCACAAAGCCCCATCCCGGTCTTTGGTGACGCCATCACCATCATGTACAGCCTGGCGCTCGCCCGCTTCTTCTTCGCCCTCTGCGGTGTGGATTCGTCCAACGCCTACGCCGGTATCGGCGGCGTCCGCGAGCTGCTCATGAGCGTGCTCATCGAGCCGTCCATGCTGCTGGCGCTGTTTGCCGCCGCCCTGGTGTGCGGCTCCACCGACATCGCCACCATGGGCCAGCACATCATGACGGGCGCCATTGACGCACCGGTCGCCGTGATCCTTGCCGGCATCGCTTTTGCGATTGCCTGCTACATGGAACTCGGCAAGCTGCCGTTTGACCAGGCCGAGGCCGAGCAGGAGCTTCAGGAAGGTCCGCTCGCCGAGCTTTCCGGCCCGTCGCTCGCCATGGCCAAGCTTGCCATGTCCATGAAACAGGTCCTGGTCGTCGCCTGGTTCTGCGCGATCTTCATCCCTTGGGGCGAGCCCGCGACTGTGGGCGCCGCCGCCGTTCTGGGTGCAGTCATCTTCCTGGTGAAGTGCCTTATCGACTTTGTCGTATGCGGCGTGATCGAGAACTCCTGCTCGCGCTCGCGTTTTAAGGTACTCGGTAATCAGACCTGGGCCGTCGTGGGCATCGCCGTTCTGGCGTTTGTCTTCGTGGTCGTTGGCGTGTAGGAGAAGGGAGAAACAATGTCATTTGCAGTCAGTCTGTCCCTTCTCGGCTTGGTCGCTATCGCGGCCCCGATGGTGGCCTCGGTGCTCGTCGCCCTGTTCCCCCGTCCGTACGCCAAGTGGTTCAGCGTTTTGGGTGCCGCCGTCTCGACGGTCTGCACCATCGCCCTCGCCGCGAATTTCGCTGGCGCCGGCATGCCCGACACGCAGGTCCCCCTGATCTCGTTTGGGCAGACCCTTGTCATGGGATTCACCTTCGATCGCATGAGCACGCTGCTCGCGCCCGCCTTTGTGGGTATCGGCCTGCTTGTCGTGATCTATTCGATTCCCTATATGAGCGAGGATAACCGTGAGCATCCCGACGGACCGCGTCGTCGCTTCTACGCGTACCTCGCGACCTTCATTGGCGCCATGGCCGGCCTCGTGTACAGCTCGACCCTTTTGGGCCAGCTCGTGTTCTTTGAGATCACGGGTGCCTGCTCTTGGGGCCTCATTAGCTACTACATGACGCCTACGGCCAAGAAGGCCGGCATGAAGGCCCTGATCATCACGCATATCGGTGCGCTCGGCCTGTATCTGGGCGCCGCCATTGTGTTTGCCCACACCGGCACCTTCGCCATCACCGCGATTGCCGGCCTCGACGCCAAGCTCAAGGCTATCGTCCTTTTGCTCGTGCTGTTTGCGGCCTGGGCCAAGTCCGCACAGGTTCCCATGTACATGTGGCTGCCTTCGGCCATGGAGGCTCCGACGCCTGTTTCGGCCTACCTGCATGGCGCCTCGATGGTCAAGGTCGGCGTGTGCGTGTTTGCGCGTGCACTCGTCTCTGCCGGCGAGGTTCCCGAGATTGTGGGCTGGGTCGCCATTATCGACGCCATGGTCACCATGCTCTTTGGTTTCCTGATGTACCTGCCGCAAAAGGACATGAAGCGCCTGCTGGCCTTCTCCACGATTGCCCAGCTCTCCTATGTGTTCTTTGGTCTGGGCCTTTCGGTCTTTGGCAGCCAGCTGGCCTTTGATGGCGCCGTGTGCCACATCTTTAACCACGCTTTCGCCAAGACCCTGTTCTTCCTGATCGCCGGTTCGTTCTCCTTTACGCTCGGCACGCGTATGCTGCCCAAGCTTCGCGGCATCGTAAAGAAGTACCCGATCTCGGGCGTTGGCTTTGGTGTCGCGGCGCTCGCCATTGCCGGCGTGCCGCCCATGAACACGTTCTTCTAGAAGTTCCAGATCATCGCCGGCGGCTTTTCTGTGGGTGCCGGCAACGTCGCGATTCTGGTGCTCGTGTGCATCATGGTCGCCGAGACCGTCGCCACCTTTGCCTGGTTCCTCAAGTGGATGGGCTATTGCCTGCCCGGCGAGCCGAGCGAAGAGGTCGCTGCGGGTGCCCCGCTTCCCCGCGCGATGGCGTTCGTGTTCATCGTGCTCATCATCATGGTCATCGTCAGCGGCCCGCTTTCGGCCAGCTGGATCGGTTAGGAGGTAGAACGACATGGGTTATTCGATCGTCAACATCCTTGGCGGCCTTCTGATCGTCACGTCCACCATGGTGGTTGTCTCCAAGAACATCAAACATTCCATCCACTGGTATGCGGTGCAGTCGCTGGTGCTCGTGGGGCTTCTCGCTACGCTCGGTGTCACCACTGGTGCGCAGGAGCTGCTTATGTGGGCTGGATCTGCCTTTATCACCAAGGTCGTCCTGGTGCCTTACATCCTCAACCGCGCATACAAGAAGATGGGCGAGCCGAGCGACGCATCGCTCAAGGCCGGCCTTAAGCCCGCGTGGGCCATTTGCATCATCGCCGTGGAGGTCGCGATCTGCTTTGCCGTCGTGACGCAGATCAGCCTGCCCACGGCCGAGGTCGCAACGCCTGCGCTCGCTATTAGCTTCGCTCACTTCTTTGTGGGCCTCACCTGCATCATCTCGCAGCGCAACATCATGAAGCAGATCTTTGGATACTGCCTTATGGAAAACGGCAGCCATGTGACGCTCGCGCTTTTGGCCCCCACCGCTCCCGAGATCATCGAGATCGGTATCGCCACCGACGCCATCTTTGCCGTCATCATCATGTCCATCGTCGTGCGTCGCATTTGGGACGACTCCCACTCGCTCGATGCGCGCGACCTGTCCGAGCTGAGGGGGTAGTCCATGGAAACGTTGATTCTCGCCCTGCTCGCGACTCCTTTGGTGTTCTCGCTGGTCATGGCGTTTTTGCCCAAGAACACGTCCTATAACGTGTTTGCCGGTCTCAACCTGGTCTCCGTCGCAGCCGTCCTGGTGCTGTCGATTGTGACGGCCGGTGACGTCCTTATGAGCGGCGACACCGCGAGCGCTCTTGGCCTGTGGTTCCACCTCGATTCGCTGGGCGCCATCTTTGTGCTGCTCATCGGCTTTATCGGTTTTCTTACGGGGCTGTTCTCGCTGCCCTATGTAAAGGCTGATATCGAGGAGGGCTCCATGCCCGCCGAGCGCGCCAAGCAGTATTTTGCGCTGTTTAGCCTGTTCGTGTTCACCATGCTGCTCGCGTGCCTGTCCAACAACATGATCCTCACGTGGGCCGCCGTGGAGGCGACCACGCTTTCCACCGTGTTCCTCGTGGGTATCTACAAGAACAAGACGGCCCTCGAGGCTTCTTGGAAGTATGCGATGGTCTGCACCGCCGGCGTGGCCTTTGGCCTGTTCGGTACGCTGCTGATCTACGCCAACGCCGCCGACGTGATTCCCAACGCCCACGAGGCCGCGTTCCTGTCGTGCGTGCTGCCGTATGCCGACCAGTTCGACCCGACGCTCATGCGCCTCGCCTTTGCGTTTATCGTGATCGGCTTTGGCACCAAGGCCGGCCTGTTCCCCATGCACACTTGGCTGCCCGATGCCCACTCCCAGGCCCCGAGCCCTGTCTCGGCCCTGCTCTCGGGTGTGCTGCTTAAGTGCGCCATGCTTGTGATCATGCGCTTCTACGGCTTTACCATCCAGGCCGTGGGCGCCGAGTATCCGCAACTTTTGCTGCTGATCGTCGGCACGCTGTCCATTTTGGTGGCGGCACTTTCGATGTTTCGCCAGGACGACCTCAAGCGCCGCTTTGCGTACTCGTCTGTGGAGAACGTTGGCGTTATCGCCCTGTGCCTGGGTATCGGTGGCCCGCTGGGTATCGCCGCGGCCCTGCTGCACTGCGTGTTCCACGGCTTTACCAAGACGCTTGCCTTCTGCGTGTCCGGCAACATCCAGCACGCCTTTGGCACGCGTAGCCTGGCCAAGATCCAGGGCGTCGTCGAGGTTGCTCCCGCAACCGCCGCGCTCGCCGTCCTGGCGCTGCTCGGTCTTGGTGCCTTCCCGCCCTTTGGCATGTTTATCTCCGAGTTCCTGACTTTTGTCGCCGGTGTTACCGCCGGTCCCATGTGGCTGGTCGTCGTGGTCGCCCTCGGCCTTACCGTGGCCATCTCTGCGCTCACCCGCATCGCACTCAAGTCGGTATTCGGCCATGCGCCCCAGGGTATGGGCAAGCATGAGGCCCCGGCGCTCATGCTTATCCCCGAAATCATCCTGGCTGTCATGATCTTGTGGTTTGGCATCGCCACCCCGTTGCCTCTCGTGCACGGTGTGGAGACCGCGACCGGCATCGTGCTCGAGCAGAGCACCGAGGAACTTCACGCGACGCCGATGTACCGCGCTGTGTTCGGTACCGAGACCGCTCAGAGCGAGGTGGAGTAACGAATGATTGAAACTGAGAACAAGGTGTATGCCCGTCGCTGCGAGAGCCATGTCGAGGCCCTGCGCCGCGCCGTTCCGGGCTGCATCGAGAAGGTTGAGTGGCAGTGCGAGGACCAGCTGACGATTACCGTCAAGCAGGACAAGCTGCCCGAGGCCGTCCACTACCTGTACTACGAGCGCTACGGCTGGATTCCCGTGATCATCGGCAACGATGAGCGCAGCCTGTGCGGCCGTTACGCCGTGTACTACGTCATCTCCATGGAGGGGGAGGACCCCGGCTGGGTGACCGTGCGCACCGAGGTCGATCCCGCTAAGATGACGTTCCCGTCCGTGACGCCGTTCGTCCCCGCCTGCGTGTGGGGCGAGCGCGAGCTGCGCGATATGTTCGGCCTGATTCCCGAGGGCCTGCCCGATCGTCGTCGCCTGGTGCTGCCCGACGATTGGCCCAGCGGCCTGTATCCGCTGCGCAAGGACTCCATGGACTACCGCTTCCGTCCCGCTCCCGCGAGCGACATGGAAAACTACGAGTTCTTGGCCGACACCAAGGGCAAGGAGACCACGCTCGTCCCCATGGGCCCGCTGCACATTACCTCCGACGAGCCTGGCCACTTTCGCTTGTTCGTTGAGGGCGAGACGATTGTCGACGCCGACTACCGTCTGTTCTACGTGCACCGCGGCATGGAGAAGGTTGCCGAGACGCGCCTGAACTATGACGCTGTGACGTTCCTCGCCGACCGCATCTGCGGCATCTGCGGCTGCGCCCACTCGGTGGCCTATGCCGAGGCCGTCGAGCGCGCCCAGGGCATTCATGTCCCGCCGCGCGCCCAGTACATCCGTGCCATTATGCTTGAGGTCGAGCGCCTGCACTCGCATCTGCTCAACATTGGTCTAGCGTCGCACTACACGGGCTTCGACTCCGGCTTCCAGCAGTTCTTCCGCGTCCGCGAGAAGTCCATGGACCTGGCCGAGAAGCTCTCCGGTCACCGCAAGACCTACGGCCTCAACGTGATCGGTGGCGTGCGTCGCGACATTTTGGCCGAGCAGAAGCTTTCCACGCTCACGACCATCCACCAGCTGCGCTCCGAGGTTCAAGAACTCGTCGACATGCTGCTCTCCACGCCCAACTTTATCGAGCGTACGAGCGGTATCGGCATTCTGGACCGCAAGATCGCTCGCGACTTCTCGCCGGTCGGCCCGCTCATGCGTGGCTCGGGCTATGCTCGTGACGTGCGCTTTGACCATCCCTTCGACGGCTACGCCGATCCGGACGTCCAAAAGATGCATGCCGCCACGGCCGACACCTGCGATGCCTTCGGCCGTACCGCCGTTCGCATCCAGGAGGTCTACGATTCGATCGACATGATCGAGACCATGCTCGAGAACTGCCCGTCGGGCCCCATCCTCACCACGGATTGGGAGTACACCCCGCACAAGTACGCCATCGGCGCCACCGAGGCGCCGCGCGGCGAGGACGTGCACTGGGCCATGCTCGGCAACAATCAGAAGTGCTACCGCTGGCGCGCCAAGGCCGCCACGTACAGCAACTGGCCGGTCCTGCGCTACATGTTCCGCGGCAACACCGTGGGTGACGCTGCGTTGATCGTCGGCTCGCTCGACCCGTGCTACTCCTGCACCGACCGCGTGACGGTGACCGATGTCGCCGCCAAGCGCGACCACGTGCTCGACAAGGAGCAGTTCGAGAACGTCTGGCGCGACAAGTCGCCGCTTGCGGGCGAGGGCACCATGGCCGCTCCGCTCGATGAGGAGGCGCTCTAATATGCTGAAGCTTTGGAAGGTTAACGCCAAGGCCGGCGACGCGACGGTCAAGTACCCGTTTGCGCCGTTTCCCACCAATAAGGACATGCGCGGCAAGCCCGAGCACAATGCCGAGCTCTGCATCGCCTGCGGTGCCTGCGGCGTGGCATGCCCGGCCGATGCTATTCGCATGGACACCGACCTTGCGGCCGATACCATTACCTGGTCGATCGACTACGGCCGCTGCATCTTCTGCGGCCGCTGCGAGGAAGCCTGCCCCATGGAGGCCATCAAGCTCACGGAGGAGTTTGAGCTGGCCGTCATGAGCAAGGACGACCTCACCAGTAAGAGCGTCTATACGCTCGAGCACTGCTCGCGTTGCGGTAAGCCGTTTGCCCCGCACAAGGAGATCGACTACGCCAAGCGCCTGCTGCAAAAGGCCGGCGGCATGGAGGCCGAGCAAGCTGCCCGTACCGTCGGTATGTGCCAGGAGTGCAAGCGCGAGCTCGACGCCCTGCGCGCCGCCTCGGCCGTAAAGACCGGCAACGCGCACGGCATGGCTGCCAACGAGACGCTTGCGTCCGGTGAGCCCCAGGGCCCCGGCATGGAGTATCTGGGCGGCCACGGCGTGAACCCGGAGTATATCGACCGCGAGCTCAACCCCGATGCGCCCGAGATTCCCGCCGGTCCGGCGCCGGTCGAGGGCATCATCATGGATTTTGAAACGAAGGAGGAGTAACCATGGCCGAACCCACGCTTTTGCCCGAGCGGCTCCAGTACCGCCCGACCAAGATCGAGCTCGACGAGAGCATCGAGAAGGCCAAGGCGACCCTTCTTAAGAAGATCAAGCGCTCGGTGTACGTCTACCGTGTTGACTGCGGCGGCTGCAACGGCTGCGAGATCGAGATCTTCGGTTCCATCACGCCCGTCTTCGACGTCGAGCGCTTTGGCATCAAGGTCGTGCCCTCGCCCCGTCACGCCGATGTGCTGCTGTACACCGGTGCCGTGACGCGTGCCATGCGCATGCCGGCCCTGCGCGCCTTTGAGGCCGCACCCGATCCCAAGATCGTGGTGTCCTATGGCGCGTGCGGCTGCACCGGCGGCATCTTCTACGACAACTACTGCGTCTGGGGCGGCACGGACAAGATCTTGCCGGTCGACGTCTATATCCCCGGCTGCCCGCCCAGCCCCGCGCAGACCGTCTACGGCTTTGCCATGGCACTTGGCCTGCTGGACCAAAAGCTCCATGCCGAGACCACGGTGGAGGCCGCCGGCGAGCAGGCCGATATCCTGCACCCCGGCGTGCCGTACAAGCTGCGTGTGGCCATCGAGCGCGAAGCTCGCGCCATGAGCGGCTACCGTTACGGCCGCGACTTGGCCAACGAGTTTATGGATACGCTTGAGGGCGCGCCCAAGGGCGATATCCGCGGCGCCATGGCGCTGCTCATCGACAAGCAAGATGATCCTCGCCGCGTCGAGGTGTACTCGGCGCTGCAGGATCTGGTGCTGGCCGGAGGTCACTAGATGGAGCTCACGGACCGCTCTGGTTACTTTGCGGGTCCCGGCATGCTCGGCGGCTCTTTTGGCGATGCCTCGCGCGCAAGCGACGAGGCCGCCGAGGGCGTCGCCGACCCTTGCCTGGGCCATTCGCCCGACCAGGTGGTCTTTTACGAGCTCACGCGTAAGTTTGTGGAGACCGAGGAAGACGTTCCCCAGGAGGCCTGCGACGTGCTGTACTACACGCTCGCCGTGGGCCACCACACCGGCGTGCTCGACTGCTTTGAGCCGCGCCTGTCGGTGTCGGTGGATGTGTTCTATTCGCTCGTCGACGCGCTGCCGGAGGGGGAGGCTAAGACCAAGTTTGAGGCCATCCGCTCCTTTGGTGAGTGCCAGCTCGACAAGGCGGCGGTGCCGTCGCTGCTCGAGGCCTGCGATGCGCTGCTCGACGAGCGCGGTTTTCGCGGGTCGGCCAAGGCCGGCATCTCGGTGTTCGACGACGACTTTGGCCTGCATGCCCAGCAGGTCGCGTTTCTGATGAAGTTCCGCGATCTGGTGGAGCGCGTGCGCGATGTGTCGGGCGTGTATCTGACGGGAAGGTTGCAGTAATGGGTCGCGTTGTGGATGGACGTGTGAACGGCGCCCCGTTTGCGGGTATCGTGCTCACGGCGGGAAGCGTGCTGCGTGCCGACGATGCCGCCGGCCCCGTGCTCTCCAAAAAGATGGAAGACGCACCTATCGCCGGTTGGTACACCATCGACGGAGGCCAAACGCCCGAGGATGACATCATCGAGGTCAAGCGCGAGTGTCCGCCGCGTTTGGTTTTGGTTGATGCCGCCGACATGGCGCTGCCCGTCGGCGCCATCCGCTTGCTCGACAAACGTGATGTGGCCCGCAAGTCGATGTTCACCACGCATTCGCTTCCCTTGTCGATTCTGATCGAAGAGATTGAGCAATCGTGCGATGATATCGTCTTCGTCGGAATTCAGCCGGGCGACACGGAGTTCTACAACCCCATGTCCCCGGAAGTCTTTGACGCCGTGGACGCCGTGTACGACGCCGTGGCCGCCAACGACTTTTCCCACTTTGTCCGCTTGGGGCAAGAGCAGTAGGAGCACTTGTTCCATTTTGTTAGGAAAGAAGTGATTGACATGGCAGATTCCAAGGTGGAGTATCCCGCTCCCGATTGCCTGGCGCCCGCCGCGATCGAGGCCAAGACCGAGGTCGCCGGCGTGACCAAGGCTAACCTGCCGGTCGCTAAGGCCTTTCTGTTGGCAATGTTCGCCGGTGCGTTCATCGCCTTCGGCGGCCTGTTCTTTACGGTGTTTTTGAGCGATAGCACGCTGGGCTGGGGCGCCCAGCGTGTCGTGGGCGGCCTGTGCTTTTGCCTGGGCCTGGTGCTGGTGCTGGTGTGCGGTGCTGAGCTGTTCACCGGCAACTCGCTTATGGTCTGCGCGCTCAAGAGCAAAAAGATCACCCTGGTCCAGATGCTCAAGGCTTGGATCGTCGTGTGGGTCGGTAACTTTGTCGGTGCCCTGTTCATCGTCTTTTTGGTATACATGGCCGGCATTTACAAGCTCAACGGCGAGGCGGTCGCCAACTCCATGGTGAGCGTCGCCGCCGGTAAGGTGACGATCGACTGGGTGACGATCTTCTTCCGCGGCATCCTGTGCAACATCTTTGTGTGCCTTGCCGTGTGGATCGGTACCGCCGGCAAGACCGTGGTCGATAAGGTCGTTGGCATTCTGCTGCCCATCGCAGCCTTTGTGGCCTGTGGTTTTGAGCACTGCGTCGCCAACATGTACTTTTTGCCCATGGGTGCCGTGATGCATGCATGCGGTTACGGTGCCGACGTCGCCGGCGCCGATGCGCTCAACGCTGCGGGCATTGCGTTTAACTTGTCCGCCGCCACGCTGGGCAACATCGTGGGCGGCGCGGTCCTGATCGCGCTCGGCTATTGGTTTATCTACGCCAAGAAGTCCGAGGCGTAAGGTACCGTCTGTTTGACGTTGGGCCTCCCGCGGGGCGTTGCCGTGCGGGAGGCTTTTTGGTTCTGGGGCTCGTTGCCGGGCTGTTGGCCTGTTGTGTTTGGCTTGTGAAAGGGGTAATCGAGATGGCATCTGCTGTGGAGCGTGACGGTCGCGCCGTGGTGACCACATGCGGGGGATGCTATGCCGATTGCGCCTTTGCGGCACGCGTTGAGGACGGTCGCGTGGTGGCCGAGTTGCCGGTGCCGGGGCACCCGTGCGCGGCACGAGCCCTGTGCGCCCGCGGACGGCATCGTCTGGCAATGCCGTTTGACGAGCGCGACCGCATTTTGCACCCCATGCGCCGCCGTCGGGATGGCTCGGGGTTTGATGCGATTACCTGGGACGAGGCGTTTGCTCAGATTGCCGAGCGTCTTTGGGGGATTATTGACGAGTGTGGGCCTCGTGCGCTGGGCATGACGCTCGGCGTGCCCTCGTTCGACCGCTACTGGGCGTATCGTTTTATGCATGCGCTGGGTTCGCCCAACGTATACGGTGCCGATGGTGCCTGCGAGGTAAGCCGACTTACCGGTTGGGAGCACAGCCTGGGCTATAGTCCCGCCTCCGACCTGGCGCATACCGACTGCATCATGTACCTGGGGCGTTCCATTGTCGATTCGTCGACGATGGGGGCCGTCGATGCGCTCAACGATGCTCGTCGCCGTGGGGCGAAGATTATCGTGGTCGACCCCCGGCGCAGCGGCTCGGCTGCGCTTGCCGACCGCTGGCTGCGCGTGCGCCCGGGCTGCGACTTGGCGCTGCTGTTGGGTATTGCCCATGTGTTGATTGCCGAGGACCTGTACGACCACGAGTTCGTGACCCGCTATACCACGGGCTTTGACGAGCTGGCGCAGGCGTCCCGTGCTTGGACGCCCGAGTGGGCCGAGTCGATGTGTGACGTGCCGGCGAACGATATCCGTGCGACTGCGCGCGATCTAGCTGCCGCCGCGCCTGCCGCCGTGGTGGATGCGGGTTTTCATGGCGGCATCGGTATCGCGTATGCCAACAGCACCCAGACC
The DNA here is from genome assembly GCA_902496005.1 of uncultured Collinsella sp. GTDB lineage: Bacteria > Actinomycetota > Coriobacteriia > Coriobacteriales > Coriobacteriaceae > Collinsella. Next base: position 17,849 of record CABUZI010000027.1, read on the forward strand.
GCGCGCGCGATTTGTCTGGTCGATGTGCTGCTGGGCTGTATTGGACATGCGGGCGGAGCGCTCAATCCACCCACACCGCTTGCGTTGGGCGACCTCGATCCCACGCGCTTTGCGACGCCGCCGGTGCCGCTTGGGCCCAAGCTGGGGTCCGAGCGCTATCCACTGGTCGATCCGGTGCGCGGCCTGTGCACGACCATCGGCCAGTCGATTCTTGCTGGAGATTTACGTGGGCTCATCGTCTATGCCAGTAATCCCGGTGCGGGCTATGGCAATGCGCAGGCTTGGTTGGGTATTTTGCAGCAGCTCGACTTGCTCGTGACGATAGATATTCGCTGGTCCGAGACGGCGCGCGCTTCTGACTTCGTGCTGCCTGACGTGACGTATCTGGAGGCCGACCGCGGCGTGGGCACAGTCGTGGGCGCCAACGATTCGCGCCTGTTCTACCGCAACGCCGTGCTGCCCATTTTGCATGACGACACGAGACCGGGGCGGGAGATCTTTGCCGGCTTGGCTGCTGCCTGCGGCGTGGGCGAGTATTTTGACTTTACGCCCGACGACTTGGCGGCAGCCCAGGTGGCTCCGTTTGGGATCGACCTCACTGCGCTCAAGGAGCGCGGTTGGGCAGACGCGGGCGTGCCGCTGCCGCCGCGTACGGGCAAGCCGGTGGTTCCGCTCGACGGCGGCAAGATTGCGCTGGCAAACGACGTGTGGGAGCGCGTCGGCTTGGGTCGTGTTCCCGGCTGGGTTGCCCCCATGGTGGAGCCGGGGCCGGGGATGTTTCGCCTCATTAGCGGCAACCGTCCCTTTGAGTCGCATACTTCGCGCAGGCTCGCGGCCCAAGGTGCCGCCGAGGCTGGATCGGACCTGGATGCCGTGCAGATGAATGCCGATGCTGCTGCG
>CABUZI010000028.1 GCA_902496005.1 uncultured Collinsella sp.
ACGTTGCCGACCGACAGCATGCGGGCGAGGAACTCGGCGTCGTTGCGGTCGTTCTTCCTGCGCCTGTCCGCGCTGGGCTTGATCATCTTCGAGACGGCGCCGACCACGCAGTCGACCCCGAGGCCGGAGAGCCTCTTCTGCAGGTCGAACCCCGTGACCCCGGATTCGTACACGCACCTGGCCTTTGGGTCCACGGACCGCACCCACTCCGCGACTGCCCCGGCGTCGTAGCCGAAGGTCGCGCAGCGCACCTCCCCGGTCATGACGTCGAGGGAGACTGCCTTTATCGAGCGGGCGTGGACGTCGAGGCCGACGAAGGTGGTAGTATCGAGCATGGGAGCCCCTTCCATGAATGCGGCGTGGCCGCCGCGGCTGAATTAGACACTCACCATTGTCGGCCTAATCCGCGGTCTTTCATGCAGCAGGGGCTCTCAATGTTTTTATGTCCTGCTCATATCGTCTCTGCCGGCAGCTGGGGACACTCCTTATCTCTTCTAACTAGTCATTCAAGAACGTCCCCAATGACTAGGCGGGGAAGGCGTGCGACAATGGTGGGCGTTGTGTTGTTCGCGCTAAGGAGTTGCCATGTTGTTGTGTCCCGTTTGCCATGAGCCGTTGGTGGACGACGAGCGTGGTGCTGCATGTGCGGGCGGACACCGGTTTGACCGAGCTCGCGAGGGCTATCTATATCTACTACGTTCGTCCAAGAGCGGCGACTCCATGGGCGATCCCAAGTCGCAGGCACGCAGCCGTCGTGACTTTCTGAACCGTGGATACTATGCGCCGTTGCGCGATGCGATGGTTGAGCTGGTGCGCAAGCAGGTGTCTGGGCGCGCCGCGTTTACGAAAGATCCCATGACGCTGCTCGATATTTGCTGCGGTGAGGGCTACTACACCAGCGCCATGGGCGCGGTGCCGGGCGTGGATGCTTACGGTTTCGACTTGGGCAAAGAGATGGTTCGCCTGGCCGCCAAGCGCGGCGATGCAGCCTATTTCGTAGCCAACATGAAGGATATCCCCGTGGCCGATGGCGCCTTCGATATGGTGACCGAGCTCTTTGCTCCCTTTAACGAGCGCGAATTTGCCCGCGTGCTGGCGCCAGAGGGCTCGCTCTACACCGTGGTGCCGGGCGCCCGTCATCTCTTTGGGCTTAAGGAGGTGCTCTACGACACGCCGTACCTTAACGATGAGAAGCTGCCGAAGACCACCGAGCTCGAGTTAGTCGGAATGCAGCGGGTGTCTGCGAATATTACGCTTCAGACCCAGGCCGACATCGAGGCAGTGTTCCAGATGACGCCGTACTACTACCGTACGCGCCCTTCCGACAAAGAACGCCTGGCAAATTTGGACACCCTTCAAACCGACATCGACTTCATCATCGCCGAGTACCGCCACTAACCTACCAAAAAGGGACAGATTTATTTTGGCAGGTTTTATCTGGGCAAACGTAAAGGGCCGACCGCGGAGATGCGCGATCGGCCCTTTTTAGTTGCTTGGCTGAAACAGAGGTTATGAGAAGCGGGCGCTTACAGGCGGTCCTTGTTCTCGGCCTTAACGGCGTGTGTCTGCTGAACAAAGAACAGGTCGTACACCACGACGACAAAGGCGCCAAAGTTGATGGCGTCGCCGCCAAACGCGGGAAGCGTAAGCACCGCTTGGGCAAGCGTGGCGACCGCGGCAACAATACCGAGCTTAAACGCGCCGTCCACCTGCGAAGGCTTGTTGGCGCCCTTGATACCGGCGACGCCTGCGGCAAGGTCGACGAGACCCTTGGCGATAAGCACGACCGCTGCGAGCGTGGCGTACGAACCGTACGTGGAATCGAGACCGCCCGTGGCGATACCGACGCCGGCGGTGACGAGGCTGGCGATGCCCAAAACAAAGTAGATGAGAGCAAGGATTTTGAGAGTCTTGCGAGTGAAGCTCATGGCTGGTCCTTTCGATACGAGTACGCCAACTTGGCGCACCCAATGTACTGCACATATGGTGAAGCACATTGTAGTTCAACGCGGCGATGCATGCGTTTGAAAGCGTCTCTTGCCTGTACGGTCCAACCTTTCAAAAAGGAAAGCTGGACGTAAGCCAAATCGATGGCAGCCCATGTGCGGCGCTGCGATGATGAGGTCGTAACAAGGAGCTGGTCTCAAGGAGGAGCCATGATGTACGGAGCAGGGCAAGTGCGTGAGCCGCGGTCGTTGGGAAGGCACATGAGTGATTCCGTGATCGCTGCCGTGTGCACGGGATTGATGGCGGTGCTTTGCATTGGGATGCTGTGGGCCATGTCACATGTGGGACAATAGCGGACGGTTGGGTGTCGTCATGAACGGCGCCCACGTATTCGTTTTGCTTGCTAAGGAGTACCCATGGGCGTCGTCGATCCCTTTTCTGTTGCTCGGGCCGCGGGGCTTGAGCTGACCGGGAAGCCCGAGGGCCTCACGCTCACCGACGGCACGATGGAGCTGCGTGCCGATTTTGGCCGCATGCTGCCGCGACTCAAGCAGGGCCGTCTGCAGCAAGAGCTGTTGGTGAAGGCTGCGCGTGCAAAAGGCATCGAGCGGCCGTGGGCAATTGACGCCACGGCAGGCTTTGGCGAGGATTCGCTGCTGCTCGCGGCCGCGGGCTTTGCGGTCGATTTGTATGAGCAGGATTGCGTGATTGCGGCGCTCCTCAAGGATGCCTTGGACCGCGCGGCAGATGATCCGGCGCTTGCGACAGCCGTGGCGCGCATGCGCTTACATGCGGGCGAGGACAGTATTACCGGCCTTCGCCATACGGCTGAGCTGATCGGGCGGGGCGAGCTTGCCGCCCCCGACGTGGTGTATCTGGACCCCATGTTTCCCGAGCGCACCAAGAGCGCGGCGGTGAAAAAGAAGTTCCAACTTTTGCATCATCTGGAACAGCCGTGTGCCGATGAGGAGACGCTGGTCGAAGCTGCGCTTGCGGCGCACCCGCGCAAGGTCGTTATCAAGCGACCGGTGAAGGGGCCACTGCTTGCCGGCGTTAAGCCGAGCTATCAGCTTGCGGGCAAGGCCGTTCGCTACGATGTGTTAGTGCCGCCGCGCCCGTAACTTGCGTGCGATTACCGGCGCTTCGCTAGCGCCGTGCCGATGCGGCGTCTATTTCCATGGGTGCGACGTCAGGTGCCATCCACCGCAGTATTCGCATTTGTAGCAGGCCAAACCACGCCGCCCGCGGTTTTCGCAGTCGGCCATAACTGCCTCGGCCTCGGCGCGCGTATCGTAACGGTTTTTGCGTTCGCACGACTTGTAGCGCCAGGCTTCATTGCGCTCGGCGTTCAGGGCGTCGCGGCGCTCGTCTTCGCGCGCAAACAGGTAGCTCATATCGCCGCCGGTGGCAGCGCCCAAAAACTCGCTTTTGGCCTTTGACCAGGCGGCTCGCTTTTTGCTTCCCATCTGCATCGCGCCCCTCTCCAAACGTTGGTATCATTGCTCAATCAAAGTGATACCAATAAACGTGAGGTCGCCGCGTGATGATCAGAAAAACCCTCGATACCGACATTCCCGCCGTCATGGCTATCTATGACGCGGCCCGCGCCTTTATGCGCGCGCATGGCAACGCCACGCAGTGGCCCGAGGGCACGCCTTCTGCCGAGCAGCTGGCTGCCGATATCGCCGCCGGTGGCAGCTATGTGTGCGAAGTCGATGGTCGCGTGGTGGCGACGTTTGCCTTTTTACCGGGCCCGGACGAGTGCTATGACGTAATTGAGGACGGTCAATGGCGTAGCGACACTCCGTACGCCGTGCTGCACCGTGTGGCATCCGACGGCACCGTGCACGGTATCGCGGCCGCGATGTTTGCCTTTGCCAAGGAGCGTGCCGATCACCTGCGCATCGACACACATCAGGACAACCTGCCCATGCAGGGAGCCATTGCCAAGGCCGGGTTTAAGCGCGCCGGTATCGTATATGTGTCGGACGGTACGCCGCGTGTTGCGTTTGACTGGCTGCGCGAGGCGCAAGAGCGACGCCTCATATCAATAATTCATGCGAACGAAACTGGCCCAGGTGGGGTCATTTTCGTTCGCTGTGCTGATTTGCAAGCCGGCTTTCGCAAGGCGCGAACCTACGAAAATCGCCGCGCGGCAACGCGGGGCGATGAGCTCGGTCGGGGGATAGGGCCCGCTTCGCCCGCCGGCCCGTAAATTGTATCATCCAGTGTGGAACGAGGGTGCCCGTTGCCGCGTGCGATGGGCTTGCAATAAGAGGAGAGCCATGTCGAAGCAAGCGGTCGCTGGAATCTTGGCGCATGTCGATGCCGGCAAGACCACGCTGGCCGAGGCCATGCTGTTTAACGCGGGCCGCATTCGCAAGCGCGGCCGCGTTGACGATGGCGACTCGCATCTGGATACGAACGAGATTGAGCGTGAGCGCGGTATCACGATCTTCTCGTCGCAGGCTGTGCTCGACCATGGTGACACCCACGTTATGCTCGTGGACGCTCCCGGCCATGTCGATTTTTCTGCCGAGGCGGAGCGCACGCTGCGTGCCCTGGACTACGCGATTCTGGTGGTAGGCGCCAACGATGGCGTACAGGGGCACACCGAAACCCTGTGGCGCCTGCTTGCGCGCTATGACATCCCGACGTTCATCTTTATCAACAAGATCGATTTGGAGAATCCCGGCCGCGATGTTTTGCTGGCACAACTTGGGCAACGTCTTTCTGAGGGGTGCCTGGATGCCAACGAACTGCTGGCAGGTGGCGCCGTTCAGGAGGACGCTGCTGCGTTGGACGAAGCGGCGCTCGAGGAGTTTCTTGAGGCGGGTGAGCTTTCCTCCGCGACGCTGTCGCGCATGGTTGCTGAGCGCAAGCTCTTTCCCTGCTTTGCCGGCTCGGCGCTCAAGGACCAAGGTGTGGACGAGCTGTTGGATGGTATATGCGCGCTGATGCGCGAACAGGCGTGGCTCCCGGAGTTTGCCGCCCGCGTCTATCGCGTCAGCCGCGGGGACCGCGGCGAGCGCTTGGCTTGGGTTAAAGTGACCGGCGGCACGCTGCATGCCAAACAGGTGATTAACGGACGTTCCGGTGCCGAGGCATGGGAGCAGAAGGTCGATCAGGTACGCATCTATAACGGCGAGAAGTATGAGCTTGCCCAAGAAGTTGCTGCTGGCGGCATTTGTGCCGTGACGGGCCTTGCGCACGTTCGCCCAGGGGACGCTCTGGGCGCGGAACCCGCGTGCGATGCGCCCGTCATTGCGCCGGTCCTCACCTATACGGTGCTTCCGGGCGAACACGATGTCCACGCGGTGTTCAAAGCGCTGACTGAGTTGGCGGACGAAGATCCCATGCTCGGCGTAGGCTGGAACACCCATCTTGAACAAATACATCTGCAGCTTATGGGGGCGGTGCAGCTCGAGGTCGTGCAGCGGGTGTTGGCCGATCGCTTTGGCCTTTCGGTTGCGTTTGAGTCTGGCGGCATTCTCTATAAGGAGACTATTTCGCAGCCGGTCGAGGGCGTGGGCCACTTTGAGCCACTGCGCCACTATGCCGAGGTGCATCTACGCCTGGAGCCGTTGCCGGCGGGTTCGGGCGTGCAGTTTGGCACCGTGACCTCGACCGACGAGCTCGATCTTAACTGGCAGCGTTTGGCACTCACCAACGCCATGGAGCGCGATCACCTGGGCGTGCTGACCGGCTCGCCCATCACCGATGTGCGCATTACGCTCACGGGCGGCCGTGCGCATGCCAAACATACCGAGGGCGGCGATTTTCGCCAGGCCACGTACCGCGCGATTCGCCAGGGGCTCATGCAGGCGCGTGAGGCCGGCGCGGCGGTACTGTTGGAGCCGTGGTACCACTTTGAGCTCGAGGTGCCGGGGGAGTGCGTGGGCCGGGCGCTCTCAGACGCCACGCGCATGGGCGCTGAGTACGAACCGCCGGCGATGGCGGGCGATCGGGCAAAGCTTGTGGGTCGCGTGCCAGCATCCGAGGTGCAGGATTACGCGCTGGAGGTGGCTGCCTATACGAGCGGTCGCGGTCATCTGTACCTGGAGTTCGCCGGCTATTCGGCTTGCCATGATGCCGAGCGCGTAATCGAGACTGCCGCCTATGAGCCCGAGGCCGATCTGCCTAACACGCCCGATTCGGTCTTTTGCTCTCACGGCGCCGGCTACACGGTCAAATGGTACGACGTACCCGCCGCGGCGCACGTAAAGGTCGATCCCGCCACCTTTCGCCCCTGGCGGGCAGCAGATGCCGAGTTTTTCGGCCACATGTGACAAAGGGACAGTTCCTTTGTCGTATGCTATTGGTGTAACTTGGTATAAGTTGGTATAACTATTGCCAGGGTTTGCCAATCCGAGGAGGCCGACATGAATCCAAATCCCTTTAAGCCCACGGCTGGCAAGCGGCCTCCGATACTCATCGGTCGCGAGTCGGTCATCGAAGATTTCGAGGAAGGGCTCGATAACGGCGCCGGAGCGCCGGGCAGGCTCATGCTCATTACGGGAAACCGCGGCTGTGGCAAAACGGTTCTCTTGCGGGAGCTGCAGCGTTTAGCTAGCGAGCGCGGATGGGCGGTTGTCTCCGATTCCGCCTCGCTTGGCCTATGCGACCGCCTGGCCGATGCGCTTCGCTCGAATAGGCCAGTTGTGACGTCAATGGAGTTCGGGCCGTCATTTGGCCGGATGTCGGTCGAGGCGGCGCGAGCAAAGGGCGAGACGTTGCGCGGGCTGGTCAACGAGCGCCTCAAGAGGCTCGGTCCAGGCCAGGGCATACTGTTTGCGATTGACGAGGCGCAATCGGCGTCTATCGAGGAACTGGCGGCTCTTGCCGTTCTCTATCAGCAGGTGCTTGGAGACCAGGATGCCACGGGCTTGTCCGATAGCGACCAGCGCGGTCTTGCGCTGGTGTTCGCCGGCTTACCCAGTATGGTTGACGATCTGCTCGAAGAGCCGAGCGTGACGTTTTTGCGGCGTGCCCAGCAGCGTACGCTGGGGGCGATATCTTTGCCCAAGGTGCGCGATTCATATATCCAGACGGTCAAAGACGCTGGTCTTTACGTTGACGCGGAGACGGCGGACCTTGCGGCACGCAAGAGCATGGGGCATCCCTATATGGTTCAGCTGGTGGGCTATTACATGTGGCGCTCTGCTGTCCGACGTGGCTCACAGGTCATCGAAAGGCGCGATGTCGAGGATGGCCATGCGGATGCCGTCTTCGAGTTCTATGAAGCGGTTGACGCGCCCCTGTATTACGGGCTGCGCAGTCCACAGCGCCTTTTTATCGAGGCCATGGCGGTTGACGAGGACAAGCCGACGCGCATGGCGGATATCATTGAGCGCTGCGATCGTACCCAGAGCTGGGCGAGTAAATATCGCGCAAGCCTGATTCGCGAGCGCGTCATCGAGGCTGCCGGATACGGTCTCGTCCGGTTTACCGTGCCCATGCTGGGCGAGTACATCCGCGACCGCGTTTTATGGCATGAGTGACGTGACAAAGGGACAGCCCCTTTGTCACGTCGATAGTTGAGAGGCTAAATTATGGTGATTCATACTGAGCGCTTGACGCTTCGCCCGTGGCGCGAGGCGGATGCGGCGAGCCTGTTTACGTACGCGAGCGACCCGGACGTGGGACCGGCTGCGGGCTGGCCGCCCCATCGAAGCATTGAGGAGAGCAGAGAGATCATTCGGACGGTCTTTACGGCGCCCCATACCTTTGCCATTTGCCTGCCTGAGACAGACGAGCCCGTGGGCAGCATCGGGCTCATGCCGCCTCGCTGTGAGTCGAACAGCCAAAGAGGCGGACTCGAGTTCGAGGTGGGGTATTGGATCGCCAAGCCATTCTGGGGTCTAGGCTTTGCTCCCGAAGCCGTGCGAGCCATGCAGCGCTATGCGTTCGATACGCTTGGCTGCAAGGCGCTTTGGTGCGGATACTATGAGGGCAATAACAAGTCGTTACGCGTCCAGCAAAAATGCGGGTTCACGCCACATCACGTTGAGCGCGACGTGCCCTGCGAGCTTATGGGCGATGTGCGTACCGAGTACTTTACGTATTTGACCCGCGAAGACTGGCGCAGGCAGGCACAGTGCGAGTAACGTGACAAAGGGACAGTCCCTTTGCCACGTTCGGCTAACAGGAAGGGGAGCGATGACGGTGTCGCAACAACCAAGTGCTATCGAGGTACGTGGCGCGCGCGTCCATAACCTTAAAGATATCGATATCGATATTCCGCTGGGAAAGCTCGTGGGTATTGCCGGCGTGTCGGGCTCGGGCAAGAGTTCGCTGGCACTGGGCGTTCTTTACGCCGAGGGCTCGCGCCGTTACCTGGAGGCGCTCAGCACCTATACTCGCCGTCGTCTGACGCAGGCCGAACATGCCCAGGTGGATGAGGTCTTGCACGTGCCGGCGGCGCTCGCGCTGCACCAGCGTCCGAGCGTGCCGGGCGTGCGCTCGACCTTTGGCACCATGACCGAGCTCAACAATAGCCTGCGCCTGCTCTTTAGCCGCTGCGCCCATCACGTGTGCCCGCATTGCGGGGCGCGTGTGGAGCCGAGCCTTAACGTGGCTGCGGGCCTGTCGCTCACGTGTCCGGCATGCGGCTGCGAGTTCTACGCGCCGAGCGCCGAGGACCTTGCCTTTAACAGCGGCGGTGCATGCCCTACCTGTGGCGGCACCGGTGTCATGCGCGAGGTGGACGAGGCGAGCCTGGTGCCCGACGAGTCAAAGACCATCAACGAGGGCGCGGTGCTTCCCTGGGGCACGCTCATGTGGGATCTGATGAAACAGGTGGCCGGCGAGATGGGCGTGCGCACCGACGTGCCGTTTAACCAGCTCACACCTCAAGAGCGCGACATCGTGTTCCATGGCCCGGCGGTTAAGAAGCACATTCTCTACGTTCCCAAAAACGGCGAGGGCGTCACGCCGCTCGACTTTACCTATTACAACGCCGTCTATACCGTCGAGAATGCACTCGCCAAGGTTAAGGACGACAAAGGCCTCAAGCGCGTGGCGCGCTTTTTGCGCGAGGGCCCGTGCCGCGACTGCGGCGGCACGCGTCTCTCCGAGGCTGCGCGCCAGCCCCAGGTGCGCGGTATCAATCTGGCACAGGCCGCGGCCATGACGCTTGGCGATGCGATTGAGTGGGTACGTGGGGTGTCCGCATCCTTGCCGGCCGAGATGCAGCCCATGGCGACGGATATCTGCGATTCGTTTTTGAGCGCGGCCCGTCGTCTGGTCGACCTGGGTCTCGATTACCTTTCACTCGACCGCGCCGGTGCCACGCTCTCCACGGGTGAGCGCCAGCGCGTGCAGCTTGCTCGCGTGGTGCGCAACCGATCGACAGGCGTGCTTTATGTGTTGGACGAGCCTTCGATCGGCCTGCATCCTGCCAATGTCGACGGCCTGGTAGGTGTGATGCGCGATCTGGTGGATGACGGCAACACCGTGGTTGTTGTCGACCACGATACGCGCGTACTGGCGGAAGCCGACTATCTCGTCGAGATGGGCCCCGTTGCCGGAGCAGACGGCGGTAATGTGATTGCCACTGGTACGGTAGGCGAGGTCGAGCAATCGCGGGGCAGCCGCATCGCTCCGTTTTTGCGCGCAGAGCCCAAGCGCTTGCGTCCGCAGGTGACTGACGACGAGATGTTCGACCAGGGCCATATCCGCATGGCAACCGATGCCATCCATACCGTCAAGCCACTCGAAGTCGATATCCCGCGCGGTCGCTTGGTTGCGGTGACGGGCGTTTCGGGCTCGGGTAAGACGACGTTGGTGCTCGAGACGCTCATTCCGGCACTCAAGGCGCAGGCAGCCGGCGAGCGCCTGCCGGCGCACGTGCGTTGGGTCGATGCCGAGGGCATTGCCCGCGCAAATCTGATTGACGCTACGCCCATCGGCGCCAACGTGCGCTCGACGGTGGCGACTTATGCCGACATCCATGATGAGCTGCGCCGCGCCTTCGCTTGCACGCCAAAGGCCAAGGCAGCCGGCTACAAGGCAGGTGCCTTTAGCTACAACACTGGCACTCTGCGCTGCCCTACGTGCGATGGCACGGGCTCGATATCGCTCGACGTGCAGTTTCTGCCCGACGTCGAGATCATTTGCCCGGCATGTCGTGGTTCGCGTTATGCAGACGCGGCCTCGCATATCCATCGCGAGGGCAAGGACGGGAGCCTGCTTACGTTGCCGCAGCTCATGGACATGAGTGTGGACGAGGCCATCGACGCCACACTGGGACTCAAGAAAGTCCAGGCGCGCTTGCAGACCTTGCACGACCTGGGCTTGGGTTATCTCACGCTTGGTGAGCCCACACCGGCGCTTTCGGGCGGCGAGGCGCAGCGTCTAAAGCTTGCGAGCGAGATGGGTCGTGTGCAGGACGATGCCGTATTCGTATTCGACGAGCCCACGATCGGACTACATTCGCTCGATGTTCAGGTGTTGTTGAGCGTGTTCGACGGCCTTGTTGCCAAGGGCGCCACAGTTGTCGTGATCGAACACGATCTCGACCTTATCCGTAACGCCGATTACGTGATCGACATGGGCCCGGGCGGTGGCGACGCCGGCGGGCAAATCGTCTGCGCCGGCACGCCGGGCGACATCGCGGCCTGCTCCGCAAGCATCACCGGTCGCTATCTATAACCGAATGTGACAAAGGGACAGTTCCTTTGTCACATTCCCGGAAAGTCTGTCTGGCGCAGGGCTTCGTAGAGGACGATGGCGGCGCTGTTGGAAAGGTTGAGGGCGCTGATGCGGTAGTCGTCCGGGTCGACGAAGTTGCCGCAGATATCCTGCCGAAGGATGGCCTCGTGGCTGTCCTCGGTATGTCCCAGCGATTCCTCGTGGGCTTCCCAGGCCTCGGCGTTATCGAGTGAGTCACAATCGCGCAGCATCGGGATGCGCTCGCAGCGCTCGGACGCCGCGGCAAGCAGTGGCTCGGGAATGCCCGAGCTCTCGCTGCCAAAGACCAAGTAGTCTCCATCGCGGTAGGTACTCTGCGCATAGGTGCGGCGTGCCTTTTTGGTCAGCAGATGCAGGCGCTCGTCGGCAGGGGAGAGGCCGTTGCGCGCAAGGAAATCCTCCCAGCCGGCATAGGTCGTCACGTCCAAGTTTTGCCAGTAGCCCAGACCGGCGCGACGTACCGTCTTGTCATCGAGCGAAAACCCCAGCGGCTCCACCAGATGCAGGCGGGCGCCGGTGACCACGCAGGTGCGGCCGATATTGCCCGTATTGGCCGGAATCTCGGGCGCATACAGCACAATGTTGAACATGAATCTCCTTGACTCAGAACGAAAAACCACCACGAAGGGCACCTTCGTGGTGGTTTGGCGGTTATACGTAGGCGGAAAAATACCCGCTTGGATAAACCTAGGCGCGGTGCCAGTCGGTCAGGCAGGCATCGAGGGAGGCGATGAGCGCATCCTTGTCCATGTGACGGCCGATGATGCACAGGCTCGTCATGCGGTCGCCCGTCTCGTCGTCCCAAATCTGCATGATTTCGGGGTTCTCGTCGATGATCTTCTGCTTCTCGCCCTCGGGCGCCGAGTCGACAAACAGGCCGTTCTCCATCAGGCGCATCTGGTGGCCGGCCTGCTCAAACATGTAGCACATGTCCGGATCGCCGGTCTGCCACAGCGGACCCTTGACGCGGATGACCTCGTCGGGCCACTCCTGCTCAACAAAATCGGTGAACTTCTGCAGGTCAAACGGCTTGCGGCGCGAGTACACAAAGGTCTCGATGTCGTACTCGAGCACCTCGGGGTCGTCGTGCTCTTCGGGATGCTCCATGGCCTCGATCCAGGCGGCGGAGTTGTAGGCGCGCATAAAGTCGAAGCGGTCGGTATCGAGCAGCTCCTCCATGGGGACCTCGCCGTTTTGGGCCTCGACGATCACGGCGTCTTTCTGCAGGCTGCGCACGATGGCCTTGAGCTCGGCGATCTGCTCAGGGCTCACGGTATCGGTCTTGTTGAGGATCAGCGTGGAGCAAAACTCGATCTGCTGGATGAGCAGGCTTTCGATGTCGTCCTCGTCGATATCCTCAGCCAGCAGGTCGCGGCCGCCGTTGAACTCGTCGTACATGCGGGCGCAGTCGACCACGGCCACGATGTTGTCGAGCGCGAGCTTGGGCTCGCCGCCCACCTTGGCCTCGTCGCAGAAGCTCGAGATGGTGTAGGCGATGGGGATGGGCTCGCAAATGCCCGAAGCCTCGATGATGATGTAGTCGAAGTTGCCCGAATCGGCGATGCCCTGCAGCTGGTTAGCAAGGTCGTCCGAAAGCGTGCAGCAGATGCAGCCGTTGGTGAGCGGGATGAGGTCGTCGGTCTCGGAAAGGCCGCCGTCGGCGATAAGGCTGGCGTCCACATTGATCTCGCCGATATCGTTGACGATCACGGCGGCGCGGATGCCGCCGTCGTTAGCGAGGATGTGGTTGAGCAGCGTGGTCTTGCCGGCACCGAGGTATCCGGTAAGCATGATGATCTTCACGGGTTTGTTGGGCATGTGCCCTCCTTTGTTAGACATGGCTTACAGTTAAATCTTATGCCAAACGCCTGCTCTTATACCCACGCGCCGGCAAATAACACAGGCTACTCCCAGGCTCCCCACACATCGGGGCAATAACCGACGGTGGCCTTTTTGCCGTTGCGCACGATGGGCTCGGCTAGAACCTGCTGATTCTCGAGCAGTTTATCGAAGCGCTGGCTAGGGGTGAGGTGCTGGATGAGCGCGAGCGTCTCCTCGTCCTTGGCTTTGGGGTTGAGCAGTTTGTCGATACCGCCGACCGCCTGCATCACGCTCGTGAGCTCGCCTTTGCTCATCTCCTTTTCCTTAAGGTCAATAAACTGCACCTTAATGCGGCGTTCTTTGAAGAAACGCTGCGCTTTCTTGGTGTCGAACGACTTCTTAGTCCCGAAGATTTGAATATTCATGGCTCCGCCGCTCTATCGAATGAAGTTGGTCGTTGCGCGATCGGCTTCGGGCGCGTTGATACCGGCGGCCCGTCCTGCCTCGATGCAACGCAGGAGCCAGGCCATGTTTTTGCCGATGTTTCGCATGGTGGCAAGGCCCTCGGCGTCCCCATCGGCGTCGCCGGGCACGCGGCCAAACACGTTGTTCCAGTAGGTGGAAGCAACCACGGGCATTTGCTTAATGGTGAAGTACTTGTTGAGCACATCGAAGGTGGTCGACGTGCCGCCGCGACGGGCGACGGCGACTGCGGCGCCGGGTTTGTGCTCAAAGGCATGCCCGCCTGCATAGAAGGCGCGATCGAGGGCCGAAAGGATGCGGCCGCTGGGGTGCGCGTAGTAGACGGGCGAGCCAAAGACAAAACCGTCGGCCTGCTCGGCGGCAGCGATGAGCTCGTTCACCACGTCGTCGTCAAAGGTGCAGCGACCGCCAAGTTTGCCGCACTGACCGCAGCCGATGCAGTCGCGAATGGGCTTGGCGCCCAGCTGAAACACCTCGGTATCAATGCCTTCGGCATTGAGCTGCTCGGCGACCTCGGCGAGTGCGCGGGCGGTGTTGCCGTTTGCCTTGGGACTGCCATTGACCAAAAGAACCTTCATCACAAACTCCCTCTGCTGTCGGTGACTTCTGCGGAGGATTATCGCACGAGAGGGCAGATGGCGTGGGGCGCGATGCGAAACGGCTTGTGTTTCACGTCGCGCCCCACAACGCTAGTCCAGCTTGGTGCCCGGTACTTGCGGTGCCTCTATAAGCCGCGCTTTGAGCTCGTTCAAAATGGAAACGGGCTGTCGATCGACAGCGTCCAGATGAAGTGTCGCCACACGAATGGGTGGCTGATATTCAAGCGAGCCGATGAGCACGGGAGAACCCAGGAACCGCTCGATTTCTTCTGCGATCGCGTCGGTCTCTTCGGGATCAAAGTCGTCGAAAAGCGCCGCGAACGTCGGCCCCGTCGAGCGGAACAGGCGACCCTTGCCGCGCGAGCATTCCATGAGGCAGGCGGCGCTTTCTGCCAAAACGCGGTCGCCCGCATCAAAGCCAAAGCGGGCATTGACCTGAGCGATATCGTCGATTTTGATGGCGATCAAACCAGCCTTGCGCGCCACGCGACGCATTTCGCCAATGGCGTTGACCAGGGCGTGAATATCGCCCAAGCCGGTCACGGAATCGGTCGTATCTGCCAAGCTTCGGTTGATGATAATGCCCACATACATGCCGGGCTCGGTATCGGTGCCGTCCAAGCGGTAGCCCGTGCAGTCACAAAGCACGTATTTTCCGGTGGCATCCATTACGCGATACTGCATGTAGTGGAAGTGCCACGTGCCGTTTATCACCATGTCGAGCTCGGCACGTACGTTGTCGCGGTCCTCGGGATGGACGCGGGCGAGCCACATGTCGAGTGAGTTAAAAGGGTGCTGGGAGGGCAGGTCAAAATCGCGCACGGCGTTAACCGACCATTGCGATTCTCCCGTATCGAGATTGAGGATAAACGGATAGCGCGTCTCGGAGCTCATGGAGATCGCTTGGAACACCCGGTCGTTGCAGGGAAGCTGATCAACGATTGGGCGTTGCGGCGCGTCATCGTCTTTCGGTTGCTGCACACGATGCATAAGCTTATAGCGATACATCTTGCGATCGGCATCCATCGTCATCTGGCGACGCGTGTCGCCAGCAAGTGGATCGACGCGCGAGCAGCCAAAGCTAAAGCTGCCGATCATGGGCGCCTTGCCACCTGAGCTCGCCTCGATCAGCCTGGTACGCACCTGCTCCAAGCGCTGCTCGAGTTCAATCTCGTTTGCGGAGGGCGAGATGAGCACAAACTCGTCTCCACCGATACGGAACAGCATCTCATCGTGCTCCATGGTTTCGGAGAGCGTGCGGCAGATGCTCAGAATATAGCGATTGCCTTCGGCGTGGCCAAACCTATCATTGCAATGCTTGAGATGGTCGATGTCAATATAGGCGCAGGTGAAGGGGTCGCCTTTGCGCCAGAGTTGCTCGACGTGACGGTCGAATCCGTTGCGGTTGCCCAAGTTGGTGAGCGGATCGATATAGGCGTTGCGCTCAAGCAGCTGGCGCTCTTGTTGCAGGATGGCATGCGTCTTTTGCAGTTGCTCACCAACGGCGCGTAGCTCAGCAGGCAGCGCGGCAACATCGAGTTCAGCGGTCGAGACGCCGTTCGCAAGTTGCTGAAGATAGGCAATAATCGATTGCTCGCCCAGGCGATATGACTCGTTCATGATGGATAACCTCCTTGGGCGGAACAACGGTTTGTATCATATCCCCAATTCGGTTTGAATTGGGGATATAAGTTAGCTAATGGAGACAAATGCCCCCTTCGACGGTGGCGTTTTGCGCGCGAGCGTATCAGTTGTTATTGCCACCATCGAGCAATGCCTCAAAATCCTTCGCCGGCATGGGGCGGTAGTAGAGGAAGCCCTGAGCGTAGCGGGCGCCCATTTGTCGTAGCATGTTCGCCTGCTCATTTGTCTCGACGCCTTCGACCACGACGGGTAGATGGAGCGACTGCGCCATTTCGAGCATCGATGAAATGATTTGCGTGCTGCGGCCTTGATCGCGGTCGGTGGGCACAAAGGTGCGGTCGAGCTTGATGACGTCGACGTTGACGTTCTTGAGCATCGCGAGCGTGGACTGACCGGTGCCAAAATCGTCCATATAGGTCGAGAAGCCGCGGGTGTGCAGATCTGCGGTCAGCTTATCCACGGCCTCGGATTCTCCCGTATAAGCCGTCTCGGTGATCTCGATACGCATGAGCTCGGGCGGTAGGTTGTATTGGGCGGCGAGCGCCCCCATATGTTCGGCAACGTCGCAGGCAAGGATATCCACGCGCGACACATTAAGCGAGACCGGAACCACGCGAAGACGGCGATCGAGACGCTCGCGAAGCCATATGGCGACACCCTGCCAAATGTACTTGTCGAGCGTCACTACAAAGCCGCTATCCTCGAGTGCGGGGATAAACGTTGCGGGCGAAATGAGAGAGCCGTCCTTGTCAATCCAGCGGGTGAGCGCTTCGGCACCAATAATCTCGCCGGTTTCCATATCGACCTGGGGTTGCAAGTGGTAGGTAATGCGACCGTCCGAGAGCGCGTACTGGAATTCGGTCAGCGTGCGGTGGAACACGACTTCGCGCTCGTACTCCGCGGGGCAGAAAATGGCAATGCGCTCCTTGAAGTCGTTTTTTGCGCGCCGATTGGTAAACATGGCCTTCGCCTGCGCATCGATGGTGATTTCCTCACTGGAGTCGATGGGGTAAACGCCCATGGACGGCCAAAAACCTACGCCGTCATCATGCCTAGCTACTGCCTCGCGAACGCGGTTGTAGATTTGATGGACGGTGATGTGCTTAAAGGGGATGAGTACGCAAAAGTCATCTTGGCCCCAGTATCCTGCGACGCCCATATCGGCATTCTCGATGTCCTTGAGGACCGTGCCCACATCGGCGAGCACGCGGTCGCCCTCGGCCTGGCCGTGCCATTCATTAAACAGGCGCATGTGGCCCATGTCGACCGTGGCGATGCACCAGGCGCCGTTGCGCCTTGCCTCGAGAAATGCGTTGGCGCGCCGCATAAACTCGCTGGGTCGATAGAGGCCCGTGAGCGAGTCGATACGTTCGGCTATGGCGCTTTTGCGCTCCGCCTCGGGTATGGGGAGGCTGTCGTTGGGAACAAGCCCGCCGGCCGTGCGAAGGCGACGGTCGAGTTCGCCTAAAACGGCGGTCGCTTGATGGGTTAAGTGCTCGTAAAAGGCCGGGACGACAAGGCAGACGGGAGTAATGGTGTCGCCTGCGATTCGAACAGGAGCGAAAACGGCCTCTTTAAGGTGGCGGGTCAGTTGCTCGAATGCCTCGTGGTCTAGTTCGTTGCTGAGCACGACGAACTGGACGCTTCGTGAACGGTAGACCCGGCTCCTGCTGCGGGTGATCGACAGCATGCGGCCAGCGTATTCGGCAAGCATGTTGTCGACAGCCTCGGCCCCGTAGAGCTCGTTGAGCTTTGTCGTGCCACGAACGCGCACTGCTATAAGCCCTGTCTCGCAACGATCGCGGCGGCAGGCGTCGATGGCGTTGGCCAGCATGCGCTGCGTTCCGAGGCCTGTGGCGGCGTCGACGGTTTCGGCAAGTGAGTGGTTGACGAGCTCACCGACATAGAGCGAGGGGACATTTCCGTCGCCGTCGATACGAAACCCGCGAGCACGGCAAAGGACGTAGTCGCCGACGGCGTTGCGCACACGATATTGCATGACGCGACGGTGCTTGGTGCCGTTGTAGACTTGGTCGATGTCGTTGATGCAGGCCTCAAGGTCGTCGGGATGGACGCGCGTTTTCCAGTAATCGCGACAGTTGTCTATGTGCTCCGAGGGAAGGCCAAGATCGCGCAAGGCACCTTGTGACCAAAGGGTGCGATGTTTGTCCAAGTTCTCGATAAAGAAATAACGGCCCTCGTTGAGCATCGAAAAGGCGTCAAAAATTCGATCGCTTATTTCGAAGTCGTCGGCGTGAACTTGCGTGATATTGCGTCGATCGAGGTGCATTGCATGACGTAGCTTGTAGTCGTACATGCGATGGTCGGCATCGAGCGTCATGCGATTGGAAGCTTCGCCCAGGGCGGGGTCGGCATGTGACACTCCGTAGCTAAACGAGCGGGGCATCTCGGAATCGTTGTTTTTGAGCAGAACCGTTCGGCAGTGTTTCAGACGTTCGGCGAGGTCGTCCTCGGTTGCAATCGTAGATAGGATGGCAAACTCGTCACCGCCTATGCGAAACGCCGCTTCGCCCACCTTCATATACAGCTTAAGATAGAGACTTACCTGCAAGATATAGCGGTTGCCCTCGTCATGCCCAAAGACGTCGTTGCAGTGCTTGAGATTGTCGATATCGATGAACGCCATGGTAACGGGGGCGTCCTGCTCCCAGAGCTCCTCGAGGGAACGGGCAAAACCGCCGCGGTTGCCAAGCCCAGTAAGCTGGTCGGTAAAGGCAGTCCTGATCAGATCCTCCTGCCGCTCGAGAAGGTCACGGACGGTCTTTTCGAGCGTTTCGGTGTAATTGCTGACAGTATCCATGTTCTAAGCGGCTTTCTGAGGTCGGGGCGGATTGCGTCGGGCGAGCTCGTTGTGTACACGCGTCGTTGCTCAGCGCTTTGCATGTATCCAGGCCCCCGCCTTGCTGCGTTGTTGAGTTAATTTACCGGCTAATGTTCGCTGTTGATAACAGCTGAGTAGTGTAAACAACGGTGCACAATTATATATGGGTGTACATGCTGTGGGCGGCTATTATTCGACAAGCAGTAGCGCGACGATGCGATGTTCGATAAAAATGCGACTGGGACGGTATATGTTGACGGGTATACTTGTCCCGTTTTAAAACGCAGGAACGGAGATGGTCGCATGGCACAGTCAAATATGACGCGCACGGTGGGGCTTGCGCTCGAGGGAGGCGGCTACCGCGGTATGTATACAGCGGGCGTGCTCGATGTATGGATGGAGCGCGGTTTGACCTGCGACCATATGGTGGGCGTCTCGGCGGGCGCGGCG
>CABUZI010000029.1 GCA_902496005.1 uncultured Collinsella sp.
CTGTGCGCCGTGGGCGGCACCATCAACGAGGACGACCACGTCTTTGGTCTCTCGGCTGCCAAGAAGTACGGCGGCATTTTCGTCCCGCCGCATATCGCCGTCATCCACTCCTTTATGCGTGAGAACTTCGCCGGTTGCGGCAAGATGATCCTGGGTTCCGACTCGCACACCCGCTATGGTGCCCTGGGCACCATGGCCGTGGGCGAGGGCGGCGGCGAGCTGGCAAAGCAGCTGCTGCGCGACACCTACGATGTCACCTATCCCGGTGTCGTTGCCATCTACCTCACGGGCGCCCCGCGCCCCGGCGTCGGCCCGCACGACGTGGCGCTCGCCATCATCCGCGCCGTCTTTGCCAAGGGCTACGTCAAGAACAAGGTCATGGAGTTTGTGGGCCCGGGCATCGCAAGCATGACGACCGATTACCGCAACGGCGTCGACGTCATGACCACCGAGACCACCTGCCTGTCGAGCATCTGGGCCACCGACGAGGACACGCACGCATTCCTGACCATGCACGGCCGCGGCGACGACTACCGCGAGCTCAAGCCCGCCGATGTCGCCTACTACGACGGTTGCGTCGAGGTTGACCTGTCGAGCATCAAGCCCATGATCGCCCTGCCGTTCCATCCTTCCAACGGCTTTGAGATCGACGAGCTCAACGAGAACCTCGAGGACATCCTGCATGAGGTGGAGCTCGAGGCCGCCAAGATCGGCGAGGGCAAGACGCACTTTAGCCTGCTCGACAAGATCGTCGACGGCAAGCTGTACGTGCAGCAGGGCGTTATCGCCGGCTGCTCGGGCGGCAACTACGACTCCGTGGTCCAGGCCGCCCGCGTGCTCAAGGGCGCCAACACCGGCTGCGGCGAGTTCTCGCTGTCGGTCTATCCCACGAGCCAGCCCGTGGCACTCGAGCTTACACGCCGCGGCTATATCTACGACCTTATGGAGGCTGGCGCGATTGTGCGCACGGCATTCTGCGGCCCGTGCTTCGGCGCCGGCGACACGCCCGCCAACAACGGCCTGTCCATCCGCCACACCACGCGCAACTTCCCCAATCGCGAGGGTTCCAAACCGGGCAACGGCCAGCTGAGCGCCGTGGCCCTGATGGACGCCCGCTCCATTGCGGCGACGGCGGCCAACGGCGGCATCCTGACGCCGGCGACCGACCTGCCCGAGGAGACTTGGGACGAGGCCTGCGAGTACACCTTTGACGACGCGCCGTACAAAAAGCGCGTGTACTGGGGCTTTGGCAAGGCGGAGCCTGCCGACGAGCTGGTCGAAGGCCCCAACATCAAGCCGTGGCCCGCGATGGAGCCCCTCGGCGACGATATCCTGCTCAAGGTGTGCTCCAAGATCATGGACCCGGTCACTACGACTGACGAGCTCATTCCCTCGGGCGAGACGAGCTCATTCCGCTCCAACCCGCTGGGCCTGGCAGAGTTTACGCTCAGCCGCCGTGACCCGGCCTACGTGGGCCGCTCCAAGGAAGTCGACGCCGTTGAGAAGCGCCGCGTGGCCGGCGAGGCCGCGGGCGACCTGGCGGCGCTCGATGCCGAGCTTGCCGGTGTTTTTGAGGCACTGGCCGGCGCGGGTGTCGCTGCCGATGCCAAAACGACCGAGTACGGCTCCATGCTCTATGCCAAGAAGCCCGGTGATGGTTCTGCCCGCGAGCAGGCCGCGAGCTGCCAGCGCGTAATTGGCGGCCTGGCCAACATCGTCCACGAGTACGCTACCAAGCGCTATCGCTCCAACGTGATGAACTGGGGCATGGTGCCCTTCCAGATGGAGGCCGAGCCCAACTTTGAGGTGGGCGACTACGTCTTTGTGCCGGGTATCCGTACCACGCTCGACGGCGACCTGCAGAACATCGCCGCGTACGTAGTGCGCGCCGATGGTGCGGTCGAGCAGATTGAGCTCTATATTGCCGATATGACGGCAGAGGAGCGTGCCATCGTCAAGGCCGGCTGCCTGATCAACTACAACAAGTTCAAGGCCGCTGCCGAGTAACTCTGCTGTACGCCCCGGCCACACCTTTCCCTCGTGCTCACGCGCTTCGCGAGGGTCGCCCGAGGGAAAGGTGTGGCCGGGGCTACCGCGACGTTCTCGTTGGGTCTTGAGGGGCGCTAATAATTGACTGGGACCACCACAAAGGTGCCTGCCCGGCGGGACCTTATTTCGATGGGGTCCAGGTTATTTCATCGTCAAATAGCCAAGTGCGTGCCGAGCCACTGTTGCGCGCTGTCTGCGGATCGGGCTCGCAGGTTTGTTCGTAGGCATCCTCGGTACACCGATCCATAAAATCGACGACTGCCGTCTGGTCGCCCTCCATGACGTAGATTACGTCGCCATCCGAGATATAGACCCCCGGTCCTTCATTGTCCACGCAGCCGGGGTCGTATGAGACGTTGCACAATTTGCTCCCGTTTGCCGCATCGAGCTCAAGGGTCGAATAATATCCGCCAACCATTTGGCCATTCTTGGCTCGATATATTGCGGCGCCGTACCACCGCTTAAACGTCTTGCCTTTGAGTAAACTGGTTGCCTTGCCGATAAGCTGCTCATCTTTGGTGTAGCGTCTGGCCCCAAGTTCGATGCGGGGATAGTTGCTGACACCAAGCGCTGCGGGCGTACCGTCAAAATCGACGGTGACCGAATCGGGTTTGACGATATCGGTGAGGACCTCGATGGGATAGCTTACGGTCTCAACCGCCGCCTGCGTCGCAGAGGCGGGGAGAAATGCGAGATAGATAATTCCTACGCCGACTGCGGTAATCGCAAACGCTAAGACGAGCAGGCCGATATAGGTGGAGCGTTTCACGGCGGGTACCTCGCAAATAGTATGCATTCATTAAGATAAGTGATACCAGCTTACGACAATCTTCAAAAGAAAGCGATCGATCGAAATGACGGGGTGAAAAGGCCCTATTGGGCTTAGATTTGACCTCTAATAGAAATATTTGCCCCACTCATTCTGGGCGTGAGGTCAATAATTGAGTCCACGAGTTTTGAGCGATACTCTTCTCACTAAACTCACTATTTTCACTATAAGCACTATAAATATGATAGGGGGACGACGAGAACAATGTGACGTGCGATAGCTAAGCCGTTTAAGCCGGACTCTGACCTTGAATCTCTGCCTCTATCTGTGCGAACGGGCTATTGTCGGTTCTCGATTCCATCGCTGCGTTTTCGTTGGGTCTTGAGGGACGCTAATAAATAGGCTTGCTTGATGCCGCCTCTGTTATCGGGGCGGCTTCTTTTTGTCGAAAACCGCCACAAAGGGGACGGGCACCTTTGTGGCGGTTCTTGGTTTGTCTCGATCTGTAACATCTTGGCCGCTAAAAGTGGGCTTGGTGTTACAGATTTAGATTTTCGATTCGGGCGTCTTCTGTTCGTCTCGATTTGTAACAGATAGGGCTCTATTTGCCGAGTAGATGTTACAGATTGAGACAAACGGGCGCCGTTGGTCATTTCATCTTGATTTGTAACATCTGGAGCCATAAACAGTCGCTAGATGTTACAGATTGAGATGGTAAGGGGACGAGGCCGCGGCTGGTGAGAGTGCCTGCTTCCTATCACTTAATCACTCAGAAAATCTTATATATAGAGACTTAGATTTGTGTATAAGATCGCGCAAAGCTGGCAACAATACTTCTCGAACAACGTGAAGCCGCCCCGTAGGGCGGCCGCCCCAAGAGAGGTGATTCCATGAGAATCGATAAGCTAGCTATGACGTCGCGCGAGGCGCTGCAGACCGCCATGAGCACGGCCGCTGACGCGCAGGCCGGCGCGGTGGAGCCGATTCATCTGCTGTCTGCCCTGCTCGGTGCCGGCGAGCGCAATATCTCCGTGATCATCGAGCGCATCGGTGCCGACCCGGCCCAGCTCGCACGTTCCACACAGGATGCCATCGACCACGCGCCCAAGGTTTCGGGCGAGGGCCAGCAGATGGGCCTGTCCAACGAGCTCGTCCGCGTCATCGAAAAGGCCGAGAAGAAGGCCACCAAGATGGGCGACAGCTTTGTGGTGACCGAGCATCTGCTGATGGCGCTTGCCGAGGACAAGGGCGAGGCCGGCCGCGTTCTGTGCGACGCCGGCGTGACCAAGGAGCGCATCGAGCAAGTCTACGAGGAACTGCGCGGCGATGACCGCGTGACGTCTGCCGAGGACAAGACGCAGTTTGAGGCGCTGGAGCAGTACGGACGCAACATCTGCGACCTCGCCCGCGCCGGCAAGCTCGACCCGGTCATCGGCCGTACCGACGAGATCCGTCGTACCATCCAGGTCCTGTCCCGCCGCACCAAGAACAACCCCGTGCTCATCGGTGAGCCGGGCGTCGGTAAAACGGCTATTGTCGAGGGCATCGCCCAACGTATCGTGGCCGGCGATGTGCCGAGCACCCTGCGCGACCGCGACCTCATCGAGCTCGACATGAGCGCGCTGGTCGCCGGCGCCAAGTACCGCGGTGAGTTCGAGGACCGCTTGAAGGCCGTGCTCAAGGAGGTGCAGAAGTCCGAGGGCAAGGTCATCCTGTTCATCGATGAGCTCCACACCATCGTGGGCGCGGGTGCCACCGAGGGCTCCATGGACGCCGGCAACATCCTCAAGCCGGCGCTTGCCCGTGGCGACCTGCATGCGATCGGCGCGACCACGCTCGACGAATACCGCAAGTACATCGAGAAGGACGCGGCGCTCGCGCGTCGTTTCCAGACCGTAATGGTCAGCGAGCCTACCGTCGAGGACACCATCTCGATCCTGCGTGGCCTCAAGGAGAAGTACGAGATCTTCCACGGCGTGCATATCACCGATAGCGCGCTCGTGGCGGCTGCCGACCTCTCCGATCGCTACATCGCCGACCGTTTCCTGCCCGACAAGGCCATCGACCTGGTCGATGAGGCCGCAAGCCGCCTGCGCATGGAGCTCGACAGCATGCCGGTCGAGATCGACGCCACCACGCGTCAGCTCACCCAGCTGCAGATCGAGGAGCAGGCACTCATGAAGGAGACCGATGACGCCTCCAAGGAGCGTCTGGAGGCCCTACGTCAGGAGATCGCCGAGGTCCAGGAAAAGCTCAACGTGCAAAAGGCCGGCTGGCTCAACCAAAAGAACGCCATCGACCACGTGCAGGAGCTCAAGGGCCGGCTCGACGAGGCCAAGAGCGAAGAGGAGCGCGCGACGCGCAACGGCGACCTGGGCCGTGCGTCCGAGCTGCGCTTCTCCGTGATTCCGGGTCTGCAGCAGCAGATTCAGGATTCCGAGGCTGCGCTCGAGGCGCAAAAGCAGCAGGACGGCGAAGGCCTCAACGAGCAGGTGACCTCCGATGAGATCGCCGAGGTCGTGAGTGCCTGGACCGGCGTGCCCGTGTCCAAGATGATGCAGGGCGAGCTCGACAAGCTGAAGGGCTTGGAGGGTGAGCTGCATAAGCGCGTCATCGGTCAGGACGAGGCCGTCTCCGCCGTTGCCGCGGCCGTGCGTCGCAGCCGTGCGGGTCTCTCCGATCCGGACAAGCCCATCGGCAGCTTCTTCTTCCTGGGCCCCACCGGCGTGGGCAAGACCGAGCTCGCCAAGGCGCTTGCCGAGTGCCTGTTCGATGACGAGCGCGCGCTCGTGCGTATCGACATGTCCGAGTACATGGAGAAGTTCAGCGTCCAACGTCTGATCGGTGCGCCCCCGGGATACGTGGGTTACGACGAGGGCGGCCAGCTCACCGAGGCAGTGCGCCGTCGTCCGTACTCAGTGATCTTGCTCGACGAGATGGAGAAGGCCCATCCGGATGTCTTCAACGTACTGCTGCAGGTGCTCGACGACGGTCGTCTGACCGATGGCCAGGGTCGCCAGGTGTCCTTCAAGAACACGATCATCATCATGACGTCTAACGTGGGCTCCAAGGCTATCGCCGACTTGTCGGGCAAGGACGAGGAGGAGATGCGTCACCAGGTCGACTCGGCCATGGCTCAGACCTTCCGTCCCGAGTTCCTCAACCGTATCGACGATATCGTGGTGTTCCATCCGCTTGGCATGGCGCAGATCGAAAAGATCGTCGATATTCAGCTCGCCGACGTCCGCGCGCGTCTGGCCAAGGAGCGCATGACGCTTGCCATCACCCCGGCGGCCAAGCAGATGCTTGCTGTGGGCGGCCTGGACCCGGTCTTTGGTGCCCGTCCGCTCAAACGTCTGGTTCAGCGCGAGGTCGTGGATGTCATCGCCGCCGCCATCATCGACGGCACGGTGCGCGAGGGCGATCGGGTGACGGTCGATGTCGACAAGGACGGTGGCTTTACCGTCGTGTGCGACAACACGCCGGCGGCCACCTACGAGGTCCCCGACGCAGAGTAAATTATGGGGCCGGCTTTAACCGCACCTCATCGCAAAACGCCAAGGGCGGCGGATCCAATTGGGTCCGCCGCCCTTTTTTCGTGCGACAATCGATGATGTTGAGCATGAGTACATGGCAAGGAGATATGCAGATGATAGACGAGAACAAGACAAACACGCCGGCTACCGATGTCGCACCCGCCGCACCCAAGCCTGTGCCTAAGCCGGCGCCCAAGCCGCGCGATCCCTACATCCGTGCCGAGAACGAGGACGATGACGGCTACGATCCCTACAGCGACCGACGACCCGAGCGCGAGCCAATGTTCGAAGCCGACCCCTGGCGCTGAGTGCCACCCAAAAGGCCACCAATAAGTTGCGGTGAAATAGGGACTGTTTTGCGGTTTGACCAGCAAAAACAGTCCCTATTTCACCGCAACTGCGTTAGGGATTTTTCTGCAGGGGGAGGGTAGTCAAAAAAGCCCCGTCCCAAATTGACTGCCAAATTGGCTGCTCGGGGAGTCGCATTCGAGCTCGGTTGTCCTCTTAGCCACTCGATATCCTTCGGAGCAATAATAGTGAAAAACTTGCTTAAGTGTTAATCAAGCTACGCACAATCTTGCTCTCTAATTAATCAAGAATCAGTATAATTTTGATTAGCTAGAGAGCAAGATTGGAGAATCATGGCATTCAACGACTTGATCGCCCAGAAAATAAAGGACTTTGAACAGCAGGGGGTTCCGCAGGTCTTTGAGCGAGACCTTGATCTAGGAAACCCACAGGAGCCAAAGCGCGACAACATCGTAAATGTGATTGTGGGGGCCCGCCGTTGTGGAAAGACGTATCGCCTGTATCAGGAGATGCGGCGGCTTCAGAGCCGGGGCGTCGAGCTTGACCGGATGCTTTACTTCAATTTTGAGGATGAGCGCTTGCGCCCGTATGAGCCATCGCTGCTGGCGGACGTGCTCGACACGTTCTATGCGCTGTATCCTGTTGCTCGAATCGAGGGCGCTTACATTTTCTTTGACGAGATCCAGGAAATCCCCGAATGGGGTGCGTTTCTGCGGCGTGTAGTCGATACGGAGAAAGCGACCGTCTATGTGACGGGATCTTCTTCTAAGATGCTGTCCTCAGAACTTAAGAGCGAGTTCAGGGGTCGTTCCCTTGTGCGAGAGCTTTTTCCGTTGAGTTTTTCGGAATACGTTCGATATAAGACGGGGAGCGTTCCCGAGCCAGATGCGACCTTTTCCCCGAGCGATGCAGCGCTGCTTCGACATCATCTGATCGGGTATCTTGAACAAGGGGGATTCATCGCGACACTTGAGCAGACGCCTGCAGACGCGATTCAGCTGCTACAGGAATATGCTTCGCGAACGGTCGCCATGGACGTCGTTGAACGTTACGACGTCAAGAACCCTCGCCTGGCATCGCTGTTCTTGACGCGGTGTATGGCATCTTCGGGACGAGAGCTGTCAGTGAACAAAGTGTACAACGAGTTCAAGAGCAGACAGATACCCGTCAGTCGTAATTCGCTCAGCGATTTACTTGAGTATTATGAGGATGCCTACCTGTTATTTTCTGTGCCGGAGTTCACGCGTTCATTGGCAAGTAACATGCGGTCTGCGTCTAAGGTCTACGCTGTCGACCCTGCGATGTTTGGAGCATTCTCTCCCGCATCAGCATTGGACCAGGGCCAGAGGCTCGAGACCGCAGTGTTCAATGCGCTAAGAAGAAGGACTCCCGCGGTGAGGACCGGCTCGGTCTGCCGCCTGCTGATCAAAGAGAAGAGCAAAAGCCATGAGGTGGACTTTGTGGCTGGGGACGCACTTCTCATGCGGGCTTATAGCCTGATTCAGGTGAGTGTGGATATGGCAAGTGAGAAAACGCGCGAGCGCGAAATTGCCGCGCTTGATGCCTCGATGGCCCAGTTCGATCTTGGCGAGTCGGCAATCGTTACCATGGATGAGCAGGCCGATATTCCATGCGAGCACGGTGCGGTACACGTTGTGCCCGCATGGAAGTGGCTCCTTGCCTAATCATCTATGGACCTGTGGGATCAGGACCTCCTGGCTCCTTCATCACGGTTGGGGAGCACCTTGCTGCGCCAGGCTAGTCCTGGGCTTTGATGCTCGGCAGGAGAATCTGGGCGAGGTAGTCGGTCTCGAGTTTGGTCGCGGTGTCTGCCTTGCCGTCTTTGCCGACCAACACGTTCTTGATCTGGCTATACGTATAGCGGTTGCCGGTCGTAAGCTCGACAAGCTCAATGGCCGTGTCCATGGGGTAGGTTGACACGGGGTTCTGCGTCCGTCCGTTGATGGTCTGGGGCACCACGTACGGATAGACGGGGCCGCTGGCGTAGACGGTATAACCGTTGCCTAGATTGGCCGCACCCAAAACCGTATCGCCTTCATCGGGCGTAAAGCTCTCGCCCTCGCGCACCGCGACGAGCGTCACGAGCGGCGTATTGGCGTCGTCGCCCAGATAGATGCATAGCGTGCTTCCGTTTTGCCAAGTTGCGACCTTGCCGTACCACTCGACGGGAATATCGAGCTGGTAGAGGTCGGTTGCCTTGTGGCGAGCGTCAGCATCACGGGACGCCTGTGCCTTTTGCGCGCTCACGGCATTGACGGCGGCGTCGCGCCGCGCGGTTGCTGCCTGCTGGAGCACTTTGGCAGCCGCGGCGGAGCTCGCACCGCCCTCCTCGGCGTACTTGGCGGCGGCATCGATCTGGTCGTCGGTCACCGTGTCGGCTGAGGGCACCTTAAGCTTAAAGGTGGCTTGAGCGCGCAGATCCTGCCCGTCATTCTTGACCGTAACCTGGGCCTTGGTGGTCGGGACGGTGTAGATGGTGCCGTCGGCCGCGATGGGGGAGGCGGCGATGGAGAACGTGTAATCGCCGGGCAGCAGCTTAATGCCGCGACCGTGCTCGTCAACGTAGAGCGTTTCGCTCACGGAAGAACCGTCGGAATCCTGACCGCTCACCTGCACGGGAATCTTGGAGCCAGTTGAGCAGTCGAGCCCCGCGGCATGTACGCCAATTTGCACCGACATCATGGTATGGGCGTTTGCGGCAACCACGGCGGCCTGCTCTTGCCGGTATCCATTCCAAGCGGCATAGCCTGCGCCGCCGGCGACAAGCGCGACGGCTACGACGCCTGCCACCATCAGGTTGCGGCGCTTGGGCGACATCTTACGGTGACGAACCTCGGCTTCGCGTGCCGAAGGAACGGACGGTAGGGGAATATCGCCCATGGCGATGGTCTCGTCCACGGCAGGCGCAGAGCCTAAGCCAGGGAGCTCGCGGGTCAGCGAATCTTCGGCCGGCAAGTTGTCGAGCAAGATGGTTTCCTCGCTCGTGTCGGATCCGGGCTGGTCGTCGGCCTCGCTTTCGGTGTCTTCGTGATCTGCCTCATCCTCGGCAGGCTCAACGTCGCCTGTATCCTGATCATCGGGCTGCGCCTCGATTTCCGGCTCATCCTGCACATCAACGCTCGAATCGTCAAACGCAACATCGTCAAGCGAAATCCGGTCTAGGCTCTCCAGGGCCTCGGCACACGCTTCTGCATCTTGGGCCGCATCCTCTTGGCCCATCGTCTCATCATTCATACATCCCCCAAGCTCAATATCGGGACAACACTGTACCCAAAAACGGGACCCCATAGAGCCGCCTCATGATTTGAAATCCGATTTTATATATGCGCATGTTTTTGAATAGATGAATAGAGACGCAACGACAAAAGCCCCCGAAAAGCGAGCGAAACGCTTTCCGGGGGCTCTGCGAGGCATTGGATGAAAAACCTGGCGGGCGGGCCTATGCCCAGGCGCCAACAGCGACCAACATGTTACTCGGCGTGAGCGTAATCGACCTTGGCGCGACGAGCGGTGGCCTTCTCCCAATCGCTGGTGCCCTCAAAGACATCCTGCTTGTAGGGATTGCGACCGAGCTTCTTGGCGCGGTAGGCGATGTAGATGATCGCGGCGACGTTGGCGACCAGTGCGGCGATCGAGACCGCGGTAGCGGCGCCGGGGTCGAGCGTGGAGTGGGTCACAAAGATGGACTCCTCCTGGAAGTACGGGAACACCTGGGCAAACATGCACCAAATGGCCAGCGTAAAGGCGCGGTTCTGGATCCAGCCGCCCTTGTTCCAGATAAAGGCGGCGACGGTGGGCGCCAGCAGCAGCACAAAGCCGCAGAACCAGGAGTGGGTGGGCAGGCAGTTGTAGGTGTAGCAGAAGTTCCAGATATCGTAGGCGATGATGTAGACCCAGGTCATATCGGGCCACAGCATATCGGTCTGATCCTCGGAGGCGTAGACGCTCCACCAACCGGTCATGCAGAAGATGTTGATGATACCGGCGATGCCGTTGAACACGTTGTTCCAGCCGGCCAGCTGCGTAGCACCTTCGGAGGTGACCCAGGTGGACTCGCTCAGGACAAAGAAGTGATAGGCGCTCTCGAAGTCGGATACGACGGCGATCATGATGTTGATGGCGACGATCACAAACGGCCATGCGCGGAACCAATGCGCCTTGCCGATCTTTCCCCACTGGTACTTAATGGCAATGAAGCCCCAGCAACCGGCGAGCGCCGCGTATACCTTGGCGTAGTGGAACCAGCTGTTCTGGTACACATGGGTGGGGTTGGTGAGCGCCCACTCGGCGCCCTGCGAAACGCCCACGGCGATGGCGACGCAGTAGATGGTCATGGCCAGCGGAGCCACGCCAAAGATGATTGCCGCGCCGAGCTTGGTGCGGCGGCCGACCTCGTTGAGCACGATCAGGCCGATAAAGACCATGGCCCAGCCGGCCCAGTGGATAAGGATATCGCTACCCCAAACATCGAACAGCATGCTGCTCTCCTTTCACACGCCCGCGGCCCCTCTTCTGATCGCGGGCAGTTTGGCCAAATGTCGTCAGTTCTGGGGCTTGCGCTCCGGATACTTGGCGGTATAGCCCTCGATGTGGAGTGTCGAGGCGATGATTTCCTTGACCGTCTCGTCGGGCACATCGGGGTGCGTGCGGATGTACATCAAAAGACCCATGATGAGGGTGTAGAACGTCTCGTAGACATGGTCGATGCGTAGCTCATGATGGGCGACAAAATCCACCACGGTGGTGTCGCAGATATACTGCGCCACGCGCTGGACCACGTTGTGCAAAAAGCCGCCGTAGAGCGCGCCGCTGCTCGAGGTGAGCGTGCTCGGCAGCTCGTGGCCGCTGGCGACCAGGCGCTTAAAGAGCGGGGCGACGGTGTCGAGCGCGCCCTCGATATCGCCGACGGTGCGGTCGGCGTTCCACTGCTCGAGCTCGGAGATAAAACCGTCGATTGCCTCGTCCATGACGGCGGTGACGGCGGCGTCCATGTCGGCGAAGTAGTGGTAGAACAATGAACGCGTGCAGCCGGCTCGCTTGGTCACGGCCGATACCGATAGGTGGGACACGCCCAGCTCGGAGCTTACGGTGCGCACGGCATCGAGGATCTCGCGACGGCGTTCGTCGCCCGTCAGGCGCTTTGCCGCGCTATCGGATGCGGGGACGGCATCGACCACAGAGGTACCTGCTGTGTTGTTGCCCATGTTTTGACGCCTTTCATCCTCTTTTGCCTGACCGTTCGCCTAACAGTCTTGAATATTGTTGACGGTTCGTCAATACTATTTTTGACACAATGTCAACAATGGCGGGTGAACGGCATGGGGCATGCCCGGCCTGCAAAAAAAGAGGGGCGCTGCGGCCTCGTCGGGCTGCGGCAAGAGAAGGGACAACCATGATTCTCAACGGACCGGGGATTAGTTACACCGAGTTCGACATCGGTTCGGAGTTCGTGCCGCCGCTGCCGGATCATCCGCGCGAGGCCATCGTCAAGCTGTGCGAGCACTGCACCAACCGTCTACTGCATCGCGATGAGCTGCTGGGCTACGAGTACTGGTCGTTTGCCGAGGCCGCAACCGACGAGCAGGCCGAAGTGCTCTGCAAGATGAAGATGCGCCGTCCCTATACGCTGCCCGAGATGGTCAAGCTCACCGGCATGCCCGAAGCCGATATCGAGAAGATGCTCGACGACATGAGCTACACGGGTCTGCTCGAGTACAACTGGGAAAACCCCGAGCGCGCCAAGCAGTGGGTGCTGCCCATGCTGGTGCCGGGTTCCGCCGAGTTCCTCAACATGCGCATGGGCCAGCTCGAGGAGCACCCGGTCTATGCCAAGTTCTTTGAGCAGGCGTCCAAGGGACCGCTGTCCAAGGCCACGCCGATGGTGCCGCCCGGTGGTGCCGGCATCGGCATGCATGTCATTCCGGTCGAGAAGGCTATCGATGCCGCGAGCACGTCGGTGCCGATCGAGCATATCGAGCATTGGCTCGACAAATACGATGGCAAATATGCCGCTAGCACCTGCAGCTGCCGCGCGAGCCGTCGCGTGATGGGTGAGGGCTGCGCCGACGACCCGGCCGATTGGTGCATTGCCGTGGGCGATATGGCCGACTATGTGGTTGAGACCGACCGCGGCCATTACGTGACGCGCGACGAGGTCTACGACATCCTGCGCCAGGCCGAGGACAACGGCTTTGTGCACCAGATCACCAATATCGACGGCGAGAACAAGATCTTCGCTATCTGCAACTGCAACGTCAACGTGTGTTATGCCCTGCGCACCTCTCAGCTGTTCAACACGCCCAACCTGTCGCGCTCGGCCTATGTCGCCAAGGTCGAGAAGGACAAGTGCGTTGCCTGCGGTCGCTGCGTTGAGGTGTGCCCGGCCGGCGCCGCCAAGCTCGGCCAGAAGCTCTGCAGCAAAAAGGCCGGCGGACAGGTGCCCGAGTATCCGCGCCAGGAGCTGCCCGACGCCACCAAATGGGATCACACCAAGTGGTCGCCCAACTACCGCAACGACAACCGTATCGAGACGCATGAGTCCGGCACCGCTCCCTGCAAGACGGCCTGCCCCGCGCACGTTGCCGTTCAGGGCTATTTGAAGCTCGCGGCTCAGGGTCGCTATGACGAGGCTCTGGCACTCATTAAGCGCGAGAACCCGCTGCCCGCTATCTGCGGTCGTGTGTGCAACCGCCGCTGTGAGGATGCCTGCACCCGCGGCCGTGTGGATGCCGCCGTGGCTATCGACGAGGTCAAGAAGTTCATCGCCCAGCGCGATCTGGATGCCGCGACCCGCTACGTCCCGCCCGTGGTGACCCCGACGCGTGCCGGCGGCTTCGACCAGAAGATCGCCATCATCGGTGCCGGTCCGGCCGGCCTGTCCTGCGCTTTCTACCTGGCCGAGAAGGGCTACAAACCTGTCGTGTTCGAGAAGAATGAGTACCCGGGCGGCATGCTCACCTACGGCATTCCCAGCTTTAAGCTGCAGAAGGATGTTATCGAGGCCGAGGTCGAGATCATTCGCCTGATGGGTGCCGAGTTCCGCTATGGCGTGGAAGTCGGTCGCGACGTGACGCTCGACGAGCTGCGCGCGCAGGGCTTTAAGGCCTTCTACGTTGCCATTGGCTGCCAGGGCGGCCGCCTTGCCGGTATTCCGGGTGAGGATGCCGAGGACGTGACCGTGGCCGTCGACTTTTTGCGCGAGGTCAACAGTGGCAAGATCGACGCGCTGCCCGGCCGCACCATTGTGGTGGGCGGCGGCAACGTGGCTATCGATGTCGCGCGCAACGCCTGCCGTCTGGGTTCCGAGCACGTTGAGATGTTCTGCCTGGAGAGCGAGGCCCAGATGCCCGCCAGCGAGGAAGAACGTCGCGAGGCCGTTGAGGACGGCGCTCACATCAGCTGCGGCTGGGGCCCCAAGGAGATTCACCTGGACGAGGCCGGTCGTGTGTGCGGTATCACCTTCAAGCGCTGCACGCGTGTCTTTGACGACGAGGGCCGTTTTGCGCCCGAGTACGACGAGAACGATCTGCGCCGTGTCGATGCCGACCGTGTCGTCATGTCGATTGGCCAGTCCATTGTGTGGGGCGACCTGCTGGCTGGCTCCAAGGTGGAGCTCGGCCGCGGCCAGGGTGCCCTTGCCGATCCCCAGACCTACCAGACCGCCGAACCCGACATCTTTGTGGGCGGCGACGTCTATACCGGTCCGAGCTTTGCCATCGATGCCATCGCCGCCGGTCACGAGGCCGCCGTGTCCATCCATCGCTTTGTGCAGCCGGGCTCCACGCTCACCATCGGCCGCAACCAGCGCCGCTACACCGCGCTCGACCGCAACGACGTTGTGCTCGAGAGCTACGACAGCGCGAGCCGCGAGGTTGCGCATGTGGACCGCGAACGCGAGAAGGCTGCGCCGTTTAGCGAGTACGTCGAGACCTTTACCGAGGAGCAGGTGCGCGCCGAGACCGGCCGCTGCCTGGGCTGCGGCGCCTCGATCGTCGACCCCAACAAGTGCATCGGCTGCGGCCTGTGCACCACCAAGTGCGCGTTTGACGCCATCCATCTGGATCGCGACCGCCCCGAGTGCTCCACGATGGTCAAATACGAGCAAAAGCTCCCAAGCCTCGGCAAGTATGCGCTCAAGCGTGCGATTAAAATCAAATTCGGGAAGAAGTAAGAAACGCAACAAGCAGGAGAACGGCGTAGAGAGCGGTTGGACAGCGAGCGAGTCCCAGGCGTGGCGAGGTGCCTTGAAAGAGGAGGGCATAGGGCTTTTGCCCATGCCCGACGATTGAAAGGCAGATCGCCCGTCTGGGGCTCGCGCAGCGTCAAGCCGACCGCCGTTCGGTAGAACGGCGGAAGGAAATAAATGCACGAGCTCGGAATCGTCTATCACATCATTCGCGATGTTGAGAATGTGGCGCGCGCTCATGGCGTGCGTCGCGTTTCGAGCGTGACGTTGCTGTTGGGCGAGGTCTCGGGCGTCGTTCCCGACTTGCTGCTCGACGCCTGGCGCTGGGCAGCAGATAAAAAGCCTATCACCGAGGGCGCGGAGCTTATCGTGGAGTCCGTCGAGGCCGTGACACATTGCGAGGCGTGTGGCTGCGACTACGCGACGGTCGAGCACGGCAAGACCTGTCCCCATTGCGGTAGCGGCGAGACATACCTGCTGCAGGGCCAGGAGGTCATGATCAAGCAGATCGAGACCCCCGACGAGGACCCGGCAGACGCTGTCCCCGACGGCCCTTCCGACGTCCCCGACGCCGTCGACGCCGCCAACCCCCTCCACATCGCCTAGGATTCCCTATAAGTTGCGGTGAAATAGTTCCTAAATTCAGCCTTCTGGCTCTTAAACAAGAACTATTCCACCGCAACTATTTTGAGTGGTTTCATAGAACATAAGTCACGAAAATAGTCAAGCCATGTCTGTTTAAACAAAATAGCGGCAGTACAAGCGCATTCGCGCTTGCCTAAAATCGATATTAATGAACAGCCTGCTTGTATCTGTATAATGCACGGCTTGATGAGCGACGCCTTGTCGTGTAATGAGTCAAAAAGCAGTAACGTAATCAACTTGTAACAAACCTAGACGATTAAACAAATAATCCAACCTTTTGCGGATTTAGCTATAATTCCACAAACCAAACAGCTATACTCCTTTCATGTCGTGTAGGAAATACGTAGACAAAAAGGAGGTTATGTGATGGTAAGTATTGTTCTTGCTAGCCACGGGGACTTGGCAGCTGGAATCAAGCAGACGGGCTCGATGGTCTTTGGCGATCAACCGTCTGTTGCCGTGGTCTCGCTCGAGCCGAGCATGGGCCCCGACGACTTCCGTGCCAAGGTCGAGGAAGCAATCGCTTCCTTCGAAGACCAGGAGCAGGTGCTCTTCCTCGTTGATCTGTGGGGCGGCACGCCGTTCAACCAGATCAGCGGGCTCATCGAGGGCCACGATTCCTGGGCTATCGTCACCGGTGTCAACCTGCCTATGCTCATCGAGGCATATTCGCAGCGCTTTGACGCAAAGAACACTGCACATGCGATCGCAAAACATCTCGTGACTGAGGCTAAGGCTGGCGTGCGTGTCAAGCCCGAGTCTCTGGAGCCCGAGGAGAAGAAGCCGGCTGTGGCCGCCGCTGCTCCTGCAGGCGCCATCCCTCCGGGAACGGTCATCGGCGATGGGCACATCAAGATCGCCCACGTCCGTATCGACACCCGTCTGCTTCATGGTCAGGTGGCCACCACGTGGACCAAGCAGATCAACCCCAACCGCATCATCGTGGTTTCCGACGGCGTTGCTCACGACGAGCTCCGCAAGACCATGATCGAGCAGGCTGCCCCTCCGGGAGTCCATGCCAACGTCGTTCCCATCAAGAAGATGGCCGAGGTCGTCAAGGACACGCGCTTTGGTGACACCAAGGCCATGCTGCTCTTTGAGAACCCGCAGGATCTGCTCAAGGCCATCGAGGCCGGTGTCGACATCAAGGAAGTCAACATCGGTTCCATGGCTCACTCCAAGGGCAAGGTCGTCGTCACCAACGCCGTCGCTATGGGCGATGACGACGTCAAGACTCTCGAGGCCCTCAAGGCCAAGGGCGTCAAGTTCGAGGTCCGCAAGGTTCCTTCGGATTCCTCCGAGGATCTCGACGCCATGTTGAAGAAAGCTAAGGCCGAACTGGCCGCTCAAGCATAGTAAAGGAGGGTCCGATACATGTCTGCAATCACTATTCTGCTTGTTGCGATTGTCGCGTTGCTTGCCGGTATGGAAGGCATTCTGGATGAGTTCCAGTTCCATCAGCCGCTCGTGGCATGCACGCTTATCGGTCTCGTAACCGGTCACCTTCAGGAGGGCATCCTCCTGGGCGGTTCGCTCCAGATGATGGCCCTTGGCTGGGCTAACGTCGGCGCCGCTGTCGCGCCTGACGCCGCTCTGGCCTCGGTCGCTTCTTCGATCATCATGGTGCTCGCCCTCAACGGTGGCGCCACCGATTCGGCCAAGGCCGTTACCACCGCTATCGCCGTCGCCGTCCCGCTGTCGGTCGCTGGTCTGTTCCTGACCATGATCTGCCGTACCATTGCTACCGCTATCGCTCACGCCATGGACGGTTGCGCCGAGAAGGGCGACTTCTCCGGCATCGAGCGCTGGCAGTATGCTGCCATCCTCATGCAGGGCCTTCGTATCGCCATCCCGGCAGTGCTTCTGTGCGTCATCCCGGCCGAGGCCGTTACCAACGCGCTTAACGCTATGCCCGACTGGCTGTCCGGCGGCATGGCTGTCGGCGGCGGCATGGTCGCTTCCGTCGGTTACGCCATGGTCATCAACATGATGGCCACCAAGGAGACCTGGCCGTTCTTCGTCCTCGGCTTTGTCCTTGCTGCCATCCCTCAGCTCACGCTGATCGCCCTTGGTCTCATCGGCATCTCCCTTGCCCTCATCTACCTTGGCCTTAAGGATCTGGCCAAGCAGGGTGGCGGCATGGGCGGTGGCTCCGGCGACCCGCTCGGCGACATTCTGAACGATTACGAGTAGGAGGGGAGTGATACATATGGCAGAGAACAAGATTCAGCTCACCAAGGCTGACCGCAAGAAGGTTTGCTTCCGTCATCAGTTCCTTCAGGGCTCGTGGAACTACGAGCGTATGCAGAACGGCGGCTGGTGCTTCGCAATGATCCCTGCGATCAAGAAGCTCTACACCAGCAAGGATGACCAGATTGCCGCTCTTAAGC
>CABUZI010000030.1 GCA_902496005.1 uncultured Collinsella sp.
AAACCGCGCAAACTTCCCCCTGTGCTACACGCAGGCCGGCGAGCGCCGCGAGGTTACAGTGCGCATCCGCCGCAACACCACCGGCGGTCTCGGAGCCGCCTGGACCATCGACAAGGTCGAAGCCCCGGTCGAGTAAAAAACGGCCTCGGATAGCCAATTGACCATCCGAGGCCGTTTGAATTCAGGCCTTTTAGTTGTCATCGGTGCATATAGACACCAGAGAAGCAAGCTCATCCTCAAGTTGCGGAGCAAAGTATCTAAAAGAAACCTGCGCTCCAGTCGGTATCGACTCAATCATATTCGCAGCATTATCTGAAACTCGGTACGATGCAGTTTCACCTGTCTTCAAATCCTCTATTGAGCAGACAGCGTCTTCAGCATCAATCGACCTAAGCACGCCTTTTCCTTGTAACATCACATCGGCATGCCCGCCAGCTATTTCTAATGAACCTGAGTCTGTCGCAGTCACTTCTCCGGAACCTCCGCGCGATATCTCTTCCTTTGTTGAACAGCCCACCAATGAAGCCATCAGCACCAAAGACAGAGCTAGACGAATCGCCCTACTTCGAAAAAGTCGTTCCATAAGTCCACGCATAATAGCTCTGATCATACTTCAGGAAGGATAAAGATGAATTCCAGCCGTCCGCTATGCCAATCATCTGCCTTGTCTCTCCAGTTTTCTTACCAGTAAGTGTGGCGTAAGCCTCCGCTGTTACAGAATGGGCTGATCCGTTGTACAAACTCGCATGTAAAACATTCGGTCTATTAGAGTTAATCTCATTTTGGATGCTCGCGATAGCCGGAGAGGAGACAGTGCGGGCGATAAGAGTACTTCCTCTGCTTGCGCAGTAATTTGTAAACCCCGTTGCACAGGTTGATATCGGCGTTCCACCCAAAACAACGCCGGGAACAGTCTGTTCTTCATCGGAAAGAGCATGGGTATTGGTGTAATTCCATATCTGCATATATTGCGAAGGGTCGCTATATAAATTGGCAATGCCATACAGTTCCGCAACGTTCGAAAAAGCTGTCACCATACAAGCATAGTGGGCGGTAAGCCTCTTAATCTCGCTTTCATCATATGACATAAACTGAGAAATGGAACGAAATCCAGATACTGTGTAATCCTGCATTTGAGTTGCGTAAATTACAACATCGTTCCAGCTTGAAGGTTTATTCGATAAAACGACAGGCCGTCCTTCTATGGAAACAGCCGGGATTGTTCTTCCGCAATTTGTTGTTATTGAACCGTCCAAAGATTGCACGCCGAATTCGAATGGATTGATCATTACGACTGGGTTATTGAACGAATAAGACTCGACACCAAGATCTCCTCCCCGATCCATAGGGCTGACTAAGCCGTCTCCAAAACGATATCCCGTAAGTATTTCATCATCTGAAGCATCTAAAACCAAATAGCCCGCGGCTCTATTGGATGTCACAACCGGAACAATGTAACCAAGCGGGGACCCATCAACATCTACAAAAGGAATAGGGTCAGAAGGCGTATACGAATAGCCGAGGAGTCCCTTTATATATTTATCGGCAAGCTCTTGCGCAATTTCAGAAGTAAATTGTATCTGCTCACCATCAATATTGCCCGTCGAAGCAAAAACCTCTTTCGGACGTGCGGCTAAGGCGACAATTGAAGACGCGACAAGTTGCAGAAAACGACGACGCGAAAGCATATGTTCTTCTTTCTAGAGAAGCGACTAATAAGGTACTCCTATTCTATAATCTTTTTTGTAACGTTACAGCACTGGTTATATTTCAATTCGATTTGCTTATGTCCTTGCAACCCAATGCGGCTTTACGTTTTAAACGGAATTAGAAAATCACTCATAGCAAAAACGGGCTTTAATCCCAAAGAGATGACTTTGATTATGAATCAAACCAGCAGCTAGGGCATAGCTGCAGTGCAATTGCTACAAGAAAGGCCGCCCTTGGTGGCGGCCTTTCTACTTGCTACTAGTCGCGCGTCAGCTTACGGTGAATACGATGCGGCTGGGCTGCATCCTCGCCCAGGCGCTCGATGCGGTTGGCCTGATAGGCCTCAAAGTTGCCCTCGAACCAATACCAGTTGCCCGGATTCTCGTCGGTGCCCTCCCACGCCAGAATGTGCGTGGCGACGCGGTCCAGGAACATACGGTCGTGGCTAATAACCACCGAGCAGCCCGGGAACTCGAGCAGCGCCGCCTCGAGTGAGGACAGCGTCTCGACGTCGAGATCGTTCGTGGGCTCGTCGAGGAGCAGCAGGTTGCCGCCCTGCTTGAGCGTGAGCGCCAGGTTCAGGCGATTGCGCTCGCCACCGGAGAGTACACCAGCGCGCTTCTGCTGGTCCTGGCCCTTAAAGCCAAAGCTCGCCACGTACGCGCGGCTGGGGACCTCGGTCTCGCCGACCATCATGTGGTCCAGGCCATCCGAGACGACCTCCCACAGGTTCTTGTCGGGATCGATGCCAGAACGGTTCTGATCGACATAGGAAATCTTGACGGTCTCGCCCACCTCGAGCTCGCCCGAAGTCAGCGGCTCCAGACCCACGATGGTCTTGAAGAGCGTAGTCTTGCCCACACCGTTGGGGCCGATGACGCCCACGATGCCGTTACGCGGCAGGGTAAAAGAAAGGTCGTCGATGAGCACGCGACCGTCGAATTCCTTGTGCAGGTGATGGGCCTCGAGCACCTTGTTACCCAAACGCGGTCCAACGGGAATGCGGATATCGGTCCAGTCGAGCTTCTGGCTTGCGCGGGCCTCGGCCTCCATCTCCTCGTAGCGAGCCAGACGGGCCTTGTTCTTTGCCTGGCGAGCCTTGGGCGAGCTGCGTACCCACTCGAGCTCGGCCTCCATGCGCTTGGCGAGCTTGGCGTCGCGGTTGCCCTGCGCCTCGATACGGGCGGCCTTGGTCTCCAGATACGTGGAGTAGTTGCCCTTGTAGGGATAAAGGTGACCGCGGTCGACCTCGCAGATCCACTCGGCAACGTTATCCAGGAAGTAGCGATCGTGCGTGACGGCAAGCACCGCGCCCTGGTAGTTGTGCAGGAAGTGCTCGAGCCACAGGATCGACTCGGCGTCCAGGTGGTTCGTGGGCTCGTCGAGCAGCAGCAGGTCGGGAGCTTCGAGCAGCAGCTTGCACAGGGCCACGCGACGGCGCTCGCCGCCAGAAAGTACGTTGACCGGCATGTCGGAATCGGGCAGCTGCAGGGCGTCCATGGCCTGGCCGAGCTTGGAATCGATATCCCAGCCGTCGGCGGCGTCAATCTCGTCCTGGAGCTTGCCCATCTCGGCCATGAGGGCGTCCATGTCGCAATCCGGGTCGCACATCTCCTCGCCGATCTTGTTGAAGCGATCGACCTTGGCGATCATGTCGCCAAATGCCATGCGCACGTTCTCGATGACGGTCTTGTCGTCGTCGAGCGGCGGCTCCTGCTGCAGGATACCCACGGTGTAGCCGGGGGTGAGCCTGGCATCGCCGTTGGAGACTTCCTCGATGCCGGCCATGATCTTGAGCAGGGTCGACTTGCCCATACCGTTGGGGCCCACGACGCCGATCTTGGCACCGGGGTAGAAGCTCAGGGTCACGTCGTCAAGGATCACCTTGTCGCCATGGGCCTTGCGAGCCTGATACATCTGGTAGATAAACTCCGCCATTTGTCTGTTTTATCCTTTCTACCTGTTGTTTCCCTATTCTTGATTCGCTTTAGTGGAAACGAAATGAGAAAACCAGCTCTGAAACTTAACGAAAAAGGGGCATGGTTGCCCACACCCCCTAATACTACCTGGGAAAAGTCCCCCGGAACATACTATGAACTGCGTACGCTAGTTTTCCGCAACCTTAACGAGCGGCTCGCTGCGATTTGCGCCACAACAGATACGAGTAGACGTAGACGGCTCCAACCGAACCAAA
The DNA here is from genome assembly GCA_902496005.1 of uncultured Collinsella sp. Taxonomy (GTDB): domain Bacteria; phylum Actinomycetota; class Coriobacteriia; order Coriobacteriales; family Coriobacteriaceae; genus Collinsella. The sequence continues at coordinate 3,905 of CABUZI010000030.1, forward strand.
CGCCAGAGCCGCAATCACCGCGGCGACGACTTCACTCGAAAGCACGCTGCCTGCCACGCCCATCACAATCAGGCCAATACCCAGCACCATAAAGCAGGCGCCGCCAAAACGCTGCGTACGGCGCCAGTTCTCGGGATCGGCAAGCGCCCAAGGTGTCTTGATACCGAGCGTATAGTTCTGCTTCACACGCGGCAAATAGTTGCCTACGCCGATGAACAGCAAACCGACAACACCGGAAATCAGCACGTTAACCGAACCGACCGCCGGCACCACGCCCCAGACCGTAAGCTCTCCCAGCCAGCTTATGGCGCACATGAACAAGGTGAAGGCGATTACGAAGCCCTGGTAGAACTTGCCCGAGGTTCGATATGCCTCACCTTTGGGGTCGATGCGCGGCACCACGCAGAACATTGCGAGAAGCGCCAGAGGCAGCACGCCGAGCGCGGAGGCCATCCAGCTAGGACCCCAACCGTCGACGGCGCCGTTCGCGCCCCAGTGCGTGGGAATCTGCGCAGGCAAGCTCGGCATCACCATGAGGTGCGCTGCGACATTGGCGACGCACAGAGCGACCAGCACAATCCACACGCGCGACGATACCCCCGTGGGGTGAATGCCCTTGTTTTCGTTATTCATCCTTATCACCTTCCGTGTTTGTAAAACCCATAAACCAGCCAATCAAATCCTGCATGACGGTGGTGTTTAAGCTGTATACGATGTTTTGGCCATGGCGCTCGTCGGTCACCAACCCGGCGTTTTTGAGCGTCGCCAAGTGATGGCTCAGCGACGGCTTACTGATATCGAAATGCTCGGCAAGCTCCCCCGCCGTGCAATTGCCCTCGCGCAGCAACTCCAAAATGCGCCGTCGCGTTGGATCGGCAAGCGCCTTAAAACCCTCTCCCGGCATAAGACCTCCTCTCATCATCTCTCATGACGCGCACACTATACTCGATATTTAGATGTTTGTCTAACTATCTAATCTTGTACTCAAAAAAATAGCCGCCTCCGCGTAATGCGAAGACGGCCACTTCTCACGCTACAAACGTGTTTTGGAGTTGGCCAACCCGCTGCAACGGGTGCCATCTGCTTCAATCTTATGCGAACCCCAATCCCATTTCAACAAGCCCAAGGGCTCAAATGGAATCGCGATAACACCTATAATGGCGATAGCTAAAACACGATTCGCTTCCCCATCGGAGGATGTCTATGACCGAAACCGCTGCCGCTCTCGTCGAGACACGCGACACCAAGCTCGAGATCATCATGGGCCGCGAGGCACTCGATAAGCTCGCCGATGCTACGGTGTTGGTGCTCGGCTGCGGAGGCGTGGGCTCCAACTGCTGCGAGGCACTCGCCCGCGGCGGCATTGGTCATTTCGTCATTCTGGACAAGGACATCGTCGCGCCCAGCAATATCAATCGCCAGGCTATCGCCTTTCACAGCACCATCGGCAAGCGCAAGGTCGATGTTATGGAAGCCATGATCCACGACATCAATCCCACCGCCACCGTTATCAAACGCACCGAATACCTGCTGAGCGACAACATCGACGAGTTCTTCGCGAGCGTTTTGGAGCAGACGGACGGCAAGCTCGACTACGTCGTCGACGCCATCGACACCATCTCGGCCAAGCTCACCATTGCCAAATATGCTCAGGACCACGACATTCGTTTGGTTAGCTCCATGGGCGGGGCCAACAAGCTCCATCCCGAGTGCCTCCGCTTTGCCGACATTTTCGATACGGTACGTGACCCCATGAGCCGCATCATGCGCAAAGAATGTAAGAAGCGCGGAATCAAGAGTCTGCACGTGCTGTTTAGCTGCGAGGAATCGGTTAAGACCCAACCCCGCGACCCGTCCAACATCCACGAGCGTACCGAGTTGGGTACCGCCAGCTTTATGCCGCCCATCATGGGTCAGATGATTGCCGGCGAGGTTATCCGCCAGATCAGCGGGCGCGGCACCGAGCGCGTACGCGCCGACGGCCAACGCCTGGACTAGCAGGATGTCCTGCGATGGAACCGCAATTCTTTGACACGCATTGTCATCTTGATTTGATGCTCGGCCCCGATGCTGCAGCCAGTGAGTCGGCGGCGTCGGATCTGGCGCTCTTTGACTGCGGGGTCGACCCACGCGACTTTTCGGCCGCAAACGAGCGCGCCCGTCGCCTACCAGGCATCATCGCTGGCGTTGGGCTCCACCCCTGGTGGCTCGCCGACGGCCGCTGCGGTCCTGCCGAAGTCGATCTGCTTTGCGAAGTTGCTGCCCAAGAGCGCTACATCGGCGAGGTGGGACTCGACTTTTCCGCACGCTTTGCCGGAAGTGAGCCGCTACAAATACAGGCATTTGACCGGCTCTGCGATACACTCGTGCAGCATCCTCTTACCGGGCGCGTGATATCAATTCACGCCGTTCGTTCGGCAGGAGCCGTACTGGACGTCCTCGAATCGCATGGACTACTCATCCCAAACCCCGACTCCCCCGTTATCATCTTCCACTGGTTTAGCGGCACTTCGGACGAACTCGTCCGCGCGCGTGATGCGGACTGTTATTTTTCCGTCAACGAACGCATGCTCGCGTCTAAACGAGGACGCGAATACGCACGACAGATTCCACTCGATCGTTTACTGCTCGAGACCGATGCACCAGCGGAGGCAAACACAGAAACAAGCGCGCAGTCGCTCATCAAATCGCTCACAAGGACCTCAGAACGCATCGCCTCGCTCAAGAATTGTGACGCAAAGCGCATCGAGTCGGCAGTTTTAACAAATGCGCACTCTGTTTTTGACCTTCGCTAACCCCTGTGGGCAAAAAATGCCAAATATGAGTACTGCTACCGGAATGGATACATTACTTTTAACTTCCCAACCGCCAGAATAATCCTCGATTGTCCGCTAATTAAAGCTTTTACAGTCATTCATCCTGCGTTTTCGCAAATCTTAAACCCCTCCAGACGCTCAAATCACATCTGAAGGGGTTGATTTTGCTGCGACTAAATTAGTCACAGTACTCATATTTGGCATTTTTTGCACACCGAGTCCCGGGGAGGCACCCGCACCTCCCCGGGACCGCTCGGCTATTCGACGATTGGTGCTCCGTGGCCCCAAGAACCTTCCATGCCGCACACGGTCGAAGCAAACCCAGCAGCAAAGTCGAGCGCGCGCTCGATGACCTCGGCGCCATCCTCACCACGCTTGACGGAATCGAGATAGCACATCAAAAACGAGGTGAGGAACGAGTCGCCCGCCCCCATGGTGTCCTTCATGTCCGTCACCGGTTTAGCCAGCTGGCGGTAATAACGCTCGCCGTCGTAAGCAATGCAGCCCTCGGCGCCCGCCGTAGCCGACACAAAACGCGGACCCAGACCCTTCACCCATGCCAGACGCTCGCGAATCTCGTCCTCGCTCGCGGCATCCGCCGCACTAAAGAAAGCGAAATCGACGTAGGGCGCAATCTGCTCGTAGTACTCGTCGGTGGAGTCGTCCGAAAAGTCAAAAGAGACCGTGACGCCCGCAGCCTTCAACTTGGGCAGCTCGCGCTCGGTAAAGCAGTAGTTGCCCGAATGAACCACATCGAACTGCTTCATGTACGCAAGGTCAAAGCGATCAAGGACATAGCGCACATCGCCACGGATACCGCCCTCGTTGGAGCCAAGGAAGACACGGTCACCGTCAACGACGGTCACGCGAGCCGCCCCGTTCTCGCCAATCATCTGCTCGCACTTGTCAAGCTCGATACCCTCATCCTCGAGGCTTGCAATGACATGCTCGGCAGCGGCGTCATTGCCAAAAATGCCCATGTATGCAGAGCGTGCGGCACCGCATTTCTTGGCATAAACGGCGAAGTTCACCGCATTGCCGCCGGGATACATGGTGTGGATATGCTCGTAGCGATCGACGACGTTGTCGCCAAATCCGAGCGCGTTAACGTTAAATGCCATGGCCTTTGCCCCTTCTAGTACTCGACAACACCCATATAGCGGCGGAAATCGGGATCGTGATCAAACACCTTGCCGCGTGCGGCGCGCAGCTCGCAGTTCATGGCGTAGAACAGCACCGGGTCCAGATAGGCACGGACGCTCGCCGGCACGGCTTCCATACCGTACTCCTTGGCATCAAGCACCATCAGCGTATCGGTATGCGTCTTAAGGAACGCCAAGGCGCGCTCGTCCATAGCACGGCACTCGCTGGAGCCCATCTGCAGGAAGTAAAAAACGCCATCCTGAGTAGCCTCGAAGGGGCCGTGGAAGTACTCGGCAGAGTGGATGTAGCTGCAGTGCTGCCACTGCATCTCCATAAGAGAGCAGATAGCGAAACCGTAGGTCTGGCTAAAGTTGGGACCGCTGCCCAGAATGTAGAAGAACTCGTGCTCCTGGCAAAGCTTGGAAAAACGATCGCCCAGCTCGGCATTTACCTTCTCGCGTGCCGGAGGAAGAATCTTATCCATCTCAGCAATACCGGCATACATATCGGCAAGATCGGCGTAGCCCTCCTGCTGATCGAGCAGCTCGGCCGCAAGCGACAGCGAAATGCCAGCGGGGACCTCGGCCTGCGGCACGCCCTCGCCCCACGGGTAGACCCACGTGGTCCACTTGCCGGAGTCAATCTTGGATCCAGCGTTGTCGGTCTGGGCGATCACCGTAGCGCCGGCAGCAAGGGCAATCTCACAGCCCTCGACGACCTCGGGGGTGTTGCCACTGTGGCTGCAAGCAATGACCAGGGATTTCTCACCCAAGCGGCGCGGGCGCATGATATCAAACTCGCGAGCCGTATAGATATACGAAGTGAAGGTGGTTGCCTCGCGCTGCAGAAGCTCATGAGCCGGGATCAAATCGATCATGGAGCCACCGCAAGCAATCCAGTAGACGCTGTCGAACTTGCCCTTCTCGGCAATTGCCTCTTTGATCAGGTCGTGTGCGTTCATATCCAGTTCCTTTCTTGTTTGGTCCACAATCAATGACGTTGGTTGCGTGGCCGATAGTTGTTTTAGTCAATCAGATATTTCTCGAATGCGGCCATGTTCTTGGCATCTGCCGCCGCCGGGTCATCATAGTAACGACCGTCCGTGATTTCCTGACCCAGCATGCCGTCGAAACCATGGGCGTTGAGCGTGGCAACGAAGGCGTCCATATCGTGCTTGCCATCGCCCCACACCAGATGGCCATACGGATCACCGTCGATAAAGTGCATCTCGTGAATTGCCCCATCACCAAAGGCGGCAAACCAGTCCTCGAGCGTCTCGCCTGCAACGCCCATCGCGGTTGTATCAACCATGGGCTGTAAGTACGGGCTCGCGACCTCGTCAATCATGCGCTTCGCATCGGAAACCGTCGTCACAAGGTTGCTCTCCTCGGGACGCAGGCTTTCCATCGTAAGCACCAGACCGTGCTCGCCGGCATACTCCGCCAGAATGGACATGTGCTCGCGGCTGCGCTTCCAGGCTTCCTCGCGGTCCTCGTCCCAGTCGCCCCAGCCCGAGTTGACGGACATACGGTCGCACCCAAGTACCTCGGCAAGCTCAATGCCGTGCTTAAAGTACGCCAGGCTGCGCTGTTCATGCAGCGGTTTGCGTGCGCAGTATTGCCAAGGATAGACAACATTCTCGGGGCACAGAGTACGATACCTAAGCCCACGGTCTGCAGCTTTTTTCGCCAGGACCTCAGCCTCAAAGTAGCCCGTATGGTCGAGTGTCACATGCGGCTCCGCACACCACAGCTCAATGGACTCAAAGCCCAAACGCTGCTGCACATCAAGGAAGTAATCGAGCGACCACATGATGTAGTGGATATTCATGCCCGCAATCTGTTCGCGGCGCAGCGTCGGCTTGGATTCAGACATCCTATGCCTCCTTATTTCGATCGAACACGATTTGTCCGTCCGACATCGTCATATCAACCGAAAGATCGCGTGCGTCGCGATAATCGAGGTCGAACACATCCCGATCGAGCACGCAGATATCAGCAAGCTTGCCGACCTCGAGCGTACCCAGCTCGTCTTCGCGCATCAGATCGTACGCGCCCCCGGCAGTCCAAGCACGCAAGAGCTAGACAAGCGTCAGCGCGTTGGCCTCATTCACGGGCAGTCCATCGTCGAAGTATCCGTCGCACGCACTGTAGATTGACTCGCCCAGGCTCGGAATCAGCAGCGGCAAATCCGTACCACAGCACACCGTGCATCCGGAATCTTCCATGCCGCGGCGATTCCAGCTGTGCAAAAGTCGCGTCTTGCCAATTTGTCGACGCATCATCGACAGGCAATCCTCGCGCCGGTCCAGCGTCAGAATCTGCGGATAGACCTCGCAAATTCCACCTAACTTGCCAAACTTGACAAGATCGGTCGGATCAGAGTTCTCGAGATCGGTAATCGCATGGCGGCGAAGCAACCGTCCATGCTCGTCTCGAGGCAGCGAGGCATAGAGCGCCACGGTGCGACGAACGGCGCCATCGCCCTGGCAATGCAAGGAATATCGGAAGCCGTCAGCATCAATTGCGCGCAGCTCGTTCTCAATCAGATCCCACTCGGGCTCCTCGACAACCGTCTTGCCGGCAGCGCCCGCATCGGCCGTGTCCTCATAGGGGTCAATCATCTCGGCAAGCCCCGCCCATACGCCGCGATCGGTCATACGGTTGAAGCCAGAAAAACGAACGAACGGTCCCCGGAAGCGCTCTCGTGCCTCGCGGGCATATGCCAGATTTGCACCGGCACCCACCGGCTGCGACATCATAGAGACGCGAACCGTCAGCTCACCAGATTCCTCACGGCGAGCCATTTCGTCGGCAAAACCGTAGTAGTCATCAAACGCCATCTCCTTGATGGCGGTAACGCCGCGCTCGTTAAGCATGCTCATGTAGTCCGAATACCCCGCACGTACCTCGGGCAGCGCGAGGAAATCGCTCATCATGCGCCAGATCTTCTCGGCATAGCACGCCTGGGGTGTAAAGCCGTATCGTGCACTGGCGGCAGCATTGAGAACGCAGGTCTCCGCACCCGGTGTAAAGCAGACGACAGGGATATCGCCAAAACAATCGTCAAACACAGCTGCCGTATTTGCGTTCTCGGCATCCGATGCCAACGTTTCGGGTAGGCTGTGGCCAAAAGCCGCCGCGCAATCCGGATGATCTTCTTTCCATGCACGCAAGAGCGACACGGCCTCTTTGGCATCAGCGATGCCGGACAGATCAGACCCCAACGTCCGCAGCGCCCAGCCTGTATAGAAGGTATGCACATCGATCAGGCCAGGCATGACGGTACGGTCGCCCAGATCAACTACCTCGTCCGCCTGGGTCAAATACGAAGCTACCTCACACTTGGTGCCAACCGCCTCAATTCGATTGCCACGGACCGCTACGAAACCTTCGAACGGCAGGTCCCCCGTACCGGTAAAGACGCTCTTAGACGTCAGGACCGTTAAACGATCAGACATCACAACCACCTACACCGGAAGCATGCCAGAGATTGCCGTTACGATCAGGCCAAAGACGACCATGAAAATGAAGAACTTCCAAATGGTCTTCCACCATTGGCCAAACGAAATCTTAGCCACGGCAAGGCCGGCGACCGTCATGCCCGCCACGGGACTGATGGTGTTGATGGTCTGATTAGCAAACTGGAGCGCGGTAACGGCAGCTTCGGGATTGAGGCCCATAAGCTCGGTCAGCGGACCCATGACGGGCATGGTGAGCGCCGCAAGTCCAGAACTCGAGGGAACCAGCAAAGAGAGCAGGCCAAGGACGATATACATAAACGTGGTGTAGACGGCAGCGGGTGCACCGGCGAGCGCAGTAGCGAGCGCCTGGAGGATGGTGTCGATGATCATGCCGCCCTCGGCGATGACCAGAATACCGCGAGCGATACCGATAACGATAGCAGCGTACGCAAAATCGGCGAGACCCTTAACGAACTCCTCAGCGATCGTCTGCTGGTCAAGACCGCCCAGGATACCGGCAAGCAAGCCCATGCCAAGGAACACGGCGGAAATCTCATTCATGTACCAGCCCTGGGTAACAAGACCCCAGACGATAATGCCCATACCGCAGGCAAAATCGATAAGTACGAGCTTCTGACGGGTAGTGAACTCTTCCTCGATGGAGGCATCGGTCACGGAAAACTCAACACGCTTGAGCTTGTCGTCCTCGTACGTAATGGACGACTCGGGGTTTTTCTTGACGCGCATAGCGTAGCGCATGGCCCATGCGATACCGACGGCAGTAAAGATGACCCAAGAAACGGCGCGCAGCCACAGCTGAGGATTGCCCTCGATGCCAATGATGCCCTGGGCGATCAAAACATTAAACGGGTCGATGGTCGAAGCGCAATATCCCAGGTTAGGACCAAGGAAGCAGATGATGAATGCCGTCATCGAGTCATAACCGATACCCATCATGATGGGAATGAAGATGGCATAGAACGGCAGGGCTTCCTCAGACATGCCAAACGTAGTGCCGCAAATGGACAGCAACGTCATCGTAATGGGAATGATGAGGATGTCCTTGTTCTTGAGCTTTTTAATCACACGGCTCATGCCGGCATTCAAAGCGTTGGTCTTGGTGATGATTGCGAACGATCCGCCAATCAATAAGACGAACGCAACGACGTCGGCAGCCTCCTGGATGCCCTTAGTGGGCGCTTGCAGGACCGCGAAGATATCCTGACCCAGATTGATGGTCTCGCCGGTCTCGGAATCGGTGTAGTTCTTATCGACCTGTTCATAGGTTCCAGCAACGGCGACTTCGCGCTCGCCCGCCGCTGTCGAAATCGTCTTGCGCTGATACTGACCCGAGGGAACGATCCAAGTCAGGACCGCAAAGACAACGATCAGCAAGAACATGATCGTATAGACATGCGGTAATTTGAACTTAAAACGTCTGTTTGTCTTCTTCGCCTTCGTATCTGACATAGATACCTCCAAAGAACTCGAGACTGCATCGCATCTCGCTTCAACGCTTGCATAAGGCAAACGTTCTATGACGTTCTATAGATTACCAGCAGCTTTTCCCGTCATCAAGATAATTTCAAACTGATTGCCGCAACGCGGTTGAACGGTCGCGTTCGCGCCGTGAACGGTATGGAAGCGCCCGGTGAGATGATCCACCGGGCGTTTCCATTCGCAATGTCCTAGATGTCAAAAACGTAGCGAGACCCAACGATCCGCTGACGACCGATGATAAACGGCCGCCGTTGCTCATCGAAAAAGAAGGCTTCCATATAAAACAAGGGTTCGCCAACGGGAACCGCCAGCAACCGAGCGACCTCGGGCGATGCGCACGCGATCTCGAGCGTGCACGGGTCGGTAAACGCGGGCATGCGGCCAGTCTGGTTGCGCACGAACTCAAAAATGGATTGGTTAGATAGAGGCGCCGTTGATAGATAGGCGTTGTCCTCGTAAACGTATATGTTGTTCTCAAGCATGACGGGGACGCCATCGGCAGTACGCACACGCTCGACGCAAATCAAGTCAGTTCCAACGGGAACACCAAAGAACTGTGCTTCGGTAGAATCCGCCGGCAGTATCTTTCTCGAAATGACACACGCCCCCGGTTCCATTCCGTTAACGCGGCATGCGTCCGAAAAACTCTGGACGTCATCCTTCTGGCGAATCTTGCGCTTGAGCTTGGGGGCATTGACGAACGTGCCTTTCCCCTGTCGCTTCGTTAGATAGCCCTGCTGGACGAGCTCCTCAATAGCGCGTCGCACGGTAACGCGGCCAACTTTATAGCTCTCAGCCAATTCGAATTCGTTGGGTATCCGCGCGCCTGCCTTGTAGGCGCCGGAGTTGATTTCGTTTTTAATGATATCAATGACCTGTTGGTACAGCGGTATCGCTGCTTTACCGTCAGTTAGCCCTTCAGTCGGTGGCATATACCCTCTCCCAGCACAATTAAGTCAAAAGCGGGCTCAAGGGCATTCAACAAGCCCTTAAGCCCGCATTAGCATAAAGTATGCTTGCTGCCGCACCAAAATGTCGGGTATTTACTCATCTGACCCGAAAAACGCGCAACTACCGCGCTCCTAAGAAAGCGTGAGCAGCTCCGGCAGCTGGTCGATAATCTTGTCCGCGGCATCCTGGCTAAAGCCAAAGCGTTCCTCGCGCTTGGCAATGACCGTCAGGCCGGCTCGCTTACCCGCGGTAATGCCCGGAACGGAATCCTCAACGCAGCAGCAACGATTCGCGGGCAGCCCCAGCAGGTCCAGCGCATGCAGGTAGATGTCGGGCTCGGGTTTGCTCTCCTTAAACTGCTCGCCGCTCACCACATACTCAAAGGCATCAGACAGCCCGCATGCGTTGAGCACTTCCTCGATGCTAACCATGGGAGACGAGCTGGCAAGCGCCACGCGAACGCCACGGCGCGGCAGCTCTCGAATCGTATCCACGGCGCCTGGGTTAATCAAAGCCTGATAGTCACGCGGACGCTTATGCGCCCACTCGTCCCAACGGGCCAACGCCTCCTCGCCAGTGAAGTGTCCCTTACCGGCGCGCTCAAACCAATCGACCAGCATATGCAGGAAGAACTGATGCGAGGTACCGACCTGCCCATTCAACTCCTCTTGAGTCAGATTAAGTCCAAGCTCCTTGGCAAACGCGGCAGTCTCGCCCAAGTAGTAATACTCGGTATCGACAATGACGCCGTCCATGTCAAAGATAACGGCGTCGAACGGAAATGCGGACACGGCACCCTCCCTAACAAAAGGACGCCCGCAAGCAGGCGCCCGAACCATGCATTAATCGGCGATTCTAACCCAGCAGCTTATCCAGCGCCACCGCAATGCCATCTTCGTTGTTATCGGCGGTCACCATCTGGGCTACAGCCTTAACCTCTTCGACGGCGTTACCCATGGCAACACCGGTGCCGGCCCACTCAATCATGGACTTGTCGTTCTGGCCGTCGCCAAACGATACGACCTCACTGGCATCGATGCCGAGCTTGGGCAGGGCACCCTCGAGTGCGCGGGCCTTGTCGATACCGGGCGCCGTGTACTCAAAGTACCAGTCGGCCGTAAACATGCCCGAAAGCGTCTGCTTAAAGGGCGCATACATCTCCTCGTAATGCGCCTGCAGGTAGGCCGGATCGCCCGCCGTCAGCAGCTTGTCCACGGGATAAGCATCAGCGACCTCATGCAGGCTCTCCACCTCGCGAATCTTAAGATCGCACGCATCGCGCTCGTATTTGACGATGTTTTTCTGCGAGCCGTCAGGCAGCGTGATCATGCAGTGATACGAATCCACGACATGCAAATCGCGACCGAGCGAAATCATAGGGATCACGTCAAAATTACGCAGGTGATCAATCAGACGGTGCAGCTCGTCAGCCGGCATAGCCTGGTCAAAAAGGACCTCATCGGTCTGAGCGTCGACCACATGCGCGCCATTAAAGGCAACCAGCAGACCGTCATGGTTTTGAAGGTCGAGCTCCTGCGCCAAGGCGTGCAGTCCCCATGCGGGACGGCCCGAAGCCAAGATGAGCTTAATGCCCGACTCCTGCGCCGCGAGCAGCTTCTCGCGCGTACGCGGGCTAATCACTTTCTGATCGTTGGTGAGCGTACCGTCGATATCCATCGCGATGGCTTTGATTGCCATATATGCCTCCCTGTCATTGAACAACCTTGTCTGAGCCATCATACAGAACACCCATCGCGACTCCGTTTACAACGGGCAAAAAGTCATATTGTCTCGAACATGAACGGCGTGTGGTCGTGAAGCTTTATCGCTCAGGTCAAATACGTCTGCTAGCGACGCTCATCCGTCGGTGCGCCCTCGATGATCGCGATGCCCGCCGATGCGACTAACGCGCTGGCGCCGGCCTCGATGAATGCGCAAGCCTCTTCGTAATTATGGATACCGCCCGCCGCCTTGATTGCCACGGCATCGCCGAGCACCTCGTGCATCAGCCGCACGTCCTCGAGCTTAGCACCGCCAAAGCTTCTGCCGGTCGATGTCTTAAGGAATCCCGGCTTGGCCTCCAGCGCGATCTCGCATACACGGCGCTTGGCGGCGTCGTCGCCGTCCAGCTTGCACATCTCGACGATTACCTTGTCAGTGATGCCATGCGCGCGACAAAAATCAGCAATGGTAGTCATCTCGCGCTCGATGGCATCAATATCGCGGTTCTCGATCGACCCCTGATTCAAAACGTAGTCAATCTCGGTAAAGCCACACGCAGCGTATTCCTCAAACCTCGCAAGCTTCTCCTCAAGCGTCATAGTGCCCTGGGGAAAGTCGATGGCGCCGGCAAGGATGATGTCAGAGCCCTCGAGCATGGCGCGGCCCGTCTCGTACTCCTGAAGGTTCGCAAATACGCAGCGAAAGTTGTACTTTAACGCCTTCTCGACATACTGCTCAAACGTGTCCTCGGGGGCATCGATATAGTCGATGTATTTATTGATGGGTTTGGCAAGTGTCATGCTGGGCCTCCTTGTTCAGGACTGACAACCGATTCGTGGTTTCACGCGAAAAACCACGTTCAATGTACGCCCGACATACAAGGACAGCGTCCGCATTCCGACAAGTGGTATGAAATTAGCTGTAAACGTATATTTACAGACAGCGAATGGCACCGCACGCGGATGCCGACAGCAAGACATCCCCCCCCTCAATACACCCTCACGCCCCTTTACTGTTTGCGACCAGAAATGATGAGCTGCACAACGTCGTTAGCGGTCGAATTCGACCTCTGACGACGTCACGCGACTCATCGTATCCGACCGACAACAGAAAAGGGGCACGTTCGCATAGCGTGGCGCGTGACGGTTGCAAAACCACCCCATTTGAAACAAACGCAAAAAAGTACTTGCAAAGACGCGTTCCGACATATAAGTTGATAAAAGACCGCCATTGCGGTTTTAAGTAGATCGAGCATATGAAATTTCAGTTTTTAGCGTGTAAGAGAAAGAAGATTGGCAAAGTACAACCCCAAACGCAATGACAACTTAATGAGGTAACTGCCACATGTGAGGCACCCAGGGCATTGCTGTCTCGATTTTGAGCACGATGCCTTCCGCCTTGCATGGGCCGTTCCATCCCGCCCCTGCAGCAACTGCCTCACGGGCTCATTGAAAACCGCATAGCACCCCAACGTCAGCACATCACCCACGGCAAGCACATCACTCACGACAACCAACACATCAACAAACAGCACGAACATCAACCGATTGGAGAAGCTATGACAAACCACCACGCTGAAGACGGCGATAAGAAAAGCATTCTGGATGCCCGCATTGAGCGATCATATGCAAACGAATATGACGCCGCCTTT
>CABUZI010000031.1 GCA_902496005.1 uncultured Collinsella sp.
CGGCTGCGGCCTGTGCATGCGCGGCGCCCAGGTCGACCTCTAGCGACAGGCCCGCCTGGCGCAGGCGCTCCAGGACGGCAAGGTTTTCGGGCACGGCCAGGAACTGCTTGACGCTCGCCGCAATCTTGGGACCGATGCCCTCGCACTCGGCGATGTCCTCTTCGCTCGCCAAGATGAGCTTGTCAATCGACAGGAATCGCTCGGCGATGACTTCGCCCACGCTCTTGCCCACGTGGCGGATGCCCAAGGCAAACAGCACGCGACCGAGCGGCTGGCTCTTGGACTTGTTGAGCTCGGCGATGATTTTCTCGGCCGTCTTGAGGCCTACCGGAATGGGGTCGCCCTTCTTGACGCCCCTTTTGCTGTTGGAGCTGGCGTAGGTGCGCCCCGTGTCCAAGCCGGCGATGTCGTCCACCGTGAGCTGGTAGAAGTCCGCGACATCGTGAATCAGGCCAGCAGCGATCATCTTGTCGACGATCTCATCGCCCAGGCCGTCGACATCCATGCAGCCGCGGCTCACCCAGTGGAGCAAGCGCTCCTTGAGCTGCGCGGGACAGTCGATGGAGACACAACGGTAAGCGACCTCGCCATCCTCGTGGACCACGGGGCTGCCGCACACGGGGCAGACCTCGGGCATGTGCCAGTCGACCGAATCGGCCGGGCGCTTGTCGAGCACCGGGCCCACGACCTCGGGGATTACGTCGCCTGCCTTGTGCACGATGATAGTGTCGCCCTCGCGCACGTTTTTGCGGCGAATCTCGTCGATGTTGTGCAGCGTGGCGCGCGCGATGGTGGAGCCGGCAACCGTCACCGGATCGAACTCGGCGACCGGCGTGAGCACACCGGTGCGGCCCACCTGGATGCGAATTTCGCGCAGGACGGTCTGCTTTTCCTCGGGCGGGAACTTAAAGGCAATGGCCCAGCGCGGCGCGCGGGCGGTAAAGCCCAGGTCGAGCTGCTGTTGGAAACTGTCGACCTTTACGACCACGCCGTCGATGTCGTAGTCCAGGTCGCCGCGATGTTCGAGCGCCTGGGCACAGAACTCGTGGACCTCGGCGGGCGTGGCGCAACGAGCCACGTTGGGGTTGACGCTAAAGCCGGCGCTGCGCAGCCAGTCCAGGAACTCGCGCTGGCTGTGAACGTGCAGCGGATCGGTATCGGCGATGGCGTAGATAAAGGTGGCCAGATCGCGGCGCGCCGTGACCTTGGGGTCCTTCTGACGCAGGCTGCCGGCGGCGGCGTTGCGCGGGTTGGCGAAGGGGTCGCGGCCCTCGGCATCGGCCTCTTCATTCAGACGAACAAAGCTGCCCTTGGGCATATAGACCTCGCCGCGTACCTCAATGGTGCGCTCGCGGTCGGCACCCATGTGGACAAGCGCCGGCTCGGACAGGTGCATGGGAACATCCTTGATGGTGCGCACGTTGAGCGACACGTCCTCGCCCGTGGTGCCATCGCCGCGTGTGGCTGCACGTACGAAGGTGCCGTTTTGGTAGGTAAGGGCCACGCCCAGGCCGTCGATCTTAAGCTCGCAGGTATAGGTGACGCTGCCGGCACCGAGCGCATCCTCGGTGCGCTGGAGCCATACGTCGAGCTCGTCCAGATCCATGGCATCGTCCATGGAATACATGCGCGCCATGTGCGTGACCGGCGTAAACTGCTCGCTCACGTAGCCGCCCACGCGTTGGGTGTAGCTGTCGGGCGTAACCAAATCGGGGTAGGTCGCCTCAATTTCCTGCAGTTCAACGAGCATTTTGTCGAAGGCGGCGTCCGTGATCTCGGGCGCATCGAGCATGTAGTAGCGATAGGCGTGGTAGTCGAGCTCGTGGCGCAGCTCGGCCGCGCGCGTTGCCGCCTGGGCACGGGCATCGGTCGGTGCGGTGGCTTCTGCGGTCGTGGGCGTTTCGGCATCGATGTCCACGCCGTCACCAAACAGGCTCGATTGCTCCATAGCGGCACTCCTTCGCTCGATTTCAAACGGATACAAGAGTACCACCGGTCGCGATGGAGCCAAATCGCCCTTTCCAACCGCACCGAATCGGCAGCCGCCAGACCGGGGTGGATCGCACGATCAAACCATGCCCTTGCCGTTTCTAAATGATCCGTTTTCCTCCGTCCCCAACGGATCAATATGAAAAGAGGGGCTGCCCTGCGTTGATGGGACAGCCCCCTCTGGCATCGGTATGTGCGATACAGCTCGCTAGAACCCCTGGCCGTAACCTTGACCCTGGCCTTGCTGGCCCAGCAGCTCCTCCAGGTACTGGCGCAGCTGCTCGTCGGTAATACCGCCGTTGCCGGTGTCGGTCGAGCTGTCGTCCTGCTGCTGGTTCTGCAGCTCCTCATCGGAGCCCAGTTCAACCGTGACCCTTTTCTCCTCCTTGCCGCGCATGAGCGTGATCTCGACCTTCTCGCCCACCTCGTGGCTGCGCAGTGCGATGATCAGGCCGTCGGCGCTCGTGATCTCGTCGTCGCCCAGCTTGGTAATGACATCGCCCTCCTGGATGCCGGCCTTGGCGGCGGGTCCGTCCTCAACGACGCTTGCCACGTACGCGCCGCTATCGGTGCTCAGCTTGTTGGTGCGGGCGTTGAGCGCGTTGACGCTCGAAAGCGTGGCTCCCAGGTACGGGTGCACCGGCGTCTTACCGCCGATGATCTGGTCGGCAATGTTCTTGGCGTAGTTAACGGGAATAGCAAAGCCCACGCCCGAGCTGGAGCCCGAATAGCTCTCGATGAGCGAGTTGATACCCACAAGCTCGCCGTTGTCGTTGACAAGCGCGCCGCCGGAGTTGCCCGGGTTGATGGCGGCATCGGTCTGGATCATGTTGGCATAGATGGTGTTACCGTTGGTAGAGCTCATGGCCGTGGAGCGATACAGCGCCGACACGATACCCGTGGAGACAGACTGCTCGTTGCCGAACGGCGAGCCAATCGCCATGACCCACTCGCCCACATTGAGCTTTGAGGAGTCACCAATCTCGATTGGCGTGAGCTTGGAGGCGTCGGCGTCCTTGAGCTTGATAACGGCCAGGTCACTCGATGCATCGTTGCCCACGAACTCGGCCTCGTAGGTGGTGCCGTCGTCCATGGTCACCACGTACTGGTCGTAACCATCGACCACGTGGTTGTTGGTAAGGATGTGGCCCTCGGTATCGAGCACAACGCCCGAACCGACACTGCCTGAGCTATCCGACTCGTCGGCAGACTGCGAAAGCGAGCCATTCTGGCTGCCGCTCGAAGTGGCGGTGATGGAAACGACGGAGGGCAGGGCCTTGGCAGAAACGGCCTCGGCAAGTGTGGTGTCCTCGGAGTCGATCGTAATCTTTTGCGTCGATGAACCCGAAGCGCCCGCCGTCACGGCATTCTTTCCGCCGCCGATATCGAGCGTGCCACTCATAATGAGCGCGATGACCAGCAAGGCGCCGCACGCACAACCGGCAAGCGCCGTAATAAAGATCGGCAGCTTTTTGGTCTTGGTCTTGACCACCGTGTGCTTGTTTACAACCTGCTGGTTGCCCAGCGGCTTGCCGGTCTGCGTGTCGTAGGCCTGCACGTAGGGAATGCTGCTGTCGGCAGGCGTCGACTCCACCTGCACACGCGGCTGCTGCTGAGTCTCGCCGGCGTTGCCCGCGTCCTGGGGACGCTGGGAATCGTACTCGCTCATGGCTGCGATCCTTTCGTCTAATAACCAAAGGCCCGCCAAACATGTGGCGGGCCATCATTGTTCACGTTGAGTTGTACCCCAATATGCGGGCGCAAGTGTATGAGAACGCAATCTTTTAGGAAGGCTTAAGTTCTGTTGCAGGCCCAAAAGGACCCGGCCTGCAGCAAAACCACCACAAAGGTGCCTGTCCCCCTTGCAGTGGAAATCTAGTCCTTAAATAGATAGCCCACGCCGCGGACAGTGGTGATGTGTGCCGCGATCTGCGGGCCCACCTTGGAGCGGATGCGTCGAATGTGCACGTCGACGGTGCGCGTGCCGCCGCAGTACTCAAAGCCCCACACGCGGTGCAGCAGCACCTCGCGGCTGTAGGCGCGGTTGGGGTGCGTCGCCAAAAAGCTCAGCAGCGAGTACTCCATCAGCGTCAGGTCGATGGGCTCGTTATCGAGTGTCACCTGGTAGGTAGCCAGGTTGATCTCGAGGTTATCGATGTTGAGCACATCGTCGGCGGTAACGGTCTCCTCCTCGCCCATCAGACGCTGCGCACGAGCCTTGAGCTCGTTGGGCGTCGCCGTGGGGCATACAAAGTCGGCATGCGCGTGGTTCGGCAGACGCAGGGTGCCGAGCGCCTCGTCGTCGACGATCACCAGCATGGGGACGCCGCCGCGATCGTCAAGCCACTTGGCAATCTGATCGATGCGGTCGCTGCGAATGCCATCGGAATCGAGGATCAGCAGGTCAAAGTCATGTGCCGCAGTCGGCGAATCGGGGGTCGCCAGGCTCACCTCGACACCCAGGGTGGTCGTCAAGCTGCGGGCAAACTCGTGGAAGCGCGTCGTGCGCGCCATGAACAGGGCACTCTTTTCGGACATATCGGCCTCCAAAGAAATGAGCTCAATCGTACTGGAACAAGCCAGCGCGATTAGGAGTTCGCCAGGTAGTGCTTGATCTCCCACTCGGTGATCGTAGACTCAAACTTATGCCACTCGTCGCGCTTCTTTTTGAGGAAGAAGCTGTGGATGTGCTCGCCGAGGGCATCCTTCATAAACTGCGAGTCTTCAAACACGTCGAGCGCCTCTTTGAGCGAGCGCGGCAGCGGCGCGTAGCCGGCCTCGACCATCTGACGGTCGGTAAGCTTGAGCGTCTCGGCCGTTGCCTCGGGCGGGAGCTCCAGCTTGCGCTCGATGCCGTCCAGACCAGCCGCCAGCGTGACGGCGTTGACCAGGTACGGGTTGGCCATGGGATCGGGACTACGAAGCTCGATGCGCGTGGACAGCTGCTTGCCGGGCTTGTAGACCGGAATGCGGACCATACTCGCGCGGTTGCGCAGACCCCACGTGGCGTACTGCGGCACGGAGTCGCCGCCCGTGGTGATGCGCTTGTACGAGTTGACCGTGGGGTTGGTGATGGCGCTGATCTCGCGCGCGTGTGCCAGAATGCCGGCCATGTAGTGCTTGGCGATATCGGAGAGATGGTACTTCTCGTCGTCCTCGCCCCAAAAGACGTTGTTGCCGTCGTGGTCGAACAGCGACTGATGCAAAAACATGGCGCTGCCGTCCTCGCCCGCCAACGGCTTGGGCATAAAGGAGGCGTGGCAACCGCTCTCGTAGGCCTGCTGCTTAATGATGAGCTTGGCCGTGGTGATGGCGTCGGACATGCTCAGGGCCTCGGCGTGGCGCAGGCTCATGCCGTGCTGCGAGCGACCGGCGGCGTGGAAGGTGTACTCCACGGGCACGGACATCTTCTCGAGCGTGAGGACCGTGTTGCGACGCAGGTCGCGAGCGGCATCGTTCACCGAAAGATCGAAGTAGCCCACGTTGTCGAGCGGCTCGGGGGTGTGCTCGTCGGGGAAGTAGTAATACTCCAGCTCGGCACCCACGTTGAGCAGATAGCCAGCTTTCTCGGCCTTGCGGAACATGCGGCGCAGGGCGTCGCGCGGGTCGCCGGCGAAGGGCTTGCGGTCGGGGGTGCACACGTCGCAGAACACGCGGGCGACGCCGTTGTGGCTCGGGCGCCACGGCAAAATCTGGAAGGTCGAAGCATCAGGGAATGCGAGCATGTCGGCTTCCTCGGGCGTGGCAAAGCCCTCGATGGCGGAGCCGTCAAAGCCAATACCCTCCTCAAAAGCGACTTCGAGGTCCTCGGGGCTAATGGCAAAGTTCTTGAGGCGGCCGAGAATGTCGACAAACCACAGACGCACAAAGCGGATGTCACGCTGCTCTACGGAGCGGAGTACGTAATCGATGTTCTGCTGGTTCATGTCGCTCCCCTTTCTTTCGGGCGGGTTTCGACTGGTCTATATCGCAGATACTATCGCAGAAAAATGTTTCCGCAGGGTTAAAGCGTATCAAGCGCTCAAAAAACGTGCGCGAACAGGCAGTTGCGAACGAGCGGTTAGCGCGAGGTTGATGCACGGTGTTCGATGTGACCGGTGACCTCGATGCGTTTGGGAGCCAGCTTTGCGGCTTCGCCCACGGTGGTGGTAACAACGTCGATACGCTCGGAGAGGCGCTCGACTACGCGCTCGGCAATGGCGAGGGTGTCTTGCGCGGCCGTGGTGACACCGCCAAAGAGCACGTGGTTCCAGGGGTAGTCGTCAAACGTCGCGATCTTGAGGCCAGCCGGCAATGAGGGTCCCAGCTGTGCTAGCGCCTCGGTCAGACGCAGGAAGACCAAGCCGTTGACGGCAATGAGGCCGAGCTTTTTGCCTGCATAGCCGCGGATGGTCTCGTCTAAGCGACCGACACCCGTGGCGCCACCGTCGGCCAAGGTGACGACCTCGCCCGCAAGGCCGCGTCGCGAAAGCTCGTCGGTAAAGGCCTCGGCGCGCTCTCGACGCACGGGACTGTCGTCGCTTGCCTCGGTGAGCAGGCACAGGCGCTCGCTGCCCGCAGCGGCCAAGGCGTCTACCAAGCCGGCGACCAGCTCGCGGTTGTTAGATGTCACCAGATCGATGCCGCCGTCGGCAACGTCGCGGTCGAGCAGCACAACAGGCAGGCGTCCCGCTGCCGCGGCAATCGCATCGTCATTACCTCCGCAGGTGTTGACGACCAGGCCGTCCACGCCGGCATCGATAAGCCTGGTGAGCGACTCGGCCTCCTTGGCGGGGTCGTTACCGCTAATGGCAGTCATAAGCGAGCAGCCGCACGCGGCGGCGCTGGCGGAAAGCGCTTCGAGCATGGCGCTCGAGAACGGGTTGGCGATGTCAGCCAGAATCACGCCAATGAGGTTCGTACGCGAGCTGCGCAGATTGCGCGCGGCGGCACGCGGGCGATAGCCAGTGCGCTCGATAACCGCCGCGATGCGAGCACGGGTTTCCTCGGTCATTTGCCCGGGGCGGTTGTTGAGATAGCGCGAGACCGTGGCCGGGCTCACGCCCGCCTCGGCGGCAATGTCCTTGATTCTCATCTGCGCCATAGCGCACCCCGTTTCCCCATTGTCGGCGGTCTGAGCCATTTTAGGCATTATTAAAAATCTCGGTTGCAAAACGCTGTAGGTGAGCAGCATCGTTTTTGCGTCTCGAGCAGATGCGATGATGGGCTAGATAGACGAGTCTTTAGGCAGCTCAAAATAGTCGGGATGCAAGGCGATAACCGGGCCTTGCTCCTCGGGCATCAGGTGCAAGTGCGTCTCTGCCAGATAGCTCGCCGCATCGGTATCGCCCCTCTTAATGGCCTCGAGAATCCGGCGATGCTGCCGACGAATCGGCTCCCAATCCAGATCCTGCGACACCATACGCAGCCAGTTATACCGCTCAAAATGCGTATTGATGCTCTTCATCCAATCCCACAGCATATGGCGGCCGGCAATCACGAAACACGTCTCATGGAACAGGTTGTCCAGGTCAAAGAAACGACGCGTTTCGCTATGGTCGAGCGACTCGGACTCGGCAAGAATCTGCTCAAGCCGATGCTTTTGCTCGGGCGTGGCAGCAGAACAGCATTTAATGAGCACGCTTCTCTCGAGTTTCTCGCGCAAGAAACAAGCGTTCTCGGCGCGCTCCATGCTGATTTTTGAGACATAGGTGCCGCTTTTGGGACGCGTTTCCACCAGTTCCTGCTCACGCAAGCGCACAAAAGACTCGCGAATGGGCGTGCGCCCGATTCCCGTCTCCTTTTCCAGACCAATCGCCGAAAGGCGTGTGCCGGGCCTAAGCTCGGCATAGATGATCTTGGAGCGCAATGCGTTGTATGCCTGATCTTGCAAGCTCTGATAATGCTGGTGCTGTTCCATAAAGCCCTCGGATAAACCCTCGGTTAATCGAATACCACCATGCAATACTATCGCATCCCCCGCCCCCTCATAAGTTGCGGTGGAATAGTTCCTGCTCAAAGCCTTCAGCAGCAAAAACAGGAACTATTCCACCGCAACTTCCAGCAGTCTTTTTGGGACGGGGCTCTTTTAGCTACCCTGGCCCGCAGATCGGCCCCCTTGCCACAAAAGTGGCCCATCTACTACGTTAACACGGATAGCCTCGGCCATACCGAAAACCGTGAAAACAAAACCGCAGGTAGACAGCTTGTCGATTTTCGAAAAAGCCGACTATGGTTGACCCCTGCGGCTTAAACGTAGTAGATAGGCCCTTTTCGTGGCGCAGCACTACTGCACCCCAAATTGGCACCCCGAGCCCTCGTGAGTTGCCAACAAGCTGTTCGCCCAGCGCTTTATCCGCGCGGCATTTGGAAAATAGCACCACCGCAAAACCCGCGAGTAGCGCTTACTTTGCTATATCTTGCTATACTTTGCTATATCTTGCTATATCTTGAGCAAAGGTGGCTCACATGCAAACAAACCCTTTTAAGCCCACGGCAGGTAAAACACCTCCCACGATTATCGGCCGCGAAGATGTGCTCGAAGAATTCAATGAGGGCCTCGTCAACGGGCCTGGTGCCCCGGGGCGCCTAATGCGCATAGCCGGCGTCCGTGGAACGGGCAAGACGGTCCTCCTTGACGAGTGCTCACGTTTGGCGCAAAGCCGTGGCTGGACGGTCATAAAAGAGGTCGCAACCGAGGGACTTTGCCAGCGCATTCTCGAACAGCTGCAGCCCAAATTCCAGGCCAAACACGCCAGATTTGAGCCCACCGTAGCTGGCATATCCATCGGCAGCATAGATATTGAGCGAATCGGCCCATCGCTACGCGACGCCATGAGACAGACAATATCCAAGAATGGAAATGGCCTGCTCATCACTCTCGACGAAGTTCAAGACGCAGAGCTCGATGAGGTCCGAACGCTCTCCATTGCGATTCAGCAGGTTATCGGCGAAGACCTTGATATCGCCTTTGTTTTTGCTGGGCTGCCTTCGATGATTGAAAGCATCATCAACGGAAAGACACTTACGTTTTTGCGCCGTGCCCTCCCCTTTGATCTGAAGGCTGTGGCAGTAACCGAAGTGTCGTACTCCCTCGAGGAAACCATTGAAGCGTCTGGCATGGAGTTGCAGCCAGGTATTGCCGGCCAACTTGCCGAGGCAACGCAAGGCTATCCTTTCATGATCCAACTCGTTGGATACTACGCATGGCAGTTGGCAAGACGCGCACATACAGCGATTATTGGAGAAGAAGAAGCCGAGCGTGGCATTGCAACGGCACGCGAACGCTTCTGCGCCATGGTGATTGAGCCCGCGCTGCAGCGCATTCCGCCCACGTGCATCGCTTATCTGCTGAGCATGGCGTCTTTGGGGCAGACGAGCTCGACCAGCATGGTTGCCGATGCCCTAAACAAAACGCCTCAACAGGTGAGCTCCGTCCGCAGCCGCCTGTTAAGAGAATCGATTATCGAGGCTCCTTCGTACGGCAAGGTCTCATTTGCCATCCCCTACATGCGCGACTACCTCTACGAACACAAAGCCGAACTGGAAGTTGAACTGTAGAAACGGCAACTGCCCTGCAAGACGAAAACCGTTTTCATACGGATTTAAAGCAGACGTAAACGGTTTTCGTCTGTTTTACGTTCGGAAATAAGACGCAAATTGCACTTTCGTATGGTTTTACGCCAAACGCAACACGCTATCGTCCGGCTATGCGTCCCCAATCCAGACGAAAAAGGCCCCGAGCTCGTGTGAGCTCGGGGTTCTTTGTGCCGCACATCTATGAGAGGGAATCGATGCGCACGGGCGCTACTCCATGTAGCCGCCCTGGGATGGCGGCAACCTCGTCAATGGGGTCAGGTTTACATGCATCAACTTAGCGCAAAGTAACCTGGCCCCCATGCACCAAGGTGTTGACTAGAGCTCGCAGGCAACCTTGTAGCCATCGCCGATGGCGTCGCGGATGTTACCGCACTTGTTGGCGTCACCCAGCACATGGGTGGCAACACCGGCTGCGGCAAGATCGTCGGCCAGCTTGGTATTGGGACGATAGCCCATGGCAAGCACCAGCGTATCGGCACCGGTGATGGTGTGGATCTCGCCATCCTTCTCGTAGCTGATGGTGTCCTCGGTAATCTCGGTCACCTTGGCCTCGGTCAGCACGTGGACACCCTTGGAGAGCATGCGCGTGATGAGCACCGCGCGGCCGGCGCCGCCCTCGTTGGCGGCGAGCGTCTTGGTCATCTCGATGACGGTGACATCGCGATTGGCCGGCGAGAGGTCGTTGACCAGCGGAGCCAGGTAATCGGCCGTCTCGCAGCCGACGGTGCCGCCGCCCACAATGACGATCTTCTTACCCGGGAAAGCCTTGCCGCCCAGCAGGCCGTCAGCCGTCATAACCTGCTTAAAGCCCTGCATGAAGGCCGGAGCGATGGGCTCGGCGCCATAAGCCAGGACGACCTCGTAGCCGGCGTAGTCGCGCTGAATGTCCTCGGCCGAGAGCTCGGTACCAAATACGCACTTCACGCCGGCCTCGGCCAGGCGACGGTACTGATACTTGATCACGCGGGTGAGTTCCTGCTTTGCCGGCGGAACGGCCGCGATACGCATCTCGCCGCCCGGCTCATCCTGCTTATCCACGAGCACCACGTTGTGACCGCGCTTGGCGGCAATGAACGCCGCCTCCATGCCCGCGGGGCCGGCGCCCACAACCAGTACGTTCTTGGCCTCGGCGGCAGGCTCGTAGCCGGCCTCGTCGCGTTCCACGTCCGGGTTGACGGTGCAGGAGATGCGCTTGCCAAACATAATGCCGTTCAGGCAGCGCAGGCAACCGATGCAGGGGCGGATCTCGTCGGCGTTGCCGGTTGCCGCCTTATTGCAGAACTCGGCATCGCACAGGTTGGCGCGGCCCATCATGCAAATGTCGGCGGCGCCGTCCTCGATCAGTTCCTCGGCAATCCATGCCTCATTGATGCGGCCGACCGTGGCAACGGGAATGTTCACATGCTTCTTGATCTCGCGCGAACAGGCGGCGTGCGAGGCCTGCTGGGTGCCGGCGGCGGGAATGGCGGAGCCGCGCTTGATGGTGGTGCCGCCCGACACGTGAATCATGTCGACGCCGGCCTTCTCCAGGCGACGCGAGACGTAGATCATGTCATTGAGGGTCAGGCCGCCATCGGTGTACTCGTCACCCGAGATGCGGACGTCGATGATAAAGTCCTTGCCGCAGCGCTCGCGAATCTCGGCGATGACCTCGAGCAAGAAGCGCATGCGAGCGTCGAGCGAGCCGCCGTACTCGTCGGTACGCTTGTTGTAGAGCGGAGTCAAAAAGCCGCCGAGCATGCCGTGGGCGTGTGCCGCATGGACCTCGACGCCATCGACGCCAGCCTTTTGCATGCGCACGGCAGCGTCGCCAAACTGATGCGTGAGCTCGTGAATCTCATCGACCGTAATAGGGCGCGGCGCCTCGCGGGCGTAAGACGGGCCCACAAAGGACGGAGCGATCAGACGCGGCGTGCCCGGAATGTTAAAGGCCATGTAGGCGGGGTGGAAGAGCTGCGGCATGATCTTGCAGCCGTACTCGTGGACGGCCGCGGCGAGCTTTTCCCAGCCGGGGATAAACGTGTCGTCGTAGCAGCACATGTCACCCGGCAGATAGGTATAGGTGGGCTCGACCGTCACGACCTCGGTGATGATGAGGCCCACGCCGCCCTTGGCGCGGGCACGGTAATGATCGACCAAGTCGTCAGTCACATAGCCATGATCGGCCAGGTTGGTGGATACCGGCGGCATAAAGACGCGATTCTTGACCTCGGTTGTACCGACCTTGATCGGGCTAAAGAGCATCGGATAGGCGGAGGATTCCATACAGGGTTCCTTTCGTTTGAGCCGCTCGGCGGCAGTTGCTGACGCACCTATCGTATCAGTATCCGCCGTATCCGAACTCGCTCGCACTCCTCACCTTCAATCCCGACCCTCACAAAAAGTTGCGGTGGAATACGGAGTAGATGAGGCTTTTGACAGGCGAAACAGTCCGTATTTCACCGCAACTGATGGGTGGGGTGGAATTGAGGGCTCAGATAGTCAGTCATGCCCTCATCCGCCACCCCCTCATCTACAGCGCGCCGTCCAGCATAAGGTTTACCTTGAGCACGTTGACCGTGGGCTCGCCGAAGACGCCCAGGAATCGGCCCTTGGTGCACTGGGCGATGATCTTGCGCACCTCGCCTTCGCTCTTGCCCGTGGCCTTGGCAAGGCGCGGGACCTGGTACTCGGCGGCATCCGGAGAGATTTCCGGATCAAGGCCTGAACCCGAGCACGTCACCAGGTCGACGGGCACGGCGTCCACATCGGCATCGGGGTTGGCAGCGCGAATCCTCTCCACGCGAGCGTCCACCAGCCGCCGGTACTCCTCACTCGCCGGGGACAGGTTGGACGGGGCACCATACGCCATGAGCTCGCCGTCCTCCCCCTCGACGATAGTCACGTTCTGGATGCGGCCCCACATGTGGTCCTCATCCTCGAAGTTCTGGCCGATCAGCTCGGAGCCCACGATCTTGTCGTCGACCTTGATGAGCGAACCGTTCGCCTGATACGGGAACGCAACCTGGGCGATGCCGGTCACGACGAGCGTATAGCCCAGGCCGCAGACAACGGTAAACAGCGCGAACACGCCCAGTGCGCGCGATGCAACACCTTTGAACATACAAACCTCCACTTACATAATGCCGCAGAACGCGAGCAGCATGTCGATGAGCTTGATGAATACGAACGGGGCAACGATGCCGCCCAGACCCCACACGAGCAGGTTGTGGGTCAGCAGCTGTCCGGACGGAACCTCGCGGTACTTAACGCCCTTCAGCGCGGCCGGGATCAGCGCGACGATAACGAGCGCGTTATAGATGATGGCCGAAAGAACCGCGGACAGCGGGCTTGCCAGACCGAGGATGTTGAGCGCGCCAAGGCCCGGGTAGATCGGCGAGAACAGGGCCGGGATGATAGCGAAGTACTTCGCCACGTCGTTGGCCACCGAGAAGGTCGTGAGCGAACCGCGGGTCATGAGCAGCTGCTTGCCAATACGCACGACCTCGATGAGCTTGGTGGGGCTGGAGTCGAGGTCGACCATGTTGCCGGCCTCCTTGGCAGCCTGGGTGCCCGTGTTCATGGCCACGGCGACGTCGGCCTGGGCCAGAGCGGGCGCGTCGTTGGTGCCGTCGCCGGTCATGGCGACCAGGTGGCCCTCACGCTGGAACTCGCGGATCTTCTCGAGCTTACCCTCGGGGGTGGCCTCGGCCAGGAAGTCGTCAACGCCGGCCTCGGCGGCGATTGCCGCGGCGGTGAGCGGGTTGTCGCCCGTCACCATGATGGTCTTGATGCCCATCTTGCGCAGGTCGGCGAACTTCTCCTTAACGCCGGACTTGATGATGTCCTTGAGGTACACAACGCCCAGCACGCGGCAGTTTTTGGTCACGACCAGCGGGGTGCCGCCGGCCTTGGCGATGCGCTCGACGGCCTCGTCGCACTCCTGGGAGAACACGCCGCCGGCTGCCTCCACATAGGTGCGCACGGAATCGGCAGCGCCCTTGCGGATCTCATTGCCCTCGTAGTTCACGCCGGACATACGCGTTGCCGCGGTGAACGGGATGAACTCCATACCCTTATCCTCGAGCGTGCGGCCGCGCAGACCGAACTGCTCCTTGGCGAGCACGACGATGGAACGGCCCTCGGGGGTCTCGTCGGCCAGCGAGGAAAGCTGGGCGGCATCGGCCAGCTCCGCGGGATCGACGCCATCGACCGGGATGAACTCGGCGGCTTGGCGGTTACCCAGGGTGATGGTGCCGGTCTTGTCGAGCATGAGGATGTCGACGTCGCCGGCGGCCTCAATGGCGCGGCCGGACATGGCCAGCACGTTGGCCTCGTTCAGACGGCTCATGCCGGCGATGCCGATGGCGGACAGAAGGGCGCCGATGGTAGTGGGAGCCAGGCACACGAGCAGCGCCACGAGCGTGGTCACGGCCGTGGGGTTGACAATGTCGTTAAGACCGACCGAGAAGCAGGAATAACAATACAGGGCCAGCGTGACCAGGATAAAGACGATGGAGAGGGCCACCAGGAAGATCTCCAGAGCGATCTCGTTAGGGGTCTTCTTGCGCGCGGCGCCCTCGACCATCGCGATCATCTTGTCCAGGAAGCTCTGACCGGGCTCACTGGAGATCTTGACGATGATCCAGTCGGACAGCACCGTGGTACCGCCGGTAACGGCAGAGCGGTCGCCGCCGGCCTCGCGGACCACGGGGGCGGACTCGCCGGTGATGGCGGACTCGTCAACGGAGGCAGCACCCTCGATGACGTCGCCGTCGCCGGGAATCTGCTCGCCGGCGCGTACGATCACCAGGTCGCCGCGCGTGAGCTCGGTGCCAGGAACGACGGTGAAGTGCTCCTTGTCCTCAACGGACTCGATGCGATGGGCCTCGACATCCTTCTTGGCCGCACGCAGGGAATCGGCCTGGGCCTTACCGCGGCCCTCGGCAAGCGCCTCGGCGAAGTTCGAGAACAGGTCGGTGAGCCACAGGATGACCGCGATGGCGACCACATAGTAGGTGGGCACGCCCGCGTCCTGCACACCGAAAATGGAAGCGACGGCCAGGACGGAGGTCATGACGGCGGAAAGCCACACCAGGAACATGACCGGGTTTTGAATCTGGACGCGAGGATCCAGCTTGGCAAACGAGTCGCGGACTGCGCGGCCCATCATGTCTTTTTGCATAGTCATAAATCTGCGCCCTCCTTTACGCAATCATCTGGAAGAACTCGGCAACGGGGCCAAGCGCCAAGGCCGGGAAGAAGCTCAGGGCACCGATCAGCAGAACGATGAACACGAGCAGGAATACGAACATGCCGTTGGTGGTAGACAGGGTACCGGCGCTCTCGGCGACCTTGCCCTTCTTGGCCAGCGAGCCGGCGATAGCCAGCGTACCGATGATGGGCATGAAGCGGGCGAACAGCATCTCGAGGCCGAGCATGACGTTGATCCAGGGAATGTTGCAGTTCATGCCTGCAAACGCCGAGCCGTTGTTGCCGCCGCATGAGGTGAAGGCATACAGCGCCTCGGAGAAGCCGTGCGCGCCACCATTGTTGAGCTGGTCGGCAAGACCGGGCACCATGCAGGCGATGGCCGAGCACACCAGAATGGCAAACGGAGTTGCCAAGCACAGGACAACTGCCCAGCGCATCTCGCCCGGCTCGATCTTCTTGCCCAGGAACTCAGGCGTGCGTCCGACCATGAGGCCGGCGATGAACACTGTGAGGATGGCGAAGCCGATCATGCCGTACAGGCCGCAGCCCACGCCGCCGAAGACGACCTCGCCCAGAGCAATCTGGAGCATCTGGACAAAACCGCCCAGCGGGGTGTAGGAGTCGTGCATGGAGTTAACCGAGCCGTTGGAAGCAGCCGTCGTGAAAGCGGACCAGGTAGAAGAGGAGGCGATACCGAAACGGCTCTCCTTGCCCTCCATGTTGCCGCCAGCCTGGCCATCGGTCATCTCGATGTTGACCGCGCCGCCATCTGCCAACTGCGGGGTGCCCGCATGCTCGTTGAGGGCGATGATGCCGGTGAAGATCACCAGCAGGATGAACATGGCGGCAAAGATGGCCTTGCCCTGCTTGGTGTTTTTGACGCCGATACCGAAGGTGAAGCAACAGGCGGCCGGGATCAGCAGCAGGCTGGTCATCTCGATGATGTTGGTGAAGGCACTGGGGTTCTCATACGGATGAGCGGAGTTCACGCCGAAGAAGCCGCCGCCGTTGGTGCCGGACTGCTTGATGGCGACCTGAGGAGCCGCGGGACCCTGGGGCAGGAACTGCTCGGTGACCACGCGCGCGCCCTCGACAACCTTGCCGTCGACCTTGACCGTGTCGCCCTCGATCTGGGCGCCGTCGATGACGCTCCAGCCGCCGTCTGCATTAGGCTGGACAGCGACGGGCTCTACGAGCTCAGCCTTCTGAGCCGGCTGGAAGTTGGAGATGACGCCACCGGCAGCCAGGCAGATGCCGAACACGAGGTTCAGCGGGATGAGCACATACAGGACGGTGCGGGTGAGGTCGACCCAGAAGGAACCCAGACCCTGCTCCTTGACCTGACGGAAGCCGCGGATCAGCGCGAACATGACCGCGATACCGGTGCCGGCGGAAACGAAGTTCTGCACGGTGAGACCCATGAACTGCACAAGATAGGACAGGGTGGTCTCACCGGAGTAGGACTGCCAGTTGGTGTTGGTTATGAAGGAAGCAGCCGTATTGAACGACAGGTCCCATGAAACACCCGGCAGGTGCTGGGGATTGCCTGGCAAGAAGGACTGAAACACCTGGAGTGCCACAAGAGCCACGAGGCCGATCCCCGAAAAGACCAGCACGCTCGCCAGATAGCGCCTACACCCCATCTGCTCTGCCGCGTCGATGCGAAGCAGACGATAGACGCCACGCTCCACAGGAGCAATCACAGGCGACAGGAACGTATGCTCACCATCCATGATATGGGCCATGAACCGACCGAGCGGAACGGCCAGGACGACGAGCACGGCAAAGTACAAGATGTACTGAATCGCAGCGTCCATAGTTTACGAATCACTCCTCATCAGAATGTAGATGTAATAGATAAGGAGTCCAATGCAGACGACTCCGATGATGGGAATGAGGATGTCCATTTACCGCCCCTTTCACGCGCGGTCCGATGTCTCGGACGCCTGCTCTCGCAAGCGTCTGGGGACAGTAAACGCTTCTAGGGATTAAAGAGGCGTGAGGGCCGGGGCTCACGTCCTTAAGATGCCGTAAAGATGCAGGTAGAAAGCACTATTGCGGCTGCAGTGCGCCTATACTCGACCTCGCGAGCATACAGTGGCGTCCTCACCGCGTATGCACGCATGGACAACGTTTCAGAAAGGCTACGCTATGCAGCGCGACGCATCGGACACTCGCGTCAATCCGGACCTCATCCTCAAGGCAATTGAGAAAGGCGAGGCCGCCGATGACGCTCGAACCAGCCGGGGACACCTCAAGATTTTCTTTGGCTACGCTGCTGGCGCAGGCAAA
>CABUZI010000032.1 GCA_902496005.1 uncultured Collinsella sp.
CAAGCGCGGTCTGGGCGCCAAGTCGCTCGATGACCTGCGTACCATCCCGTGGATCTTCAGCTGGAGCCAGGCGCGCATTAACCTGGCCGCTTGGTACGGTCTGGGCACCGCCTGCGAGCAGCTTGGCGATCTTGACCAGCTCAAGGCTGCCTACCAGGAGTGGCCGTTCTTCCGCACCTTTATCGACAACATCGAGATGTCGATTGCTAAGACCGATCAGCGCATCGCCAAGATGTATCTGCATCTGGGCGACCGCGATGATCTGTCCAAGAAGGTCTTTACCGAGATGCAGCTCACCCGTAAGTGGGTCCTTGCCATCGTCGGTGATGAGTGGCCGCTGCAGCGTCGTCGCGTGCTCGGCTGCGCCGTTCGCGTGCGTAACCCCTACGTCGACGCTCTGTCCATCGCCCAGGTCCGCGCCCTTCGCGAGGTGCGTATGAACCAGGACGAGATGGCCGAGGAGAAGAAGGCCGAGTACATGAGCCTGATTCTTTCGACTGTGACCGGCGTCTCGGCAGGTTTGCAGAACACGGGGTAATCGATAGCCCTGTAGTCGTCCGGGCCCGCCATTAGTTTACTTTTAGGCACGTCCTCGGACATGCAAGAAGCCCTCGCTGTGCACTTCGTGCGGCGAGGGCTTCTTGCGTCCTGCGGAGTGTGCCTAAAAGTAAACTAATGGCGGGCCCTGCGATGTCGGGTCTTCGGCGGATTACTGCTGGGGGAATAATGGCGCGCTTCGCGCGTTTGGAAAGGGCTTCGTGCTGCGGAATGCATTCAGAGGGAAACCCATCGGGCCCCTTCGTCCTCGGTCTTCTGGGATTGGGGCTGAAGGGGATAAAGTGCGCTTCGCGCTTAATGTGGAGTGCGGCGAGGGCTTCTTGCGTCCTGCGGAGTGTGCCTAAAAGTAGACTAATGGCGGGCCCTGCGATGTCTGGTCTTCGGCGGATCAGCCGCTGGGTGAGGGTGGTGCTTGGGGCGACGTGCAAAAAACGGAGTTTTCAGCAGCCAATGATTGATGTATAGGACCATAGGTGGCGTTTGCGGTCTTTGTTGATGCCTTTGCGCGCCAATTGGGCCTTGGCTATGTTCAAATATGGATGGTTTCTTACCGCATGCTGCCTAGAAGGTAAGAGCCATGGAGGCTTCTTAGCTTTCGATAGGCTTTTAGCCCCATAGATTTATCTCGCGATGCTGAATACTCGCAAAAATGCACGCTCCGGAGGGTACTACCCTGTTACGGTTCGAAACCCATGCGTCATTCTATGCAGATTATTGACGTATTTATGCAAGATGGCTTACACGCGCATGCCACAGGATTGATGTTTGTCTCGGCGCTGCGTAAGTCATCCTGTCTATAGTGTCTTTGACAGGCGGCTGCGGTCCCGTTTGGGATCGCGGCCGTTTTGTTGTGGGTCAAATATGAACGTTGTGTTAATGAGTCGGTGGACGGTGGTGTTTTTCGGTGAGCGGCGTATCCTTCCAACGGTTTATCTAGTGTGTCAGTTGAAAGGAAGAGGGCGCTCGTCATTGTTTGAATGTGAACTGCCGTTTGACCACAAGACGTTGCATCTGGAGCTCGAGGATAAGAACTTCGCGGGTGTGATGGAAGGTCATCAAAACGAGTTTAAGACTACAAAATCACAGGAAGAGCTGGTAGAGGAGTCACTTGCCAACCCTTATGGCTCGCCTTCGCTCGAGGAGCTTTGTGCTGGCAAGAAGGATATTGTCATCATTAGCTCCGATCATACGCGCCCCGTTCCCTCGCGTGTGACGATGCCTATTCTGCTGCATCACATCCATTCCGCTGCGCCTGGAGCGCGCGTTCGCATTCTGGTTGCTACGGGTATGCATCGTCCGTCGACGCACGAGGAGCTCGTCAACAAGTATGGCGAGGAGATCGTTGCCAACGAGGAAATCGTTATGCACGTCGCGACTGACGACAGCATGATGGAAAAGATCGGCACCCTGCCTTCTGGTGGCGAGTGCATCATCAACAAGATTGCTGCCGATTGCGATCTGCTACTTGCCGAGGGCTTCATTGAGCCGCATTTCTTTGCTGGTTTCTCCGGCAGCCGCAAGTCCGTCCTGCCTGGCATCGCCAGCTACAAGACCATCATGTACAACCACAACGGCCAGTTTGTGAACGATTCCCATTCGCGCGCCGGCAACCTGTGCCACAACCACGTGAGCGAGGACATGTTTGCCGCTGCCGAGATGGCTCACCTTGCCTTTGTGCTCAACGTGGTGCTCAACGGCAAGCATGAGGTCATCGGCTCCTTCGCCGGTGACATCCACAAGGCACACGAGGCTGGCTGCGAGTTCGTGAAGAGCCTTGCCGGCGTTGAGCCCGTCGAGTGCGAGATTGCCATCACCACCAACGGCGGCTACCCGCTCGACCAGAACATCTACCAGGCCGTGAAGGGCATGTGCTCTGCCGAGGCCACGCTTCCCGAGGGCGGTGTGATTATCGACGTTGCCGGTTGTGCCGACGGTCACGGTGGCGAGGGCTTCTATCACAACATCGCCGATAACGATCCGGCGGAGTTTGAGCGTGCCTGCATCGATCGTCCCAAGGACGAGACCCTGCCCGATCAGTGGACGAGCCAGATTTTCGCCCGCATCCTGGCACATCACCCTGTGATTATGGTTACCGACCTGTGCGATCACCAGATGATTAAGGATATGCACATGACGCCGGTCAACACCCTCGAGGAGGCGCTCAAGCTCGCCTTTGAGATGAAGGGTGCCGATGCCAAGGTGGCCGTCATTCCCGATGGCCTGGGCGTTGTCGTCGCGCAGCACTAGTGCGCGGCCTAAACGAATCGTTTATATCCGACAAGAAAGATAAGGTTTTATGCTTACCAAACTCCTCTGCGAATTCGGCGCAACGGCCCTCATGATCATCTTTGGCGTGGGCGTGCACTGCGATACAGTGCTCAAGGGCACCAAGTATCAGGGCTCCGGCCATATGTTTGCCATCACCACTTGGTCTTTTGGCATCTCGGTCTGCCTGTTTGTCTTTGGCGGCGCCGTGTGCATGAACCCGGCTATGGTGCTTGCCCAGTGCATCGTAGGCCTGGTGCCGTGGAGCAGCTGCATCCCCTTCATGATTGCCGATATGCTCGGCGGCTTTGTGGGCGCCGTAATCGCTTGGCTTATGTATGCCGATGAGTTCAAGGCTTCCGAGGGCGTCGTCGACCCCATTGCCCAGCGTAACATCTTCTCGACCAACCCCACCACCGAGGGTACGAACTATGCCCGTAACTTCTTCTGCGAGGCTATCTGCACCTTTGTGTTCATCAGCGCCATCCTTGCTGCCGCTAGCCGCGCCGGCGAGAACGTTCTGATGCTCGCCATCTGCGTCGGCCTGATCGTTTGGGCCGTTGGCATGGGCATGGGCGGCATCACCGGCTTCGCCATGAACCAGGCTCGTGACCTTGGTCCTCGCATGGCCTATCAGGTGCTGCCGATCAAGAACAAGGCTGACAACAACTGGAAGTACGGCCTGCTTGTTCCTGGCATCGCTCCGTTTATCGGTGCCGCTCTGGCCGCGCTGTTTGTGCACGGTTTCTTGGGCATGTTCTAGTCCAAAACAATTGATATAACGCCCGGGTCCGGCATAGGTTAACTTTCCGCCGCGTCCTCGGACATGCAAGAAGCTCCCGCTGCGCACTTCGTGCGGCGGGAGCTTCTTGCGTCCTGCGGAGTGCGGCGGAAAGTTAACCTATGCCGGACCCTGCGGGAATCCAGTTGCGTTCGAACAAGCAACCAACATATATATCTGAATTTGGATGTGGTGGGCACTTTGTTGTTAGGCGCTTTGAGGTGCGAGTGACACTTTGGGATGCGTGGCGGCCTGGGTTGGGGCGATGCTTTGGGATGAGCTTCTTACTTAGGTGAAGAGGGGCTTTATGGCTGATAGGTAGTCTTTGGCTACGTTCTCTTTTGGGGCTTGGAAGTTGTGCCAGGCCCACCATTGGACCATTCCTACGAAGCTTGAGGCTATGTGATGTAGTAGGAAGCTTCGGTCCATGGTGGCGGCGGGGCCGTTTGGGTCGGTGGGGACGGTTTCGGCTGCTCGTGACATGATGGTCTTGCGTAAGCAGTCGGCGAAGACGCGTGAGCCGGCGCCGGCTACGAGGGCGCGTACACCCTGACGGCGCTCCCAGAGGTTGTTGAGGATATGCTCGACCTGCACGAGTGGGTCGTCGAGCGGTGTGCCATCGTCGTCGAGGGCGTGGGCGCAGATGTCGCTCACGAGTTCGGACAGTAGGTCGTCTTTGCTCTTAAAGAGACCGTAGAATGTCGCGCGGCCTACGTGAGCGCGCGCGATGATGTCGCCGACGGTGATCTTGCCGTAGTCCTCTTCGCGCAGCAGCTCGGAGAACGCCGCGACGATGGCGGTGCGACTTTTTGTCTTGCGGGCATCCATGGCTATGCATCCACGTGAGCAAGCAGGCAACGGAGCGTGCCGGAGCAGCCCTCGTAGGGGCGCTTACCGGCGCCGTAGCCGACGGCTTCGATGTGGTAGCGTGAGGGCAGTTGGTCGGACGTACGCAGCGCGGTAACGATGGCGGCGCCCGTGGGCGTCACAAGCTCGCCGGCGACCGGTGCGGGCGTGAGGGCGATATTGCCCGCCTGGCACAGGTTGACGACAGCGGGGACGGGAATGGGCATGAGGCCGTGGGCGCAGTGGATGGTGCCGTGACCCTCGGAGAGCGACTCGACGACAATATCCTCGATGCCCAGGTCATCGAGGCAGATGGCAACCGAGCAGATGTCAACGATGGAGTCGACGGCGCCCACCTCGTGGAACATGACGGTCTCGGGCGTTTTGCCGTGAGCCTTGGCCTCGGCGGCGGCGAGCGCGGTAAAGATGGCGAGCGCGCGACGCTTGGCGCCATCACTCATCTGCGAGCCATCGATGATGGCGGTGACATCCGCCAAAGAACGGTGGTGATGGTGGTGGGCGTGATGGTGATCCTCGTGGTCATGACCGTGGGCCTCATGGTCATGCTCGTGGCAGTGCTCGTGTTCGTGTTCGCCATGGCCATGATGGTGGTGCTCATGCTCATGTGTGTGCTCGGCAGCTGCTTCGTTGCCGTAGAGCCAGGCCATGTCGTGGTCATGGTTCTCGAGCTCCTCTGCCAGCTGAACGTCAAAGTCGCAGGCGTCGATGCCATGCTTGTTTACGCGTGTGACGGCAATCTCAAAGCCGCCGACCGGAAGCGTGGCGAGCTGCTCGCGCAGGTGCTCCTCGCTGGCGCCCAGGTCGAGCAGGGCCGCGACGGTCATGTCGCCGCTGATGCCCGAGGTGCCGTCGATGATAAGCGTGTGCTGATGGTTGGACATGAAATGCTCCTTAGCGGGCGCAGGACGTGCCGGCGCTCAGATGATTGATAAGATTTGCCTGGTAGGCGGCGCCGAAGCCGTTGTCGATGTTGACGACCGAAACGCCGCTGGCGCAGGAGTTGAGCATGGCGAGCAGTGCGGCCACGCCGCCAAAGCTCGCGCCATAGCCCACGCTGGTGGGGACGGCTATGACCGGACAGCTCACAAGGCCTCCGATGACGCTCGCCAGGGCGCCTTCCATGCCGGCGATGGCGATGACCACCTGCGCCTGGGCAAGTTCCTCAGCATGAGCGAGCAAGCGGTGTAGGCCGGCGACACCTACGTCGTAGAGGCGATCGACCTTGTTGCCGTAGAACTCGGCCGTCAATGCCGCCTCTTCGGCGACGGGCAGGTCACTCGTGCCGGCGCAGGCGACGACGATGCGTCCGTTGCCGGTGGGGGAGGGCTTGCCACCCACCAGGGCGAGCTGGGCGTCCGGGACATATCCCAGGTCGATGTCGTTGCCGAGAAGCTCAGCGGTGCGCGCGGCTTTTTCGGCATCCAAGCGTGTGACCAGGATGCGCTCCTGGCCTGCATCGAGTAGTGCTTTGATAATGGCAGCAATTTGTTCGGCGGTTTTACCGGCACCGTAGACAACCTCGCCGGCTCCCTGGCGCACCCCGCGCGAAAGATCGAGCTGCGCAAAACCCAGATCGGCGGTTGGCGCCGTCTGGATGCGCGTAAGGGCGTCGGCCGGGGTGACTGCTCCGCCGGCAACATCGCTCAGCAGCTGCTCAAGATCTCGCTTATCCATATGTGTTCCCTTCGACGGCGCAAAGTCTAGCACTCAAAGGGTATGTTTCCGAACACTAAGACAAAATTGTTCGGAAACTATAGGACAGACTGATTCAATTGTTGGACGGATCGACTAGTCACGCAGGATGATGTCCATGGCGAGCATCAGATTGCGCTCGTCGATGGCAAACGGGGCGGCCTCGCGCGTCTTGGGCTTGGCACAAAACGCGATTCCCGTGCCCGCGGCCTGAATCATGGGGATGTCGTTGGCGCCGTCACCAATCGCGACGGTGTGGGCCATATCGACTCCGCACTCAACTGCCCAGTCCAGCAGCTTGATGAGCTTGGACTCCTTGGTCACAATGTCGGCAGCCAACTTGCCGGTGAGCTTGCCGTTCACGACCTCCAGACGATTGGCCAGGCAAAAGTCGATGCCCGCGGCAGCCACGATCTTGTCGGCGACCTCGTGGAAGCCACCGCTTACCACGCCGACCTTCCATCCCTTGCTGTGCGCCGAGCGCACAAGCTCCAGCGCGCCGGGGGTAAACGTCACGCGCGCAAAGGTGCGCTCGAACACGCTCTCGTCCAAGCCGGCAAGCAGCCCCACGCGCTCTTCGAGCGCCTGCTTAAAGTCGAGCTCGCCGCGCATGGCGCGCTCGGTGATCTGCGCTACCTGCTCGCCCACGCCGGCCTCCTCGCCCAACAGGTCGATGACTTCCTGGCTGATGAGCGTGGAGTCGATATCCATAACGATGAGGCGTGCGGTCATGGCGGGCCTTTCCGAGTGCAGTTGTATTGGGGCACATTGTCGCACGCCGCACGCCCGGGCGACGGCCACGGTGCGTCAATTGTTTCGTCTCCGTCAAGTCTTTGGGCAGGAGCTACTTTTCTGCGGCACATCGACACAGGTGCGATAAGATAGAACGCCATGTCCGGCTGCGCGGTTTACGCAGGCTGGGCAAATCTGTACGACGCCGCCCGGAACGACACGGGGCGGCACAGATCCATAAAGGAGGATCACTGGTATGAGCCAGACCCGTCCCATTGACGAGCATTCCATGCACACCCGTACCTGCGGCGAGCTTCGCCGCGAGAACGTGGGCGAAGAGGTCACCCTCACCGGTTGGGTGAGCCGTCGCCGTGACCACGGCGGCCTTATTTTCTGCGACCTTCGTGACCGCGAGGGCATCACGCAGCTCACCTTCGACCCCGAACACTCCGACGGCGACGCCTTTAAGATCGCCGAGACCATGCGTCCCGAGTGGCCCATCAAGATCCACGGCGTCGTGCGCTCCCGTGGCGAGGAGACCACCAACGCCAAGCTCGCGACCGGCGAGATCGAGGTCCTGACCGACCACGCCGAGGTGCTCAACACGTCCGTCACCCCGCCGTTCCAGATCGAGGACGGCATCGAGACCAGCGAGGACACCCGCCTGCGCTATCGCTATCTGGACCTCCGCCGTCCCGAGATGATGGCCAACCTCAAGCTGCGCTCCGACTTTACCTTTGCCATTCGCGAGGCGCTGCACAACCGTGAGTTCATGGAGGTCGAGACGCCCTCCCTGTTTAAGTCCACGCCCGAGGGCGCTCGCGACTTCATCGTTCCCAGCCGTATTCAGCCGGGCAACTTCTACGCGCTGCCGCAGTCCCCGCAGCTTCTGAAGCAGCTGCTCATGGTTGGTGGCGTCGAGCGCTACTACCAGGTTGCCAAGTGCTTCCGCGACGAGGACCTGCGTGCCGACCGTCAGCCCGAGTTCACTCAGGTCGATATCGAGATGTCCTTCGTGGACCAGAACGACGTCATGAGCGCGCTCGAAGAGGTCCTGGCCGATGCCTTCGGCCGCATGGGTGTCGAGATGCCCACGCCGTTGCGTCGCATGAACTACTGGGAGGCCATGGATACCTATGGCTCCGACAAGCCCGATACCCGCTATGGCATGCACCTGGTCGACCTGACCGACATCTTTGCCAACTCCAAGTTCAAGGTCTTTGCGACCGCCGCAAATGAGGAGGGCTCTGTCGTCAAGGCCATCAACGCCAAGGGCGCCGGTGCCTGGGCACGTGCCAAGATCGATAAGCTCGCCGGCGTGGCCTCCACGTTTGGCGCCAAGGGCCTGGCCTGGATCGCCTTCCGCGAGGACGGCTCCATCAACAGCCCCATCGTCAAGTTCTTCTCGGACGAGGAGATGGCCGCTCTGCGCGAGCGCATGGACGTCGAGCCCGGCGACCTTGTGATGTTCGCCGCCGGCCCGCGCCTGCTCTCTGACGAGATCCTGGGCGGCATGCGCTCGCACATGGCCAATGCGCTCGAGATCAAGCGCGAGGGCCACGACTTCCTGTGGGTCGTCAACTTCCCGCTGTTCCATTGGGATGAGGACCGCAAGGCCTATGCAGCCGAGCACCAGCCCTTTACCCTGCCGACCGAGACCGACATCGCCAAGATCGAGGCCGATCCGCTGGCAGCCGGTTCGTGCACCTACGACTTTGTCATGGACGGCTTTGAGGCTGGTGGCGGCGGTATGCGTATCCACAACGCCGAGATGCAGATGTCCATGCTCAAGCTCCTGGGCTTTACCGAGGAGCGTGCCGAGTCTCAGTTCGGCTTCCTCATGGAGGCCCTCAAGTTTGGTGCGCCCCCGATGGGCGGTTTCGCTCTGGGCCTGGACCGCGTGTGCATGCTGCTTACCGGTTCCGACTCCATCCGCGACGTCATGGCGTTCCCCAAGACGGCTAGCGGCTCCGACCTCATGTCGGGCGCCCCGAGTGCCGTTTCCGGCGCCCAGCTCAAGGACGTCAGCCTGCGCCTGATGTAGGGAAGCGGCTACATATTGCCTGTAACGAGGGAAGGACGCGTGCCTTCCCTCGTTTTTATGCGCGGGCGTTGCGAGGGCATAGGTTGACTGGGCGTCGCGGAAACTGCGACCCAGAATCCAGCCAAATAACGGGTCGCACTTTCCGGTTGAGCCTTCTGGCGGAAACTATGTCCCATCATTGACGCTCGAAATGGGATGCGGTTTCCGTCCCGCCCTCAACAAGCATCTAACGCTACAATAACTACCACGTGGCTGGGTTTGCCAGCCGAATGTGCGATGCCGCGGGAGGGGACATGGTCGAGTTTACAAAGACGATTAAAGATCCGTTGGGATTACATGCCCGCCCGGTTGCGCTGCTCTATGACATCATTGCCAAGCATCGTAGCGACGTGTCAGTCAGTATCGGCGATCGCCACACGGATGGCCGCGACGTTATAGGGCTCATGGCACTCTGCGGCGAATGTGGCGAAGACGTCGTGTTCCGTGTTTCGGGCGTGGATGAGGCCTCCTGCGTCACGTCGATCAGAAACCTCTCGCTTTAACCTCAACAATGTGACAAAGGGGCAGTCCCCTCTGTTGCATAAATTGGTATCAATAGGCACTGCAAAGAGATGGTCTTTGCGGTGCCTTTGTTTCGTATGGGAAACTTTTTCGAAATCTGGATGGGGACCCTTTCCAAAAAGTTAACCACGTGTTAGTTTACTAAAGCGAACATAGGCGTAGTTAACTTTTACCGCGTCGATGTTGAGGACGAACTGACGTTAGGAGCCACTCATGTCTTGCGGACCGCAGATGCCGGCAATGCCGCTTTCGATGGTAAAAGCGGGCGAAACCGTGCGCGTGTCTCGTGTAAAGGGCAATGAGGATATGAAGCACCACCTCAAGGACCTCGGCTTTGTCGAGGGCAGCGAAATTCACGTGGTGAGCTCGAGTGGCGCCAATATCATCGTCACGGTGCTGGGCGCACGCTTTGGTATCGATTCCAAGGTTGCCATGCACATCATGACCGTCGGTTAGTCGACGGTATTTCTGTACGCACTGAAAGGGGGACAAGTAAATGAAGACGTTGGGTGACGTTAAGGTGGGCGAGAGTTCTACCATCGTCAAGCTTCACGGTGAGGGTGCGCTTCGCCGCCACCTTATGGACCTGGGGCTCATCAAGGGCACTTCGTTCAAGGTCGTGAAGGTTGCACCGCTCGGCGATCCGGTCGAGATCAACGTGCGCGGCTACGAGCTTTCCATCCGCAAGGAGGAGGCGGCCGTCGTCGAGGTCCAGTAAGGGCTCGCGACGTATGTTTCTGCAGATAAAGTTAGGTTTTTCTAACTTAATGCTGCAACTTTGAAGCACATTATTCAGCCTGCGCGGAGAAAGCAGCGCAGGCACACAAGGAAGAAGGATTGAATGGCGGATTCTCAGATCCATGTCGCGCTGGCGGGTAACCCCAACTGCGGCAAGACCACGCTTTTCAACCTGATCACCGGCGCCAACGGTTATGTTGGCAACTGGCCGGGTGTTACGGTTGAGAAAAAGGAAGCCAAGCTCCTGAGTGACAAGAACGTCACCATCACGGACCTCCCCGGTATCTACTCGCTTTCCCCCTACAGCCCCGAGGAGCAGTGCTCGCGCGACTACCTCATGAGCGGCGAGCCCGATGTCGTCGTCCAGGTTGTCGACGCCACCAACCTCGAGCGCAACCTGTACCTGGCACTTCAGGTCATCGAGACCGGCTTGCCCGTGGTCGTTGCCCTCAACATGGCCGACCTGGTCGAGAAGAACGGCGATAAGATCGACACGGACAAGCTCTCCAAGAAGCTCGGCTGCCCGGTTATGATGATCTCCGCTCTTAAGAACAAGGGCATCACGGAGCTCTTCGAGCAGGTTAAGAAGTCCGCTGCTTCTAAGGGCCAGGTGCCGGAGCACAAGTTTGATTCCTCCATCGAGGATGTCCTGACGCACATCGAGAACAACCTGCCGGCAAGCGTTCCCGCCAACAAGCGTCGCTACTATGCCGTCAAGCTGTTCGAGCGCGATGCGGACGCCTGCAAGCTCATCAACCTCACCAAGGAGAAGGCCGCTCGCGTCGAAGAGCTGGTCGCTCAGTGCGAGCAGGACTGCGATGATGACGCTGAGTCCATCATCACCGGTGAGCGCTACGGCGTCATTGCCCACATCATCGACGAGTGCCTCACCAAGGCTCCGGCCAAGATGAGCACCTCCGAGAAGATCGACCGCGTGGTTACCAACCGTATTTTGGGCCTGCCGATCTTTGTGGTCATCATGTTCTGCGTGTACTACATCGCCGTTTCCACCCTGGGCGGTACGGTGACCGACTTCACCAACGACCAGCTCTTCGGTACCGACGGCTGGTATGTGCTCGGTCAGGGCCGCGATGCCTATGACGCAGCTGTCGAGGCTGCGGGTGACGCTGCCGATTCGGTTGACCCGGCGGAGTATGGCCCGTATGTTCCGGGTATTACCACCATGGTCCACGACGCACTTGTGGCGGGTGGCACCGAGGACGGTGGCCTGGTCGATTCGCTGGTCTGCGACGGCATCGTCGGCGGTATTGGCGCCATCATGGGCTTCGTCCCGCAGATGTTCCTGCTCTTTGTGATGCTGTCCTTCCTGGAGGACTGCGGCTACATGGCCCGCGTCGCCTTTATCATGGACCGCGTGTTCCGCCGGTTTGGCCTGTCCGGTAAGTCCTTCATCCCCATGCTCGTGTCCTCGGGCTGCGGCGTCCCCGGCGTCATGGCCACCAAGACCATCGAGAACGAGAAGGACCGCCGCATGACGGTCATGACCACCACGTTCATTCCCTGTGGCGCCAAGCTGCCGATTATTGCCCTGCTCATGGGTTCCATCATCGGCGATTCTTCCACCACCGCCGCGTGGATCAGCCCGCTCTTCTACTTCCTGGGCGTCTTTGCCGTCATCGCCTCGGGCCTCATGCTCAAGAAGACCAAACTCTTCGCCGGTCGCCCGACGCCGTTCGTTATGGAGCTTCCCGCCTACCACTTCCCGGCGATCCGCTCTTGGGCACTGCACGTGTGGGAGCGCTGCTGGGCCTTTATCAAGAAGGCCGGCACGATCATCTTCGCGTCCACCGTCGTCGTTTGGTTCCTCTCCAACTTTGGTAGCTATAACGGTTCCTTTGGCTTCCTGCCTGCGATGGACGGCATCCCCGAGGAGTTCACGGACTACTCTGTGCTCGCCATGCTGGGCAACCTGGTTGCCTGGATCTTCGCCCCGCTCGGCTTTAGCACCTGGCAGGCAACCGCGCTGACCGTCTCTGGCCTTGTCGCCAAGGAGAACGTCGTCGCCACCGCCGGCTCGCTGCTGTCCGTCGCCGACGCGGGCGAGACCGACCCGAGCCTGTGGACCGCGTTCGCCGGCATGTTCCCGACTATGGGCGCCTGCGTTGCCTTCGGCGCCTTCAACCTGCTGTGCGCTCCGTGCTTTGCCGCCATTGGCACCATCCGCAACCAGATGGATTCCGGCAAGTGGACCGCGATTGCCATCGGCTACGAGTGCGCCTTCGCTTGGGTGATCGCCCTGTTCATCAACCAGTTCTACAACCTGCTTGTTCTGGGGCAGTTTGGTATCTGGACGGTTGTGGCCATTGTGCTGCTGGTTGCGATGCTCTTCCAGATTTTCCGTCCCATGCCTAAGTTTGCTTGGACGGACGAGGACGAGACCAACACTGCTTCCACCGCAGTTTCCGCTTAAGTCCGAATAAGGATTAACCCCTTTCTACGAGCCCGGGTGTCCCAGCGACACTCGGGCTTTTTGGTGGGGGAGATGTGGCGTTTCCGCAGATAAAACCAACCAAAATAAACCTGTCCCTTTTTGGTAGGTTGAGAATGGGGTAAAGTAAGTGATGGTTAACTAGAGGAGGCTTGCTATGGCACCTATCGATATTGTTGTACTAGCTGTTATCGGTATTGCGTTTGTCGCGGTATGCGTGCGCATCTACCG
The DNA here is from genome assembly GCA_902496005.1 of uncultured Collinsella sp. Classification (GTDB taxonomy): domain Bacteria; phylum Actinomycetota; class Coriobacteriia; order Coriobacteriales; family Coriobacteriaceae; genus Collinsella. The sequence continues at coordinate 12,919 of CABUZI010000032.1, forward strand.
TAAGGGCACCTGCGCCGACTGCGCTCAGGGTGGCGTTTGCACGGGGCATTGCTCCAACAAAAAGACGTGCGCCGCACTTAAGGGCGTGGACAAAATCGCCGAAGACTTGGGCCGCGGTATCAAGTAAGGCATGACATCCAAACACCCCGCGAACATCCGCTCGCGGGGTGTTTTTCACTTTTGTGGGGTGGGCTAGAGACGCTGCATGCGGTACCCGACACCCATGTGCGTCTGAATCATCTTGGGGTGAGAGGGGTCTGCCTCGATCTTCTTGCGCAGGGTGCGCATGAACACGCGCAGGCTCGCCAGATCGCTGTCCCAGCTCGTGCCCCATATCTCGCGGGTGATGAAGGTGTGGGTGAGCACCTTGTCGACGTTTTTTGCCAGAAGGACGAGCAATTTGTACTCGGTTGGGGTGAGCGAGAGCTCGCGTCCGTCTTTCGTCGCGTATCCCGCGGCGTAGTCGATATGCAGCGGACCGTTGTCGAACGTGCTCGCTTCTGTCGACTCGCTCGACGCCATCGAGGAACGCCTCAAATTCGCACGGACGCGCGCGAGCAACTCATCCACAGAAAAGGGCTTGGTGAGGTAGTCGTCTGCCCCTGCGTCAAGTGCTGCAATCTTGTCGGAATCTTCGGTGCGCGCCGAAATGACGATAATGGGGACTGCCGACCAGCTTCGGATTTTCGTGATGACCTCGATACCGTCAATGTCGGGAAGGCCGAGGTCGAGCATGATGAGGCTGGGGCCATGCGACACCGCATCCATGATGGCGGCCTGGCCGTTGCAAACCTTGCTCACGACATAGCCGTGGAGGTCAAGCGCGGTCGAAACGAGGTTTTGAACGGTCAGGTCATCTTCGACCAGGAGGATGCGTGGCTTAGCGGCATTATTCATGAATCTCGATCTCCTCAGCGGGCAGGGTAAAACGGAAGACGGCCCCATGGGGGTGGTTGTCGCGAACTTCGATGACGCCGCCATGCGCCTCCACGATGGAGCGGCAGAGCGACAGCCCAAGGCCGATGCTTCGACGCGAATCCACGGGCCGCGTATTGCCTGAGGTGAAGAAGCGCTCAAAGATATGAGGCTTGTCGCAGTCTGCCACACCCGGCCCATCGTCTGCGACGTCCACCACGACAAACGCACCCTCGCGACGTGCGCTGATGGTGACAGTCGAGTCCTCGGGCGTGTATTTGAAGGCGTTCATGATGAGATTCGTAAGCACCTGCATGATGAGATGGACGTCGATGCGTACCAGCAGGATGTCGTCAGTGTGCTCGATGGTGACGGCACGTCCATGCGATGCTTGGGCGACATGACTGAGGGCGGCCTCGATAACCTCGTCGATGAGCTCGGATGTGAAGTTGAGGCGAATGGTGCCGTCCTCGACGCGTGTGATGGCGAGGAGGTTCTCCACGGTATCGATAAGCCAGAGGGAGTCGTCGTAGATGGCATCGGCAAGATCGCAGCGTTGTTCGAGGCTGAGCTTCTCGTCGCTCTTCCGAAGGATTGCCGCAGATCCGGATATAGCCGTGAGGGGCGTCCTCAAATCGTGGCCGATGGAGCGCAAAAGGTTGGCGCGCAGCTGCTCGTTTTTCGCCAAGACCGCAGCCTCTTCGCGCTCTTGCGCTGCCCGGTCGCTTTCGAGCGCCAAGGCGCATTCGCCTACGATAGATAGGACGATTGAATGCTCGAAGGCTTCGATCTCGCGCCCCTCCAGGGCGATGCCGATGACACCGAATACCTTGTCGCCGGTGCGAACCGCGAGGTAGAGACAGCGCGCCTCAGGCAGGGTCCGCGTGCTTGCGCCCGCGCGCTTGTTGTTGGTGAAGGTCCAGGTTGCAACGGCGCGCTCGTAGTCGGTGAGCAGCGACGCGGATCGGTTTTCGGTGCCAGCGGACTCATAGAGCGCCTTGCCGAGCGTGCCGTGTTCGGCGGGGTAGAAGACCACGTCGAGTTTTAGCAGTTTGACGAGTTGGTTCATGGCGACGCGGGCGCACTCCTCCGCGCTATGGGCTTGCTGTAAGAGCTGGTTCGTTTCGAGGAGTACGCGCGTTTTGAATGCGTTCTCGGCGGAGGTACGGGCATTGTCGGCGATGCGCGCAGTTAACTCGCCGGCGACCATAGCGGTAGCGAACATGATGCCGAACGTGACCAGATAGCTTCGGTCGTAGCTGGCGAGCGAAAACAGAGGCGTGACGAAGCAGAAGTTGTAAAGCACTACAGAGAGCACGCTCGATACGATCGTGCAGATACGCCCCGTCGTGGTGACGGCGGTCAGCAGGGCCGTGAGGATATAGAGGGATATGATGCTGGAATCGGCAAATCCCAGATGGCGGAAAGCCGTGCCGATCGCCGTGGCGACAAGAGAGAGGGCCAGCGTGCGAAGCACGTTTCGGCTGCTGGGCGGCTGCAGGGCGAGCGCATGGCGGCGTCCTTTGGGTCGGGAGGGCGGAGTCGACTGGTCTGGAATGATGTAAATGTCGAGGTTCGGGGCGAATGTTATGAGCTGTTCTACGAGAGATTTGCGGCCAAAGAGGGCCTGACGGACGCTGCTGTGCTCGCCCGTGCGCCCCATGACGATCTTCGAAATACCCGACAGGCGCGCGAACTCGGAGATCTGAAACGCGACGTCGTCGCCATAGACGGTTTCCATATGTGCTCCGAGCTGCTCGGCTAGGGCGATATTGGCTGCAAGCTTGGCCCGCTCATCATCGCTCATGGCTTGCGTGCGCGGGCTCTCTACGAACAGGGCGACGAGCTCGCTGCGAAACGCTTTCGCCATGCGTGCGGCGGCACGGACGATGCGGGGATTGGTCGGCGCCGGGGAGACACAGACTAAGATACGCTCCTTGGTGTAGTAGTCACGGTTTCCCAGCACGCGTGCGGCGTCTGTGAGGTGGCCGGTGCGATCGGCGCAGCGGCGCAGCGCGATTTCTCGGAGTGCGGTGAGGTTTTCGACGGTAAAAAAATGCTGTTGCGCTCGGTCGGCTTGTGCGGGACGGTAGACGAGGCCGGCGCGAAGGCGCTCAAGTAGGTCTTCGGGCTCTATGTCGACGAGCTCGACCTGGTCGGCATCATCGAAGATACGGTCGGGGATTCGTTCGCTCACGACAACGCCGGTGATGGATGCAACCATGTCGTTTAGGCTCTCGATATGCTGAACGTTTACGGTCGTATAGACGTCGATGCCCGCATGTAGAAGTTCCTCGACGTCTTGATAGCGTTTGTCGTGGCGAGACCCCGGCGCATTCGTATGGGCGAGCTCGTCGACAAGGATGAGCTGAGGGGCGCGCTCGATAGCCACATCTAGATCGAACTCGCTGAGCGCGATGCCGTTGTGCTCGATGAGTTTACAGGGCACGTTCTCAAGCCCTTGTGCAAGATGGGCAGTTGCCGGACGTTCGTGCGGCTCGATGTATCCCGC
>CABUZI010000033.1 GCA_902496005.1 uncultured Collinsella sp.
TGCCGACCGCGAGGATTCGGTGCTCGAGTATATGAACCGACTGGCCAAGACCGCCGAAGAGGTCAAGGACAAGCTCATCATCATTCCGCGCGTCTACACCAATAAGCCGCGCACCAAGGGCACCGGTTACAAGGGTCTTCTGCACAACCCCAACCCCGAGGCTCCCGACGACCTGCTCGAGGGCGTCAAGGCCATCCGCCATATGCACCTGCGCGTTATTGAGGAAACGGGCTTCTTCACCGCCGACGAGATGCTCTATCCGTCCAACTACCAATACCTCGTTGACCTGCTGAGCTATGTCGCCGTGGGCGCACGCTCGGTAGAGAACCAGGAGCACCGTCTGGTGTCGAGCGGCATTTCGGTACCCGTCGGCATGAAGAATCCCACTGCCGGCTCTACCACCGTTATGCTCAACTCAATTTACGCCGCCCAGGCGCACCAGAGCTTCATCTTCCGCAACTGGGAGGTCGAGTGCGACGGCAACCCGCTCGCACACGCCGTTATGCGTGGCTACATCGGTCTCGATGGTCGTACCTACCCCAATTACCACTACGAGCACCTGGAGCGCCTGGCCGAGCGCTATACCGAGCACGCCGGCTACGCCAACCCGGCGGCGGTCATCGACTGCAACCACGACAACTCGGGCAAGCGCCCGCTGGAGCAGTACCGCATTTGCAAGGAGGTGCTCGACAGCTGCCGCCGTAACGAGTCCATCTCTAAGCTGGTCAAGGGCTTTATGATCGAGTCCTACCTGGAGGACGGCAACCAGCCGGTCGACGGCGGCGTCTTTGGCAAGTCGATCACCGACCCGTGCCTGGGCTGGGAAAAGACCGACTACCTCATCCACGAGATCGCGGAACGGGTGTAGGTTACGGCGTTTTACCAAACGCCGTAACGGCTCGACGCTGCAAACCCGCAAGGGCGGCAATCTGCCTTTCAACTTCGGCGGCATGATCAAAAGATCAATGCCGCCTCGTTTCAAGGCACCTTGCTCGCTCTGGCGGGCTTTCGCTGACTTTTGCTTTACCTGCGGTGTTGGCGGGGTAGCTAATTAAGGATGGGGCTCTTTTAGCTACCCGCAAAGTAATCGTTGGGGACGTTCTTGTTTGACTAATCGTTTAAGAACGTCCCCCAACGACTAGCCCTCGCGTATCGTATGCGAGCTGGGCTTCGGGGGCCAGGCGTGCCCTGTTAAACATGCCTTCGGGTCGCACGTTTCCCTTCGAATCGATCATACAAGCCCCCAATCTGTTTGGTTTCCCCAGATTGTGAGCCCGCACACCCAAGCCGCACCGCCCGCCGTTCAGCTGAAACCACCTGCCAAAAAGGGACAGGTTTATTTTGGCAGGTTTTATCTGGGCAAACGTCCAAACCGACGTAAGGGAGTTGCCTTCCCTCGTGGCGGTCTTCTAGCAGAAAAACCAAGTGAGTAGGCTTTTTGCAGAAGGCCGAGCACGCCCTAAAACGCCACAGCTCTGACCTGCAGTTTTATAGATCATTTGTCGCGATGTGCTCGGCAGGTTCAAAAAAGTCTACTCACTTGTATCTGAGACGCACCAGATTGGCAAAAACCGCCGCGAAAGGGCCCCTGGTCCCTTCGCGGCGGTCATACGCCTCTATTTTTGCGACGGTTTTGCCCGCTTGTTATTCGCTGTAGCGGGTGGCGATGGCAGCTTGTACCATGCCGGCGCTCATGAGGTAGGTCACCAGGAAGTAGCCACCGTATGCTGCCAGGAAGATTGCACAGGTGAGGCCCACGGTGCCGCCAATGCTCATATTTCCGAATATGCTCACCATCTCGATGATCACCTTAAGTGCCACAAAGGAGTGCGCCAGGCCCACTGCCAGCGGGAACAGGAAGAATACCGCCTGCTGCGCCATCACCGAATGGCGAATCTGGCGGTCGTCGCAGCCGATCTGTGCCAGCACACGATAGCTGCGGCTGCCGTCGGCCACGTTGGAGAGTTGCTGGATCGACAGAATCGCCGCGCATGTAACGACCAATACAAAGCCGATGTAGATGGCTAGGTAGCTAATAAGACCGTTCATTTGCGCTGCCTGCGTGTACATCTCGGAGCGTGTGATGAAGGTTCCCCACGACCCCGACTCCTTGCCGTCAACGAGCAGATTGTCGAGCACAGTGTATTTAATGCTCTCGTCTGCCTCGGTTGTATCCATCCCCTGTTTGTAGTTAACGAGCAGGCTACTGGAAGACGGCTGCAGATCAAGTTGGGACAACAGCTCGTCGGCAACGACGACGGTACCCGGATTACTGCCCATCGCCGAGTTGGCGATGGCCGCCGTATCTTCGTCCGACTTATCGGTTGCGGGCTTGAGCTCATGCCCGCCCAAGGTAAGGGCATGGCCGCCAGCCATATACTTGGTGTACAGGTCGACCAGCTCGCCGCCCATATCACACGTGAGCAGATACTGGTCGTGACCGATGTGCACCGGCTCCTCGCCCATCATCTGGCGCAGTTTGTTGTACTGGCTCGCCGGCGTCACAAACAGACCCATCGCATCGGCATTGCTACCCCCGAACGCCTTGGGAAGCTTTTCGCCCATGGTCTTGCACATCTCACTTGGGGTCACCGAAGGATCCGAACCGCCAAATGGGTAACTCAGATACGAATCGATCTGTACATGCTCACCGGCAACATCGGCGATATCGACCTTCTTGCCGGTCTCGTCGTTGTTGTCCGCCGACTTGCCCTTGCCGTGCCATGCAGGGTACAAATCGACCGTTGTATCGGCCAACACCATGCGATCGGCCTCAGACGGATTGACATACCCTTTGTACCCTTTGTAGTAGTCGAGCGTATCGGGCGTGTAATAGACATACGTCTGAGACACGTCAACAGGGTTATAGCGCTCCAGGTTTTCATTCATCACGTTGGCAATCGACATACCGCACGTCACCGAGGTGATGGCCAAAAACAGGAGCATCGCGATGACGCCCATCGAAAAGCACACCGTGTTGACCTTGGCCGCAAGCTGGCGCACGGTAAACATGTTGAGGCCGCGCCAATACACGCCGCGCAGGCTCTGCAGCAGCTTGATGAGCATGCCCGAGAGTCCCCAGAACAGGGCAAAGGTGCCCACGGTAACCATAGCGGTCGTAATACCAAACTGGTTCATGGCCTCTTGCAGCTTGCTGTCCGTCGCGGTTAGCGGGAACCCATCACGTAGCAGACGGTAATAGGCCACGCCCACAAGCACCGCACCCACGGCAAAGATGGCAATCGCGATCCAGGGGTTGCGTGTCTTGATGCTCTCGTTGCGACGCTCGGCACCCATAAGCTCGATGAGTTTGGTACGACGCACGGCGCGGAGGTTCAGCAGTAGCGTGAGCACAAACATTACGAGCATGCAGGCAAGGGTCAGATTGAACGCATGCATCGAGAAAAAGAAGTGGAAATTGGCAATCTGTGTCTTAAAAAGCGAGGCCGTAAAGAACGTCATGAGCTGGGAGAGTCCCACACCCAGCACAATGCCGGCGACAAAGGCCACCACCGAGACAATCACCGTCTCGAGCGCCATGATCGTGGCGACGCGCCCGCGCCCCATGCCGAGCACCTGGTACAGGCCAAACTCCTTTTTGCGGCGTTTCATGATGAAGTTATTGGCATACACCATCAAAAAGGCCATGACACCGGCCAAAAAGTACGTCAGGTCGCCGAGCATGCTGCCCATAACCTGCGCCAAGCCCTCTTCATCGATGCCGGCGATGTCGACCTGCATTGAGATGGTGTTAAAGGCATAGAAGACCGTGACGCCCAGGGTGAGCGTCAAAAGGTAGACAAGGTAGTCGCGACCGGCGCGGCGGACGTTGCCCCAAGCGAGTTTACAGAGCATCGGAGCCCTCACCGCCCATCATGGCAACGACCTCCATAATGCGGTCGAAGAACTCGCGACGGTCGGTGTCGCCGCGGCGCAGCTCGGTGAAGATCTTGCCGTCGCGGATAAACAGCACGCGGCTCGTGTAGCTGGCGGCAAAGCTGTCGTGCGTGACCATGAGCACCGTGGCGCGCAGGCGGCGATTGAGGGCCTCCAGGCTCTCGAGCAGCAGACGAGCGCTTTTAGAATCGAGGGCGCCGGTGGGCTCGTCGGCCATGATCATGGTGGGGTCGGTGACGAGCGCGCGAGCCGCGGCAACGCGCTGCTGCTGACCGCCGGACATCTGGTAGGGATACTTGTCGAGCACCTGACTGATGGAGAGGCGCGCTGCCACATCCTGCACGCGGGTCGAGATCTCTGCCGAGTTTGTGCGGGCGATGGTGAGCGGCAGGGCGATGTTCTCGCGTGCCGTGAGCGTATCGAGCAGGTTGGAGTCCTGGAAGATAAAGCCGAGCTCCTCGCGGCGGAACTGCGAGAGCTTGGCCTGCTTCATGCGCGTCACGTCCTGACCGTTAATGCGGATCGTGCCGCTCGTGGCGCTATCGATGGTCGACACGCAGTTGAGCAACGTCGACTTGCCCGAGCCCGAAGCGCCCATGATGCCAACAAATTCGCCGCGGTTGACCGTAAAGCTGACGTCGTTGAGCGCGCGGGTCACGTTGCCCAGCGCTCCATATACCTTTTCGAGATGCGCGACCTCCAGTACCGGGGTCGCCATGTGCGTGGTTTGCATACCGAGTCCTTTCTTGCGATTAGTCTACGGCATCTATAGTCGCAAGAAGACGAGTCAGCTACCATCGATATGGCTTACGCTTGCCTTACCGTTGTGTAAGGTAGGGGTAGCTAGCCTGCCACGTGATGATATTGAGAGAGGACTCCTGTTGAAGACTGTTCATGTTGCCGCTGGGATCATTCGCAAAGAAGGATCCGATGAGCTGCTTGCCGTGCAGCGCGGCTACGGCGACATGCAAGGACTTTGGGAATTCCCGGGCGGCAAGCTCATGCGCGGCGAGACACCCGAAGACGCCGTGCGCCGCGAGCTCATGGAAGAGCTGCAGGTCAAAGTCACCAACCTGCGCGATTTCTATACCGTTGAGTATGACTACCCCGATTTCCACCTCTCCATGGAGTGCTACTACTGCTCGCTCACCGATGAATCCGATGAACCCCAGAAGCACGACCGACAGCTCGATATCCGCTGGATTCCGCGTACCTCGCTTGCCACGGTGGAATGGATGCCCGCCGACAAGGGACTTATCGATGCGCTGATTGAGTTGAAGGAAGATCGGCTTGAGGCCAACAGCACTGCCAAAGATGTCGAGGCCGCCACGACCGAACACCCCGCCACCAAACCCAAGCGCGCACCTAAGCGCCGCAGCAAAAAGCGTCCCAAGCCCGGCCTGCTCGACGGCATCGATACCTCGGACCTCTCCGCTGACGAGCGCGAACTGGTCCGCCGTCGCGCCGCTATAAAAAAGTCCATGAAGGGCAACAAGCGCGCCAATACCAAGCCCGAGCTGCTCGTTCGCCAGCGCCTGCGCGCCGCGGGCCTTACGGGCTATCGCTTGGAATGGAAGGTTCCCGGCAAACCCGATATCGCCTTCCCCGGACGCAAGATCGCCATCTTCGTCAACGGCTGCTTTTGGCATCGCTGTCCCAAATGCAATCCGAGCCAGCCCAAGCGCAATGTTGAATTTTGGGAGGCAAAGTTCCGTCGCAACGTCGAGCGCGACCGCGCTGCCGTGGCAGCACTCACTCAAATGGGCTGGACACCCATAACCATCTGGGAATGCGAGCTCAAAAAAGACCGCATCGACGCCACGATGGATAAGGTCATCGAGCAGGTGCGCGCCGCAGAGCCGCAGCGCTAACAGCGAGCATTCACACGCTCCGCACGTCCGCGCCACATCCACGTCACAAACCTTAGAAAGCCCTTAAGTCCAAAACCTTTCAAGAGTGTTACTCGATAGCTTTGACCTGCGGTTTCATCGCAACGTCAAACCTCATTAAGCTTTTCTTTAGCGATTCTTTGCAACAGCCGCGGCATAATACTGCCAACGCACGGGACCTAGCAGCATACCCCGAGCGCAATCTTTTGGTGGACATCGAGGAGGCCGTATAAGCATGCATCCTTCCAATGCCGTAGCACGGCAGCCATCCCCAAAACATGCAGACCTTTTCTCCTTCCCCCCGACACAGAGAGACGGCCTCCTCGACTCCCCCATCACAAAAGCCAAACGCTCAACCAACCAGAGTCACAACTTGCGAGCATCGTTCGAAAAGCTCCAAGCATCCCTAGACAAGGCGTTCCCCGAACAGGCAAGAGCAATCTAAGCCCATCGCGCTTTATACTGGTGCCATGCGAAACATGGATCACATAGAATTGCATCGCGGAGGACGCGAGGAAGCGTTTCCCGAGACCGCCGAAGACTGGCCCTATATTGCCGAACGTGCAGAATTCGCTCGCTATCCGGGCAATTCCGTCCCCTGGCACTGGCATTCCGAAGTTGAGCTTTTCTACATGGAGCAGGGAGCGATTGACTATCGAACGCGCGCGGCTCATGAGCACGTGCGCTTTGAGGAAGGGTCCGCCGGCTTTATCAACGGCGGCGTTTTGCACAGCACGCTGCAATCGCCCAATTCGGCGCCAGCCATTCAAATGCTGCATATCTTTCAGCCGTCGATGCTCGGCGATCCCGCGGGACGCCTTCAAAAGCGCTATATCAATCCTTTGCTGCAATGTCGAGGCGTCGATGTGCTCAAATGGTCGCCCACCAACCCCGACGATACGCCCTTTATCGATTTGCTAAAGAGTTCCTTTAACCACGACCTTCAACGGCCGCAGAACGAGATGGCGCTTCGGAATAGCTTGTCAGAGCTCTGGATTCAGATTTACGCCAAGGCCGAACCGCTCTTTTCCTCCGACAACGCCTCTTGGATGACCAACCGCGACGTACAGTTCAAGGCAATCCTGGACTATATCCGCGCAAACTATGCAGCCGCTATAGATGTGCCCCAGATGGCATCTGCAGCCGGCGTAAGCGAAAGAGAGTGTTACCGCATTATCGAAGCTTGCGCAGGAACGACCCCGGCGGCATATCTGCGCGCATACCGCGTAAACCGTGCTTGCGAACTTTTGGCACACACCACGCGAACGGTCCAGACAATCGCGCGCCAATGCGGCTTTGCGACAGCAAGCCATCTTGGCCAGGTATTTAAAGAACAAATGGGATGCACTCCTTCGAGCTATCGAGCAGCGAGGCAGAATCTCGATAGTACCAGGCAGAAATCCCGCTAGCCCTTCTTCTGTCACTGCATCAAACTTGCAGGCAAACAACAGAGAGGAGCAATCATATGAAGCACTTTGACCATATCGTATTTGACATTGATGGGACATTGGCAGATACAGAAGAAAGCGTTCTATCATCGCTTGTCCAGATTGTCCAAGAAGAGACCGGCAAAACGCTCCCCCGACACGAGCTTGAATTTGCCCTCGGCATACCCGGCAAGGATGCCCTTGATAAACTTGGAATCTACTCGCAGGCAACGTTGGATCGCTGGTGCCAAGTTGCCGCCAGCTTTAAAAGCACCATCAGCGTGTTTCCAGGTTTGCTTGAAGTCATCGCAACACTCGCCGATAGCGGCTGCAAACTTGGCATCGTCTCCTCACGTGCGCGCGACGAATACGCAAAAGAAATTGCACCCCTTGGTTTCGATAAGTATTTTGAGCACATCATCCTTGTCGAAGACACGACCGAGCACAAGCCTTCGCCCGCACCCATGCTCGAATATCTCCGACGTACGGGCGCGAATCCTGGCAACGTCGTCTACGTTGGCGACACCGTCTACGACGAACAATGCGCAACTTCGGCAGGGGTCAGTTTTGCCAGAGCGGCATGGGGATCACACCAAGACATCCCAAATGCCACCTACAACCTCAAAACCCCCAACGACCTACTAACCCTAACAACCAAATAACCCCCGCGCCCCACCCTTTCAGCCCCAACACCACAAGGGCGATTGAGCAGGACGGTTTGGGCGGGTCCCGTACTTAGTTTCCAAAATCATTCCGCAGCGCGAAGGCCCCCGTTGTCAACGCTTCGAAGAAGCGAGACAACGGGGGCCTTCATGCGCGAGGACGTTTTGGAAACTAAGTACGGGACCCGCCCAAACCGTCCGGTGGGATCAGAGTACCCTTGCTGTTACTCTGCTTTGCCCACAGAGTTGAGGTTGGTCATGCGGATCTTAACCAGCTCGGTGATCTCACGCATACCCTCCTTGGCCGGCTTCTTGGGATCGAAGCAGGCGGGATTCTCGGCCATGTAGGCCATGAAGCCCTTGGTGTAGGCCTGACGCAGCTCGGTGGCGTAGTTGACCTTGCAGATGCCGTTCTTCACAGCCTCGGCAACCTGCTCATCGGGCACACCGGAGGTGCCGTGCAGAACCAGCGGCACGTCGACGGCGTCGCGGATGGCCTTGACCACGGACTGCTCGATGTGCGGATCGCTCGTGTACACACCGTGGCTGGTGCCAACGCCAATAGCGAGAGAGGTGCAGCCGGTGCGCTCGACGAACTCCTTGGCCTCGGCCGGATCGGTGTAGGGGCTCTCGCCCTCAACCGCGGGACCGTCGTCCTCCTTGCCGCCAACCTTACCGAGCTCGGCCTCGACGGGCACGCCCATGGCGCAGCCAGCGTCGGCGACGGACTTGGTCAGGGCGATGTTGTCCTCGAAGGACTCGTGCGAGCCGTCGATCATGACAGAGGTGTAGCCCGTGCGGAAAGCCTGCATGCAGCGGTCATAGCCATCGCCGTGATCGAGGTGCAGAGCGACGGGCACGGAAGCGCGCTCGGCGGCAGCCTTGACCATGCCGTAGAAGTAGTCCAGACCAGCGGTCTTGATGGTGCCCGGGGTGGTCTGCATGATGACGGGGGACTTGGTCTCCTCGGCAGCGGCCAGAACGGCCATAACAAACTCGAGGTTCTCGACGTTGAACGCGCCAACGGCGTAATGACCGGCCTGAGCGTCCTTGAGCATCTTTTCGGTGGTAACAAGTGCCATGAGCGTTTGCTCCTCTCCCTCGCCCGCATCTGGACATCGGGCGTAGTTGTTCACAAGGCGTTTTACCTTGCGTTTTGCTGCGCTCATTGTATGAAATTCAGCGGCTTTACACGCGCGAGATATTAAGCCCATGCAGGTCAATACAGTCGTTTTTGAAAAGTAAACGGAAGGAATTTGAGCCGAGTGGACATGTTCGATATTGAATTTTGGGCGTTCAGCGTCTTTCTTTTATAGAAAAGATAAGTAATCGAAAGGTGTTTTCTTACTCAAAAAGAAAATGAACGAAAATAGAGTCAACACAATTCCTGCAAATTTAGCCGAGAATGGAGCAAGCATGGCCCAAGCCACCAACCGCGCTTTTGCCGACGAACGCCGTACCGCCATTATGGAAATGCTCGATCATAATGCCTCGGTGCAGGTAGCAGAAATCGCCCAGACCTTTGGCGTGTCCTCCGTCACCGCCCGCGCCGACCTGGACGCGCTCGCCGAAGCAGGCAAGCTGCGCCGCACGCACGGCGGTGCCGTATCACTCCACAAACGTCTGACCGTCTCCACGCAGGATCGCCGCATCAATGTCAACGTCGCCGCCAAGCAGGCCATCGCGCAAAGCGCCATCGAGCTCGTCAATGACGGCGACACGCTGCTCGTCGACTCGGGCACCACGGCGCTCGAGTTCGTCCGGCTCCTCGATCAGCGCGACGGTATCACCGTCATCACGGCCGACATTACCATTGCCGATTACATCGACGAGAGTATGCCCTCGGTTGATGTCGTCATGCTGGGCGGGGCGCTGCGCAAAGGCCATCGTTATCTGTACGGACCGCTCACTATGCAGGCGCTTCAAACGGTTCACGCCGACCTTGCCGTCATGTGCCCTGGCGCTTTTGTACCCGGCTGCGGCTTTACCACCGACTTTCCGCAGATGGCCGAGACCAAAGCGGCTATGATCGCCGCAGCCCGTCAAAGCGTCGTCCTCATGGACGCCAGCAAGGTTAACGGACGCGGCATGTACCGCTTTGCCGAGCTGGCAGATGTCGACACCATCGTGATGGACCGTGACCCCGATCATGCCGTTGCCACCTCAATCGCCGAGATCGTCGACGACGCCCGCCCAAATCTCCTCATCGCCGGCGCTTAAACAAAAACCACCACAAAGGTGCCTGTCCCCTTTGTGGTGGTTGAGCATCAAAAGTAAACGTGTCGCTACTTGGACAGCTCGTCGGCGAGAACCTCGATCTGAGCGCGCGAGGCGTCGTTGAGCGAACCCAGCACGGTCACCTTGTTCTGCGCCAGGGTGATGTCCTTCATGCCCTCGAGCTCCTTGGTCATAACCTTGGCGGCAGTGGGCGCCCAGGAGCCGGCCTCGACGAGCGCCACCGTACGGTTCTGATAGGCGTGCTCGGCAAGCGTATGGATAAAGGTACTCACGAACGGGAAGATCTCGCCCTGATAGGTAATGGAGGCAAGCACCAGGCGGTCGTAGCGGAACGCATCCTCAACCGCCTCGGCCATATCGTCGCGAGCTAGGTCAAAGACGGAAACCTTCTGGCCGCGGGCCTCGAGCGCAGATGCGAGCTCTTCAACGGCAGCCTTCAGATGCCCATACACACTCGCATAGGCAATCGTGATGCCCTCGTCCTCGGGCTGATAGCTCGACCAGGTGTTGTAGGTGTCGAGGTAATAGCCCAGATTCTCGGTAAGAACAGGACCATGGAGCGGACAGATGATCTGGATATCCAGATCGGCGGCCTTCTTGAGCACGGTCTGCACGAATTTGTCGAACTTGCCCACGATGCCAAAGTAGTAACGGCGCGCTTCGCAAGCCCAGCCCTCGGGATCCTCGATGTCGTTGGCGCCAAACTTGCCAAAGCCGTCGGCGCTAAAGAGCACCTTGTCGGTGGACTCGTAGGAGAAAAGCACCTCGGGCCAGTGCACGTTGGGGGCGCCGACAAACGTCAGGCTGTGACCGCCCAGATCGAGCACGTCGCCATCTTTGACGACCATCTTACGCTCGGGGAAGTCGGTGCCAAAGTAGTTGACCATCATGCGGAAAGCACCCATGCTGGCCACAATCTGCGCCTGGGGATAGCGCTCCATAAAGGCGGCGATACCGGCGGAGTGATCGGGCTCCATATGATGGACAACCAGGTAGTCGGGCGTGCGGCCATCGAGCACGGTCTCGAGGTTACCGAGCCACTCGTCGACAAAGCCAGCGTCGACCGAATCGGCGACAGCGATTTTATCGCCCAAGATAACGTAGCTGTTATATGCCATACCGTTCTCGGACACGTCGTACTGGCCCTCGAACAGGTCAATGTCGTGATCGTTGACGCCAATGTAGCGGATATCCTTGGTGATCTCCATCAGGCAAAGCCTCCTAGATAGACAAAAGAACCCGTCTATCATAACACTCGCCTTCATAGCCACGGCTATCTGTCAGCATCCTTATCGATTGCTATTGAGGCGGAATATACCGCCGTTGACCTGCAAAAACTATACGCGATGAGCTGCCGTGGTATGTCGAACGATGAGCTGGCCGGGAATACGAATAGCAACGGTTTTGCCCGCCGTACCTGCCTCGGGAACCGCATGCTCGAATACCTCGCGCCCGCGCTGATGCAAATCGAATCTAACGGTCGTGAGCTCGTTATGCGCGACAAAGTCGTCGAGCGAGTCATCGACGCCCACCACGCTCACGTCCTCGGGCACGCGCAGACCGCTATCGCGCAGCGCTGCAATCGCGCCATTTGCCATCTGGTCGTTTGCCGCATAGATCGCCGTCATGGTGCGGTCGTTCTCGGCCAGATATCTGCCGGCCTCGTAACCGCTGTTGGCAGACCAGTCGCCCTCGAGCGGCTCTGCCGGCTCGATGTGTTTACGCTCGAGTGCATCCTGCCAACCGGCGCGACGAAATTGCTCGTCGACCGAGAACGACGGGCCACCGATATAGCGAATCTGCTCGTGTCCCAGCTCAAACAGGTGATCCATAAGCAATAGCGAGCAGCCGTAATGGTCGGAATCGACCGTGGTCACGCGCGGATGCGCGTACATGGTGACGATAACCGTGCCAATGCCCGGCAGTGGATTGAACGTCTCAAAATCGGGAGCCATACGGCTCATGCCGATAATGATGCCGTCCACGGGCAGCGCGGCCATACGACGCGTGGCCTCGGCAAGCGAAAACTCCTCGGTCTTGGACATCTCGACCAGCGTGATGGCGCAATTATGCTCGCGAGCAGCGCTGGCGATCCCGTCGATCATTGAGAGGTTGCCAAACTTGGTGACATCGTTGACGCACAGACCGACCGAATGGTAACGGCCGTCGCGCAGCGAGCGACCGGCATAACTCGGACGAAATCCGAGCTCTTGCATAGCGGCCTGCACGCGCTGGCGCGTCTGCTCGTTGACGTTAGGAAGGCCGTTGGCAACGCGCGAAACCGTCTGCTGCGAAACACCGGCAGCGCGGGCAACGTCGGCCATGGAAACCGGGCGCGTACCTGTATCGTTGGAAGGGCGCCTTGCCACAAAATCACCTTCGCTCTCGCAAGATCTGAATAGCGTGAATGTCGGCCCGAGCGGAAGCACGCCCCGCACCGAGGCCCGCTATCGTCGGACGCATGTTAACGTACTCTACTTTTTCTATCAGCGGTTCTTTTGCTCCATATGTCCATACGGCTACACCGTTCACGGCCGAAAATCTACCGATTACCAGATTCTCAGAAATAGATATGCGTTGTGTTATGAGTACGTTAACATACCTATTAACGTGCAGCGCTGCGACCGTTTGGTTTGTGGTGCTCAAAATTGTTAACGTACTCATAATGACACGGACCAATCTCTCCCGCGTCAAGGAAAGGACCCATATGACCGCCCCCGACGAAAAGACACTCACCACGCTCACCAGGCTGTTCGAGGAGGAGTTTGACCCCATCGGCGACCGCCAGGTGCTCTACGTACACGCGCCCGGGCGTTCCGAGATCAGCGGCAATCACACCGATCACGAGGGCGGTCACGTTATCGCCGGCTCGCTCGATGTCGCCGTCGACGGCATCGCCGTGGCAACCGACTCCAACAAGGTCCGTGTCGCCGACGAGGGCTATCCTACGTTTGAGATCACGCTCGACACGCTGGATGTTCAGGAGTCCGAGAAGGGCACGTCCGCAAGCCTCGTGCGTGGTATGGCCCACGAGGTCGCAGCGCTTGGTGTTGAGCCCAAGGGCTTCGACTTTGCCTTTACCTGCTCCGTCCCTTCGGGCGGCGGTCTTTCGAGTTCCGCTGCTGTCGAGGCCGCGTACGGTCGTGCCATGGAGACGCTCTGGGGCGCGCCCGCCATTGAGCCCGTCGCGCTCGCCCAGATGAGTCAGCGCACCGAGAACAACTACTATGGCAAGCCCTGCGGTCTGATGGACCAGGCCGCTGTGTGCCTGGGCGGCCTTGCCTACATGGACTTTGAGGACCAGGCCCAGCCTAAGACCCAGAAGCTCGAGCTCAACTTTGAGGATCACGGCTATGCGCTCGTGCTCGTTAAGGTCGGCGCCGACCACGTGGCCGCCACCGACGACTACGCCGCCGTTCCGCGCGAGATGCAGGACGTCGCTGCCGAGTTTGGCAAGGCACGCCTGTGCGAGGTAAACGTGGCGGACTTTGACGCCAAGCTCCCCGAGCTGCGCGCCAAACTGGGCGACCGCGCCTGTCTGCGCGCCGTTCACTACTGGTACGAGAACGGCCTGGTCGATAAGCGCTGGGCAGCCCTGAACGCCGGCGACATCGACCAGTTCCTGGTCCTGACACGCGAGTCCGGCGCCAGCTCTGCCATGTACCTGCAGAATGTCGTTGCCAAGCTGGGCTCCGAGCAGCCTTCCATGTATGCCCTGGCGCTGGCCGAGCACGTGCTCGACGGCCGCGGCGCCGTCCGTATCCACGGCGGCGGCTTTGGCGGCACCATCCAGGCCTTTGTGCCGCTCGACCTGGTCGACACCTTTATCACCAAGATGAACGGCTGGCTGGGCGAGGGGTCTGCCCGCCACTACGCAATTTCTGACAAGGGGGCTTACGCGGCATGGCTGTAATGACCGACGTGCGCGAGGCTGCGCAGGGCCTTATCGAATATGCCATCCACCGATCGATGATCGGTCAGGACGATCGCATCTGGGCATACAACACCATTTTGGAGTGCATCGGCGCCACGGGCCCCGCACTCGACATGGCCTGGGCGCTCCAGGTCGAGAAACTCTCGCTCTTGCACCCCGATACCCTGCCCAACTTTGACCTTGAAGGCACGCTTGCCGCGCTTGCCGAGGTCGCCGTTGCCAACGGTGCTGCCGAGGACACGGCATCGGGCCGCGACCGCATCGCCATGCGCATCATGGGCACGCTCATGCCGAGGCCTTCGGTTGTAAACGAGGAGTTCAGTGGACGCATGGGCGTCAACGAGCCCCGCGCCGCGACCGACTGGTTCTACGGCCTGTGCTGTGACGCTGGTTACGTGCGCCGCGCCGCCATCGCGCGCAATATCAAATGGAGCACCCCCACCAACTGGGGCGACCTTGAGATCACCATCAACCTGTCCAAGCCTGAGAAGGACCCGCGCGATATCGCCGCAGCCGGTGCTGCCAAGAACACGGGCGAGAAGTATCCCGCCTGCCAGCTGTGCATCGAAAACGAAGGCTACCCTGGACGCTCCGCCGCAACCGACGGCGGCGCTCATCCCGCTCGCCAGAACCTGCGCGTTATCCCCATCCAGCTCGACGGCGAGCGCTGGGGCTTCCAGTACAGCCCGTATGCGTACTTTAACGAGCACTGCATTGCCATGAGCTCCGAGCATCGTCCGATGCACGTCGACCGCAAGGGGCTGACCTGCCTGCTCGATTTTGTCGACCTGTTCCCGCACTACTTTATTGGCTCCAACGCCGACCTGCCCATCGTGGGCGGCTCGATTCTGTCGCACGACCACTTCCAGGGCGGCGCGCACGAGTTCCCCATGATGCATGCCGCCGAAGTCTCGCAGTTTAGCGTGCCCGGCTTTGACCAGGTCAACGGCACCGTGTTGCAGTGGCCGCTTTCGGTGCTGCGACTGCGCTCGCACGACCGCGCCCAGCTGCTCGATGCTGCCGAGAAGATTATCCTCGCTTGGCGCGAGTGGACCGATGAGTCGGTTGGCGTCGTCGCACGCACAGCCGACGGCGTGGCACACAACACCGTGACGCCCGTCATCCGCCGCGTCGACTCCCGCGGCAATGCCGGCGGCGAGACCTACGAGGCCTACCTGGCGCTTCGCTGCAACATCACGACCGACGAGCATCCGCTGGGCGTCTTCCACCCGCATGCCGAATACCACCACATTAAGAAGGAGAACATTGGCCTGATCGAGGTCATGGGCCTGGCGATTTTGCCGCCGCGCTTGGTTCCCGAGCTCGGCGCTGTCCGCGAGCACCTGCTGGCGGCTAAAGCCGATACCAGCTACGACCTTGCCGGCGCGCTCGAGGGCGACGACCTTTGCCGCAGCCACGCCGCATGGGCCGAAGATGTTTTTGCCCGCCGCGCCGACGAGCTTACGGCGGACAACGTCATCGATATCCTGCACGAGGAGGTCGGCGTGGTGTTTGGCCACGTGCTCGACAACGCCGGCGTCTTTAAATGGGACGAGGCAGGACGCGCCGCCCAGCAGCGCTTTATTGACTCGCTGTAATGATCCCTTGGAGACGGAGGAAAACGGATCATTTCGTCTTCAAGACAACGGTGCCCGCCGGCAACATCGCCGACGGGCACCGTTTTTGAGTGTAGTCATTGGGGACGTTCTTAAACGACTAGTTATTAAAGAACGTCCCCAATGACTACCCCAAGGAATGTCCCAGACTGCCGGCA
>CABUZI010000034.1 GCA_902496005.1 uncultured Collinsella sp.
ATGTTTACTTCAACGATGCAAGAAGATGTTCGGCGGCACCGATGAGCGGAGCATCGCCCTCCAGAGAGCCGATCAGGATCGGCGTATCCTGAAGCGGATCGAGCGCCTGGCTGGCATAGCCCTCGTGCACCGAATCCTTCCACGTCTGTGAACGCCAATCGGGACCTTGGTGAATCACGCCGCCCGAAAGCACGATGACCTCAGGGTCCAGGATGTTAGCGAGCGAGCCCAAGCTGGCACCCAGCGCAAAACCGGCGTCATGGATGACCTCGGTCGCCTTTGCGTCGCCCGCACGGCACAGGTCGTTCACATCGCGACCGACCGAAGGACGGCTGGGGTCGACGCGACCAAAGCGCTCATCGTACATACGACCAATGGAAGTACCCGAAGCAACCGACTCAAGATGACCAGAACGTCCGCAGGCGCAGGGAATGCCGGCGGCAGCCGAGCACTCGATGTGGCCCATATGACCGGCAGCACCATGGAAGCCCTGCATCACGCGGCCGTTCTCGACATATGCGCCGCCGATGCCCGTACCGATGCCCAGACACAAGACGGAGAACTTGCCCTTGCCGACGCCCCAGTGGGCCTCGCCCAGAGCATGAGCCTGCACGTCGCCCACAACGGCAACGGGAAGACCAAGGTCCTCGCGCAGGCGCGGCCCCAACTGAACGCCGGACCAGCCGGGCATGATCTCGTTGGCATACGCGATGGCGCCCGTCTTGGGATCGACGACGCCTGCGGCACCGATACCGACACCGAGGACCTCGACATCGGGATTCGCCTCAAGAGCGGCCTTGATGGACGCCTCGATACGCTGGAAGACGGCCTCGCCGCCCTCCTGGGCCTCGGTAGGAACCTCGGCCTCAAAAACGGGATGGGGCACGCTGCCGTCAGCCGGGTACTCCATAATGGCGGTCGCGATCTTAGTTCCGCCGATATCGACAGAGCAGACGTACTTGTTCTCCATGTCGTTCTCCTTAGGAGATAAAAACAACTACAGGAAATGCGGTCGGAATTAACCCCGCCGCACGGTAAAGGTTTCCCAGGTGCCCGAGGTTGGGATAAAAGTGGTCGGGCGTTGACCTAATGGGTCACGCCCGACCACTTGAGCCCCAAGATCGGGTGCCTGGGGAAGCTTTACAGGAGACCGTTGTCCTGGAGGACCTTGCGAATCGCCTCGACGTTTTCACCGGTCATGGCCTTCACCGGGCGCGGCATGGTCGGGCTGTCGAAGATGCCCATGAGGTTCATAGCGGTCTTGAAGGCGCCGACGCCACCGGCATAGCCCTGGACGCCCGAGGTGACATCCCAGATGTGCGAAATCTCATTGAGGCGATCCTGCTCGGCCTTGACGGTAGCCCAGTCACCAGCCTGAGCGGCCTTCCACTGACGAACGTAGCCCTCGGGCTCAACGTTGGCGAGGCCCGGGACGGAACCGTCGGCGCCACCGAGATAGGCACCGTCGACGACGACCTCATGGCCGGTAAGGATGCTCATCGGATGGCCGTTCTTCTCGTTCTCCTGAATGAGGTAGCGGAACGAGATGTCATCGCCCGAGGAATCCTTGACGCCAGCCAGGACGCCCTCGGCGCCGAGCTTAGCAAGGAGCTTCCAGGGGAGCTTGGTGTGAACGCACACGGGAATGTCATAGGCAAAGATGGGCAGGTCGAGCTCCTCGTGCAGGATGCGGAAATGCTCCTCAACCTCGGTCATGCCCTGCAGGGCATAGAACGGGCAGGTGGCGACGAGCGCATCGGCGCCCAGCTCCTGAGCGACCTTGCCGTGCTCGATCATGCGCTCGGTCTCGGTATCGATGATGCCGACCAAGACGGGCACGCGGTGGTCGACGATGCGGACAGCCTCGGCGATGATCTGGCGACGACGCTCGTCGGTGGAGAAAACGACCTCACCCGAAGAGCCCAAGAAGAACAGGCCATCGACGCCGGCGTCGATCATGCGGTTGATGCTGCGCTCAAAGGAGGCAACGTCGAGCTGGTGGTCTTCGGTATCGGGAACAACGACGGGAGGGATAACGCCGGTGAATTTCTGAGTTGCCACAAGAATCTCCTTAGTTGTCTGGCGGGCGGCCCTATGCCACCCACTCTTGTTAGCAGTGTCCAGGCCGTCTAGGCCAAAGAACACGGATAGAACGTTTGGTTAAAGAAGTCGACGACTTCGTTTTCGAACGCATTGATGCGCTCGTGAGCGTATTTGGCATAGATGATATGCCTCCGGTCACACTCAAGACCGTTGAATACGGCAAACTGGCCCTTGGGATCGCTCACGGTATCCATGAGCGATGTGCCCATGAGTACCGATCCGCGCACCCGAGACGACAGCGCCTCGAGACCGCCG
The DNA here is from genome assembly GCA_902496005.1 of uncultured Collinsella sp. Classification (GTDB taxonomy): domain Bacteria; phylum Actinomycetota; class Coriobacteriia; order Coriobacteriales; family Coriobacteriaceae; genus Collinsella. The sequence continues at coordinate 2,359 of CABUZI010000034.1, forward strand.
GGAAGCGGATTGGCAACCGCCGTGCAAGCGAGGCCCCGCTCGTCCAGAGCGGAAACCGCCAGCGCGACACCGCCGCCAAGACCCTCGCCCCATGCAAAGATGCGGTCGGGATCCATGCCATCAAGATTGCGCGCAACCTTCGCCAACGCGCAGCCCCAACGGACGCGCTCGACAAAAGCAGGCGAAGCAATCCCCCGCTGCAGGTCGTCCGCACCAGCAACATCGTCATCCAGCGCGAGGACGGCATACCCCATGGCGGCAAATCTCGTCATGTGATGCCAGCCGCGCACAGGCCGATCGATGTCATGGAACATCAGGCACAGCGGCACGCGCTCAGATACTCGGGCACGACCGACAGGCTCAATCAAACGAGCGTGGACCGCATCGTCACCGAGCTTAAAGGAAACCTCCGAGTAACGGGCGCAGGGGTTAACAAAGTCAATTGCCGTAATGGCCAGGCCTTGAATCTCAAGATTCGAAGCGCATGTCTCTAAATCAGAAACATCTGCTTGGACATCACCGTGCCAGTCCTGATATTCTGCGAGCCTTGACGAAACCGTTCCAGGAATTCCCACGAGCCCGGGGACTATCAGCTCGTCAACATTGCTCTCGCACTTAGACATGAGCCTCCCCTCCCTCACAGAAAAACGGAATGATCAGATCGTCAAAATCCTGAATCTCCTCGTGGCCAAAGCCTTCAAAGAACTCATGACGCTTGTCGCAGGACAGGTTGTTGTACACCGCAAACTGCGTTGCCGGCGGACAGACGATATCGGCCGTGCCCGTGCCAAACAGCACGGGGCACTTGACCATGGGGGCAAAATTCTTGGAATCGAAGTACGCCAGCTTGGCATAGGCTTCCTCGATACGTGTCGAGTCCTCGTCAAACCAACGCGACCAATAGCGCAGACCCTCGTAGGCAATATCGTCGGCGTCCAGATCCCAAACCAGGCGGAAGTCCGATAAGAAGGGATAGAGGATGGCGGCGCGATTGATAAGCTCGCTGTTAAGCGCGCAGGTTGCAATACCCAACCCGCCGCCCTGCGATGCGCCGTTCACATACACGCGGGTAAGATCGATGCCCTCGAGCTCGCGAACGATACGGCACAGAATGCGGATATCCTGGTGTAGGCGGACATAGTAGAGGTTGGCCGGGTAGCCGTCGATACCGGCGACGATATGGCCCGCGACCGTCGTGCCCTCAAATCCACCAATATCCTCGGAGGGACCTCCTTGGCCGGGGCAGTCGAGGGCGATGAGTGCCATGCCCATGCCCGCAAACGACGCCTGCTCAAACCAGCTGCGACTCGCACCCGGATATCCATGGAACTGAAGTACCAATGGCACGGGCTCGTCCGAGACAGGTTTAAGGTACTTGGCGTGCAGGCGAGCGCCGCACATGCCGGTATACCAGAGATCGAAAAGCTGGCAGGTCACGGCATCGGTGACCGATGCCGCCTCGATCGCATAGTCAAGCCCGACGGCGTCAGCCTCGGCCATGCGATCCTTCCAAAAGAGATCGAAATCTGATGGACGGGGCATGGCGCCTCGATATTCACCAAATTGATGTTGTAGCTCCTGAGCACTTGGCATGGCTCGTGAACCCAACCTTTCGAAATCGCAACGGAGGTGCGCCCGGCAAGGGAACCGGGCGCACGGGAGGGAAAGCGAGGCTACTCGCCGAGCTTGGGATGTAGCAGCGACGGCGCAGCGCCGAGCAGCATCTTGGTGTAGGGGTCCTGAGGGTGCTGGAAAACCTGCTTGGCCTCGCCCTGCTCGACGATCTTGCCGCCATTCATAACGATGATGTCGTCAGAGATATAGCGGACCGTCTGGATGTCATGGCTGATGAACACCATGGCCAGGCCGAGCTCCTTCTTAAGGTCGGTCAGCAGGTTGAGAATCTGCGCGCGGACCGAAACGTCCAGAGCCGAGGTGGGCTCGTCGGCGATGATGGCATCGGGGTTCAGCGACAGGGCACGGGCAATTGCGACGCGCTGGCGCTGGCCGCCCGAAAGCTGGCCGGGAAGAACCTCGGCGGCAGAACTGGGCAGACCGGTGAGCTCCAAGAGTTCCTTGACGCGCTTCTCCTGCTCGGCCTCGGTGCCCAGATTGTGGACGCGCATGGGATCGAGCAGCTGCTCGCGAACGACCATGCGGGGGTTGAGTGCCGTCGCGGGGTTCTGGAACACGACCGAGATGACGCGGCCCATGTGACGACGGTCCTCGGCGGTACGCTTGGTGACGTCCTTGCCCTTAAAGTAGACCTTGCCGCTCGTGGGGGCCTGCAGGCCGCACATGACGTTAGCCGTGGTGGACTTTCCGCAACCGGACTCGCCGACGATGCCGATGGTCTGTCCGGGCATGAGCTTAATCGTTACACCCTGGACGGCGTGAACCAGGTTGGGGTGCAGAATCGAGCCGGTACGGGTCCTAAAGGTGACGTGGACGTCATCAAGGAAGATGATCGGCTCGACGCCGTTGACTGCGGTCTCGCTCATCTACATCACCTCCGCGTGAGGGGTCAAACCATTTGCCTTGAGCACCTCGTCGGGGAGCTCGGAATAGAAGTGCTCGGTGCCGGGCACGCGCTTGAAGACCGGACGGGTGTCCAGGCCGATGCGCGGATGGCTCGAGCGGGGCGCGAAGCGATCGCCCTTGGGGAAATCGCGCGGGCTCGGAACGGCGCCGGGCACCTGGTGCAGGCGGCCCGAACCGCTCTCGATGGACAGGACGGAGCCCAGAAGGCCGCGGGTGTACTCGTGAATCGGGTTGGTGAGCAGCTCCTTGGTGGGCGCCTGCTCGATAACCTGGCCGGCGTACATAACCGTAATGTTGTGGGCGACCTCGGCGACCAGCGCCAGGTCGTGTGAAACGAAGATCATGGCAAAGCCGAGCTTGGCCTGAAGGTCGTTGAGCAGCTTGATGACCTGCTTCTGGACGGTAACGTCCAGAGCGGTCGTGGGCTCGTCGCAGATGACCAGCTTGGGGTCGCGGGTAAGGGCCATAGCGATCAGAACGCGCTGACGCTGACCACCGGAAAGCTCATGCGGATAGCTCTCGAGCGTACGCTTGGGATCGAGGCCCACGAGCTCCAGGAGCTCCTCGGCGCTGCGGGTGCCGCCGCGCTTGGTGAGCTGCTTCATCTGGGCAGAGATGAGCATAGAGGGGTTGAGCGAGGACAGGGCGTCCTGATAGACCATGGCGATATCGGTACCGCGCAGGCCGAACCACTCCTTCTTGCTCATCTTGAGCAGGTCACGACCCTCCCAGAGGACCTCGCCGGAAAGGTGCTCGTCCTCATCGGTCAGGCCCATGATGGCCAGCGTGGTGATGGACTTACCGCAACCGGACTCGCCCACCAGGCCCATGGTCTGGCCAGGACGGACGTCAAAGTTGACATGGTCGACGACGTTGATATCACCGTGATGCTCAAACTGGATGCAGAAGTCACGGACCGAGAGAATCGGCTCGACAGACTCGTCGGGCACATGGCGGTCGTTACGCTTGAGCTCGACATCGCGCAGGGCGCCAAGGCGAGCGGAGAGGGACTGAGCCTGCTCCTTGTAGGCACGAACAGGGTCGGAGACCAGCAGATCGGCCTCGCGACGCTTGGAGGAATCGGTCGGATCCAGGGCGGCGGAGGGAGCAGCGGCCATGGCGTCGGTAATACCCTCGGAGAGGATGTTGAGCGCCAGGCAGGTGATCATAATGGCCAAGCCCGGGAACAGCGCCTGCCACCAACGGCCAGCGAGCACGCCGCCGCGGGCGTCGGCGAGGATGTTGCCCCAGGTAGCGGTGGGCTCCTGGATGCCGGCGCCGATGAAGGTCAGCGAGGCCTCGAAGATGATGGCGTCGGCGACCAGGGTAACGGTGAAGACCATAATCGGAGCGATGCAGTTGCGCAGAACATGCTTGATCAGAATCCACGGAGCCTTGGCGCCGGACACGATGACCGCGCGGACATAGTCCTCACCGTACTCGGACACGATGTTGGCGCGCACGATACGGGCGATCTGCGGGGTGTACATAAAGCCGATCGCAAAGATGATCGACGGCACGGAATTGCCCAGGATGGAAACGAAAACGGCTGCGAGGGCGATACCCGGGATGGACATGATGATGTCCAGGATACGCATGATCGCCTCAGAGATAGACTTGCGCGAAACCGCTGCAAGAGCGCCCACGACCGAGCCGCAGACCAGAGCCATGGCAGTAGCGCCAAAGCCGATAATCAGCGAGTAACGACCACCGTAGAGCATACGCGACAGAATGTCGCGGCCCTTATCGTCGGTACCGAAGATAAATCCGTTGCCGGGAGCCTGGCGAGCCGTAAAGATCTCGACCGGGCTATAGGGGGCAAGCAGGGGAGCAAGGATCGCAGTCAGGGCGACCAGCACCAGCACGACGGCGGCAATCTTAGAAGACAGCGTCATCTTCTTCCAGCCACCGAGCTTGAGCCCCTTGGAGGCAGCCTTCTCGAGCTGCTCGGTTTGCTTCTCTCGAATCTTTACCATAATCTACACCGTCCTGATGCGCGGGTTGATGAGCAGGTAGAGCATGTCAACCACGATGTTGATGATGATGAAGGCAAGAGCAACGACGATAACGACGCCCTGAACCAGGTTCGCCTCGTTGCCCTGAACGCCCTGCAGAATCGCAGTGCCCATGCCGGGGAGGTTGAAGATAACCTCGATGACGACGGCGCCGCCCATGAGGTAGCCGATCTTAAGACCGAGGGTGGTGACCGGGGTGATCAGCGCATTGCGAAGAACGTTGATGCCGACGACGACCTTTTCGGGAACGCCGGCGCCACGAGCCATACGGACATAGTCCTTGTCGAGCTCCTCGACCATGGCGGTACGCACGATACGAGTCATCTGGCCCGTCAGCGGAAATGCCAAGGCGATAGCGGGCATGATCATACGTCCCAGATAGCCAACCGGATTCGTGGTGAAGTGAGGCAGAGCACCCGATGCCGGGAGCACCTTAAGGTAGGAAGAGAACAGCAGGATCAACAGAACGGCAAGCCAGAACGACGGGGTTGCCAAGCCGGCGATGGAAAAGACGCGGATCACTTGGTCCGGCCATTTGTCGCGATACAGTGCCGCGATGACGCCGAGCAAAAACGAAACGACCGCACCGATGGCAAGACCGATGAAGGTCAACTGCATCGTGACGGGCAGGGCCGTGGAGATGCGCTTGGCAACGGAGTTGCGGGCAGCGCCGTAGGTACCCATGTCGCCATGAATCAAATCGCCCATATAGCGCACGTAGCGCACGGGCCAGGGGTCGTCCAGACCATACTTCTCATGGTACTCGGCAACCGCCTCGGGCGAGGCACCGTCACCCAACGCCGTGTAGGCGGGGTCGGTCTTGGAGAACGACATAAGGAAGAACACCAGGACGGTGACGCCCAATGCCATGATCGGCAGCGCCACAAGACGCCTTCCAATCAAACGTAGCAAGTTGTTCACGTTCTCTCCCCTTTCTTTTGTCGGTAGGACCAACTGGTATATGAGTACGGATACTCATTACAAGACCCGAGCGACATCGTTGCCGCCCGGGTCTTTGTTTCAACTATGAGGATACGGTCCCAACGGCCGACATCCTGCATACAGACTCAAGCGAGTCTTACGCCTTGACGGTCGCAACGCCCCTGAAGGACATGCTCGTCGTGCCGATGCCCTTGAAGCCATCGAGGGCCTCACCGTTGGGTGCAGTGGACGGATCGTCCCAGGAAGCGGAGACGGTCTTGACGTGGACAACGGGGTACAGAACGGCGTTGTCGGCGATGATGTCGAAGCACTCGTTCCACTTCTTCTGCTGCTCGTCGCCCTCGGCGGCAAGAGCCTCGTCCATGAGACCGTGAAGCTTCTGCCACTCAGCGGACTCCTTCCACGGGCAACGGGTCTGCATCCAGACATTGTCGCCGTACCACCAGTTGAGCAGCAGGTCGGGGTCGGCGCCGAAGCAGGAAGGATCGCCAGGGGCAAGGAGGATATCGTAGGCCTCGCCGCCGTCGATGGCAGCATAGGTGGCCGGCGAAGTATCGGTCTGGATGGTCACCTCGAAGCCGAGAGCGTCGAGGTCGTTCTTGACCTGGGCGGCCATGCCCTTAATCTGCTCGTTGTCGGTGGTGCGCAGGGTGATGGCACCCGGGGTGATGCCAGACTCTTCGATGAGCTTCTTAGCCTTCTTGGCGTCGGTCTTGTACACCGTGGAAGCCTCATGATAGTTGGTGAAGCTCTTGGGCAGGTAGCAGCTGGCAGCGGTGGCAAGGCCGGCGAAGGTGTTGCTGACCATCTTCTCGGTGTCGAGCGCATACATGACAGCCTGACGGACCTTGACGTTGTTCCAAGGCTCCTTGGCGACGTTGAACATGATGAAGCGGGTACCGAAACCCTGAACGTTATCGATCTTGCAGCCGGCACTCTCGAGCTGGTCGACGGCGTCAGCGGTAACGAGCTCCATAACGAGCGTGGAGCCCTCCTGCTGAGCGGTAACGCGAGCGGTGGGGTCGGTCAGGATGCTGTACTGAATCTTCTTATCCTCGGCAGCGTACTCACCGTTGTACTCGGGGTTGGGAACCAGGGTGATCTCGGTATCGGAGATAGAGTCGTACATCCAGGGGCCGGAGCCGATCGGCTGCTTGGCGCGATCCTCCTCGGTCTGGGTAGCCGGAGTAACGCGGATGATGGCAAGACGATCCTTGAGCAGAGAGAAGTTGGGGACCTTGGTCTTGACCGTCACGGTGCTGGCGTCCTTAGCCTCGATGGACTCGAAGGGCTGGAAGAACGGAGCATAGGTAGCGGAAGCGGCGCAAGCGGTGTAGGAAGCGACGACGTCGTCAGCAGTGACCTCAGTACCATCGGAGAACTTGGCTCCCTTGCGGATGGTGACCTCGAAAGTGGTGTCGTCCACAGACTTGGGATCGTCGGTGGCGAGCTCGTTGAAGGTGCTGTAGTCATGGTAATCGATGCCGTAAAGGCCCTCGACGACATGCCAGTTAGCGCCCAGGCCAACAGCGGAGCCGGTGCTGGCGGGGTCGAAGCTGGACGGAGCGTAAGCGGAACCAGCGGTAATCACGCCGCCGCCACGGTTAGCGGAATCGGTGGAGCTGGCAGCGGAACCCTCGTCGCTGGAGCTGCCACCGCAGCCGGTGAGACCAAGGCCGGCGACAGCAGCGACGCTGCCGGTGAGGCCGAGGAACGAACGCCTGGACATACCCTTGTTGATGATGGCCATGTCTTCTCCTATCAATAGAGAATCTTACCCGGAGGCACCTAGACTTGCCCCCGCGCAACTTGCGGACGACATATACCTTACCTACCGACAAACCCAACTTGGGTGCCGCGCTCGGCGACCGATACGTACATCCGCTTGAACGGTATTTACTACCGTTCACCGAATTCGTTGACAAACGATACTGCAGACAGTATGTATCGGCGAGGTGAGATATCAGTCTTCGTCAACCCGCAGGATAGCAGGGTTATCGCTTGGGTTAGTCAAACGTTTTAGCGTTAATAAAACCCGAAACCAGCAGGCAATCACAGTGAAATATAAGGTTGAAATTCACCCAATCATATATATCAGTTATTTAGGGTTGTTTAGTTTTTCAGATCCACTTGTGGAGGCCTTGTCTCGCTCTTCATTCCAGGCAGCAAGAGCCTCATGGACCGATCTTGCGACATCGGCAGGAACGCCTCGAACTTCTGCGATCTCTTTCTCACTCGCCGCGCGCAACCGCTTCATCGAGCCAAAATGGCGCATAATAGCACGTTTTCTAGTGGGTCCCACGCCTGGAACATCGTCGAGCACCGAGACCGTCATTGCCTTATCGCGCAGCTCGCGATGGAATGTAATGGCGAAACGGTGTGATTCGTCTCGTACCTGTTTAATCAGATAGAGCGAAGCGGACCCTGTCGGCAGCACGACAGGCGTCTCGTCCCAAGGCACGAAAACCTCCTCATCGGCCTTCGCCAAGCCGCAAACTGGTATATCGAGTCCAAGGGCCTCAAGTTGTTTGATGGCTGCCGTCAACTGCGGCTTGCCGCCGTCGACAACAAGCAAATCGGGGCGCGAGCCAAAACGCTCGTCGGCCATGCGCTCGGGAGCGTAGCGCCGACCAAGGACCTCGGACATCGACACGAAGTCGTTCGCCTCGTCCAGTTCGGCCTGGATTTTAAAGCGTCGGTACTGGCTCTTGTCGGCATGGCCGTTGGTAAACACCACCATCGACGCAACCGTGAAGGTGCCATGCAGCGTGGAAATATCGAAGCACTCGATACGCATCGGAGGCTCGGGCAGTGCCAGAGCACTCTCGAGCTCCAAAAGTGCCTGATTGGTGCGGTCGTCGGCATAGCCCGTGCGCATCATGTAGCGCATAAGGGCATGACGGGCATTTTTGGATGCCATATCGAGTAATCGATGCTTTTCACCGCGCTGAGGTCTATGGAGATGACAGGAGCGCTCGCGCTTGCCTGCAAGCCACTCCCCCAGCGCCTCCGCATCCTCAAGCTCGACAGAGAGGTTGATCTCGGCTGGAATATCAGCCGTCTCGTCGTAATAGCGCTTAAGAAAGCCCGATTGAAGTTCTTCTTCATCGACATCGAGGCCCTTATCGAGAATAAACTCACAGGTTCGAACCGTTCGGCCCTCGCGCACGACAAAGACGCAGGCAGCCGAGATGGTCTCCTCGCGATAAAAGCCAATGACATCGATATCGACCTTGGACGGAAATACGACCTGTTGGCGATCATCCAGGCCCCTGATGACATCTAGACGACGTTTGACGCGAGCCGCACGCTCAAAATCGAGCGCCTCGGCAGCCTCTGCCATCTCGGCCGTGAGCTCGTCGACGACATCCTTGCGATGGCCAGACAAAAAGCGCTCGACGCGCTTAACGTTCTTGGCATAGTCGGCAGGGGAAATCGCGCCGACGCATGCGCCCGGCCCGCGCCCGACATGGTAGTCAAAGCAGGGACGCCCGTTTTGCGCGCAAATCATATTGACGATGTCTTCTTCGCCCTTATGAGATTCGACGATGCGGCGGCAGCGGCGCCATTCAGCACAGGATGCCGAGCAAATAGGAATAACCTTGCGTAGCGTATCGATGGTCTCACGCGCCGCACGGCTATCGGTATAGGGGCCAAAATAGCGCGTGCCGGGCTTATGGCGCTCGCGCGTGTATTTAATAGCGGGAAATAGATCGCTTTTAGTGATGGCGATAAAGGGATAGCTTTTATCGTCTTTGAGATCGACGTTAAAGTACGGATGGTACTGGCCAATCAGGTTGCGCTCGAGTACAAGCGCCTCATGCTCGGTTTCGACAACGATGTAGTCAAAGCTCGCAACCAATTGCATCATGAGCGGTATTTTTTGGCGCTCATCCTGCAGCGTCACGTATTGACGCATACGGGCACGCAAGTTTTTTGCCTTGCCCACATAGATGACATCGCCCTTGGCATCTTTCCAAAGGTAGCAGCCGGGTTGCGTGGGAACGCGCGAAACCTGTTCGGCAAGTGTTGGAATGTTGTCGTGACCTGCCACGCGCACCTACTTGCGACGAAGCAGCGCCGAGACCTCGGGCATCTTAAAGACGAAGGCAAGGCCAAAAGTCACAGCGAGCGAGACAACGCCTGCAACACAAACGTAGCCCAGGGTAATGAGGATCGAGCTGCCAAGCGCTCCGACAAAGTGCTCAAGTGCCCACATAACGCCGGCGCCCGCGGCAGCGCCCAAGCCACCGAACAGTAGGCCGAAGAAACCGCCATGCAGGATAGACTTGACCTGAAGGCCATGCAGACGACGGCGCAGCCACCACAGTGAGCATCCGACCAAGACCACGTAGTCAACGACGTACGAAAGCGCAATTGCCGGCATACCGTAGCCCAGCACCACGCCAAACAGCAGCACCGAACCGGCCTGACCGATAGCTGAGTACAGGCAATAGCGGCTATAAGGTTTCATATCGAGCAGGGCCGAGAAGCTCTTCTGCATCAGCACGACCACGCCGTAGAGCGGCAGGGAAAGTGCCAGATAGATAAGGAACTCCGACACCAGCGCCACACCGGATTCATCGAACTTGCCGGCGCAGTAAATCATGTTGAGCGGACGCGCGAAGACGATCAGATACAGCGCAAACGGAATCAGAAAGAAGAGCATCTGGGCAACACCGCGCGAAATGCCCGTACGGACGCTGTCGTAATCCTTCTCCTGCGCATCGTGAGAGAGTTCGGTATAGAGTGCCGTCGAAAGCGAGGCGGCGATCAGCGCATAGGGCAATGTGTACCACAGGCGCGCATATGCGATGACGGAAGGGCCGGTCTCGGGCTGCACCACCAGCGCGGCGGCATTGGTGATAGAAGTCGAGACAAACATGCACACCGTGGCGAGCAGCGTCGGGATACCAAGCGCGATCGTCTGTCGCAGTGCGGGGTCCTTAAAGTCGATATGGATATGAGGATGCACGCCATGCTTGCCAAGCGCGGGAATCTGGCAGGCCATCTGGACAAAGACGCCGAGGGTCGTACCAGCTGCGATCAAGATAATACCGGCCTGCTCGCCAAATTGTGCAGACACGGGAGCAAAGCCCATAAAGCTGGCGATGACGATGACATTGTTGAGAACCGGAGCAAACGTCGACCAGAAGTAGTCGCGGTGTGCGTTGAGAACGCCCGAGAACACCGAACCCAAGCCATAAAACAGAATTTGGATAGCAAAGAAGCGGAACATGAACGCAGCGGAATCCATGCTGCCGCCATCGCCCGAAAGGAACGACTGCGTCCAAATAAAGCCGGGAGCAAACACGGTACCCAGCACCGAGATGCCACCCAGCAGCAGAAGCAGAATACCGAGCAGGTTACCGACATACTCGTTCGATGCCTCGCGACCCTGCTCACGCCTCACGCCCATGTACACGGGCAAAAACGCCGTCACGAGCATGCCGCCCATCACGAGTTCGTAGAGCATATTGGGCAGGTTGTTGGCGACCTGATAGGAGGACGAGAGTAGCGACATGCCAATAGCGGCCGCCATTGCCCACGTTCGGATAAAACCGGTAACGCGAGACACGATGGTCAGGATGGTCATAAGCCCGGCGGAACGACCAACCGTGGAGTAGTCCGACGAGCCCATGTCGTCAGTGTCATCTCGAGACGAAGAAGCTTCGGATGAGGGCGTCTGAGGCGCAGATTCTTTTGCAAAATGAGCTCCGCACTTCAATTCTTCCTGCGGCATCGCTCAGTCCTCTCTCGTAATCGCGGCAACCGTCGCCCCGCAAAATGCAATTAAATCATCGGGTGCAAGCTCGAGCTGATAACCACGCTTGCCTCCCGAAATAAAAATGGTATCCCAAAGGACGCATGTCTCATCAATGAGCGTCCGGTAGCGTTTTTTCATACCGACCGGGCTGCAGCCGCCACGAACGTAGCCAGTCGCCGCAAGCAAATCCTTCACATGCATCATGGCCAAGGACTTCTCCCCCGCGGCACGCGCGGCGGACTTTAGATCGAGCTCGTCGGCAACAGGGATGCAGCACACGACATAGTCGTTGGATGGTGTCACGCAGACCAAAGTCTTAAATCCTTGACCGGGCTCCTCGCCAAGCTGCTCCGAAATCGCAACCCCCAGGCCCACCGACTCATCACCATCGTCTTCGTACGTATGTAGAACATAGGAAATGCCGGCGCTTTCCAGCTCGCGCATCGCATTGGTTTTTGGCGTCTTTACAGCCTTTGCCATGACATATCCTTTCCCTCGCATTCGGACGCAAGGATTAAGTATATGTCCAATTCGACTGCATACGTCACTTCGGCACAGCAAGCGCCATCGAATCACAAGGAGTCGATGGCGCCCATAAACTGAATCGCCTATTTATTGAGCATCAAGTTGAGCCTGGCGCTCCCGGTCACGCCTGAGCAACGGCGCCAAAAACTTGCCCGTATAACTCTGCGGACAGTCCGCAACCTGCTCCGGTGTGCCCGAAACCACGACGGTTCCGCCGCCGTTACCGCCCTCGGGACCCATATCGATCAGGCGGTCGGCAACCTTGATGACATCAAGGTTGTGCTCAATCACCAGCACCGTGTTGCCCGCATCGACCAAGCGCTGCAGCACATCGAGCAGCTGGCGGACGTCCTCAAAATGAAGGCCGGTCGTCGGTTCGTCCAAAATATAGAACGTCTTGCCCGTCTGGCGTCGATGAAGCTCCTTGGCGAGCTTCACACGCTGCGCCTCGCCGCCCGAGAGCGTCGTGGCGGGCTGGCCCAGGCTCACGTAGCCTAAGCCTACATCGTACAGCGTCTGGAGCTTGCGCTTAATCTGCGGGATATTCCCAAAGAAGGCCAGCGCCTCGGTGACGCTCATGTCGAGCACGTCCGAGATGGTCTTGCCACGGTAGGTGACCTCGAGTGTCTCGCGGTTGTAGCGTTTACCGCCGCAGGCTTCGCAGGGAACGTAGATATCGGGAAGGAAGTGCATCTCGATCTTGATCTGTCCGTCGCCCTTGCACGCCTCACAGCGCCCGCCACTCACATTAAAGGAGAAACGACCCGGCGAGTAGCCGCGCGCCTTCGACTCCGGCGTACTCGCAAACAGCGCGCGAAGATCATCCCACAGGCCGATATAGGTAGCAGGGTTGGAACGCGGCGTGCGGCCAATCGGCGACTGGTCGATATCGATAACCTTATCGATACACTCGATGCCCTCGATTTTCTTATACGGACCCACAGGGCGCGTCGAACGGTGAATGACATTCGTAAGGGCAGGCGCAATGGTGTCGGTAACCAGGGAGCTCTTGCCCGATCCCGACACGCCGGTAACAACCGTAAGCGTACCAAACTCGATCTTGGCGGTAACGTTTTTGAGGTTGTTGGCTCGAGCGCCCGTAATTTTAAGGCAGCCGCGACCGGGCTTGCGCCGTTCATCAGGCACCCGAATCATTCGTTTACCGGTCAGGTAAGCGCCCGTCATCGACTCAGGACACGCCATGATATCGGCAGG
>CABUZI010000035.1 GCA_902496005.1 uncultured Collinsella sp.
GCCCATAACAAAAAAGCCCCCATTGCTGGGAGCTCTTTCAATCAATGGTGCGGGCGAAAGGACGTCCGCGTATCCGCTTCGCGGATCCGCACCGGCTTCGCCCGCCTGCCGTCGGACTCGCCAGCTCGCTAAAAACGCTCCGCGTTTTCTTTACGCTCGCTCCTTCACAGGTTCAAGTCCCTGCGATGGGCCCATAACAAAAAAGCCCCCATTGCTGGGAGCTCTTTCAATCAATGGTGCGGGCGAAAGGACTTGAACCTTCATGGGGTTGCCCCCATACGGACCTGAACCGTACGCGTCTGCCAATTCCGCCACGCCCGCGTGCAGGAATTAGAATAACGGAGCGCTACCGCGAACGCAAGAACTATTTTTGAAAAAGTTTGCAGGCATTTTCCCAAGCGGCCTGCGCAATCGCCTCAGCATCCTCGCCGGTACGATCGACACGGTCGTTGACCAGCGTGTTTGCCGTGATAGAAATCATTGCTGGCTCGCACTCAAGACCACGAATGGGCTCCGGCGCCATATAGGGACAATCCGTCTCGAACAAAATGCGATCGAGCGGGGTCGCCGCAAATGCCTCGCGCACGTCGTCGTTGCGCTTAAAGGTGGCCGCGCCGCCATAGGCGATATAGCAGCCCAAACCCACAAAGCGCTCCATCGTGGCTCGATCCTCGCCAAAGCAGTGCAGCACGCAACCGGCCTGAGGCACACCTACCTCGCGCAGCACGTTGTACGCATCAACGTGCGAAGTGCGCTCCCCATCCGAGTCCTCGTGCCGCAGGTGCAGCTCCACCGGCACATTGCGGCGCACGGCAACTTCGAGCTGACGTGCCATGCAATCAATCTGCACGCTATGGGGCGCCGGCGCGATGTCGTCATCGTAATCCATGTGGTAGTCCAGGCCGATCTCGCCGATACCGGCGCACAAAGGATTATCGAGCGCGGCAACGACCTGCGCGTGAATGTCGTCGGTATAATCCGGCGCGCCATAGGGATGAACGCCAGCGAGATACTTGATCTGCGGAATATCCCGCATCGGTAGAATTTCGCGCACCAGCCAGTCGCTATAGTCCGTCACGCTGCGCTTGTCGGCGATGGGGTCGAGCATCGTCACCAACAGGTCGACGCCCGCGGCTTTCGCGCGCACGAGCGTCTCGGGCACTTCTTTGCCCCAAAACGAAAGCAGATGCGCATGCGTGTCGGCAAGCGGTGCCAAGGGCACGGGGCAGGCAACCGTCTTCTTTTTCTTGGTAAACGTCACGCGTTCGGCATTAGGCGTCATGGATTAGCTCCTGGGCCAGGCGGACAAAGTCAGCAACATCGAGCGTCTCGGCGCGCGTGGTGGGTGAGATACCGCAAGCCTCAAAGGCGGCATCGAGCACGTCCTTGGCAAAGCCGTTGGCGCTCATGGAATTGCGGATGGTCTTGCGACGCTGAGCAAATGCGGCGTCAATCACGCGGGCCACAAACTCGCGATCGAGTCCTTCGGGCACCACGCCGTCAACACGGTCGATACGCACGACGGCCGAGTCCACGTGCGGTGCCGGCATAAAGCAACGCGGCGGCACCTCAAAGCGACCCGTCACCTGCGCATACAGGCCGAGCTTTGCCGTATAGCCGCCATAGGTCTTATTGCCCGGCACTGCGGCAATGCGATCGGCAACCTCCTTTTGAACCATGACGACGGCGCGCTTGAGCGCGGGCATCGTCTGGAAGAACTGCAGGATGATCGTCGCCGCCACGTTATAGGGCAGGTTCGCGACAAATACCGTCGGCTCACCGCCCGCAACCTGCTCAATCTGCTCCGGCGTCACCCTGAGCGCGTCGCCCATGATAAAGCGGAAGTTGGCGTAGTCAGCGGCATGGGCATCGAGCACCGGCTCGAGCTCGGGGTCGGCCTCGATCGACGTGACGCACGCCGCCTCCTGCAGCAGCGCAAGCGTGAGCGTACCAACGCCCGGACCGACCTCGAGCACGCGCTCATCGCCCGCAAGCTCGGAAAGCTCGCAAATGCGCTCAATTACATGGTTGTCGATCAGGAAGTTCTGGCCCAGGCGATGCTTGGTCGCAAGGCCAAACTCCTCCAGCAGCTCCCTTGTTGCCGTGGGGTTTGCCAAAGGCGAAGTTGTCATAGTTGCCTCCTTAGCATGGTGGCGGCGTCTTGAAACAAAAGGGCATGGACCGTTGCGGCCATGCCCTTACATCTAAACAGCAAATTGCCGATATGGCGCGCGGCGGCTTAGGCCAGACGCGGGAACAGCGGCTCGCCCTTCTCGACGGGCTGACCACCGGCAAGCAAGCCCCAAGCGCAAATGCCCTTGAGGTCGTCGCTCGCGGCCTCGTCCTCGCACGACAGGCGGCGCAGGGCCTCGGCAGAAGTCTGGGGCATGAGCGGCATCAGCAGGTGAGCGGCAATGCGGATAGCCTCGAGCAGGTTGTAGATCACAAATGCCAGCTCGTCAGCCTTGGTCTCGTCCTTGGCAAGCGCCCAGGGCTCGGAGTCCTCGATGTAGTGGTTGGCGGCATGGATGAGCTCCATGACCTCGTCCTTAGCTCCACCGTAATCGAGCACGTCCATCTTGGCCATGTAGCGCTCGACCAGGCCATCGGCGATCTTTGCCAGCGGGTTTTCGAACGCATCGAACGACGCGGGCTTGGCGGGCGCGCAACCGTCAAAGTACTTGCCGCTCATGTTGAGCGAACGCGAGATAAGGTTGCCCCAGCTGTTGGCCAGGTCGGCGTTGTAGACCTGCTCCATGCGATCGAAGCTGATGGCACCGTCGGTGCCGGGGACGACGTCGGTCATGAAGTAATAGCGATAGCCCTCGACGCCCAGCATGTCGATAACGTCCTGCGGAGCGATGGCGTTGCCGCGGCTCTTGGACATCTTCTCGGCCTTGCCGGTCTCGGCATTGCGCACGGTCAGGAAGCCGTGGGCAAAGACGTGCTCGGGCAGGGCCTCACCGATGGCCATGAGCATGGCGGGCCAAATGACGCAGTGGAAGCGGATGATGTCCTTACCCACGATGTGGAACTGCGCGGGCCAACGATAGGCCAGTTCGGCACGCGCCTCGTCGGTGTCGACGCCGTAGCCGACGGCCGTCATATAGTTGAGCAGCGCATCGAACCACACGTAGGTCACGTGGCCCTCGTCAAACGGGACCTGAATGCCCCAGTCAAAGCTCGTGCGGCTCACGGAAAGGTCGTTAAGGCCGCCCTCGACAAAGCTGCGCACCTCGTTCATGCGGAACGCAGGCTCGACAAAGTCGGGGTGCTCGTCGTAAAGCTTGAGCAGCTTGTCCTGGAAGGCGGAAAGCTTAAAGAAGTAGGACTCTTCCTGCACGCGCTCGAGCGGACGGTGGCAGTCGGGGCACAGGTGCTGGCCGACGCTGCCGTACTCCTCGTCGCCCTTCTGGACCTGCGTATCGGTGAAGTAGGTCTCGTCAGGCACGCAATACCAGCCGTCGTAGCTGCCCTTATACAGGTAACCGGACTCCTTCATGCGCTCCCACAGGTACTGCACGGCATGATGCTGGCGCGGCTCGGTGGTGCGAATGAAGTCATCGTTGGAAATCTCGAGCTTGCTCCAAAGCTCCTTGAAGTGCGGAGCCTGGCTGTCGGTCCACTCCTGCGGCGTCATGCCATGCTTGGCTGCGGCCTCGGCGACCTTCTCGCCGTGCTCGTCCATGCCGGTCAGGAACTTAACGTTGTAGCCAGCGGAGCGGCGATAGCGAGCCTGAACGTCGGCGATGATGGTGGAATAAGCCGTGCCCAGGTGCGGATCGGCGTTGACGTAGTAGATGGGCGTCGTGATAAAGAACGAAGGCTTGCTTTGATCCATGGGGTTTGTCCTCCAGAAAAACGTTGCATACAGGGGATGATTCTAGCGCAAGGGCTGGATATCCTCCATCTATTGCATATCGAGCACCATGGCATAGACATCGCGCTTGCGGCGCGAATACTTCTGAGACAGGCGCTTGGCCACCGCAGAGGCGGGCTCCCCCTCCTCGAGCGCGGCGCGGATATCCTCGCGCAGGGCCTCGTCGGGATCCGCTGCCGCGGCGCCAACCGGCACGATACCAGCCTCCTCGTCCTCGCTCGGCGGCGCGATGACCAGCGCAATCTCGCCCTTTACCTCGCCGCGAGCACGCAGCTCCTCGGCGAGCTGGGCAGCGGGCCCGCGCAAGACCTCCTCGTGCAGCTTGGTGAGTTCGCGGCAGACGGCAACCTCACGCTGGGGAAAGACCTCCGCCACGGCCTCGAGCGTCGCCACGATGCGGTGTGGAGACTCGTAGAAGATGAGCGCGCCGGGCACTACGGCAAGGCGCTGCAAACGGCGCACGCGGTCGCCGTGCTTTCGGCCCAAAAAGCCCTCGAAGAAAAAATGCTCGCAGGGAATGCCGGACGAAACGAGCGCCGTGACGCAAGCAGAGGGCCCGGGGATAACTTCGACGGTCACATCGGCCTCACGCGCTGCCTCGACCAGCGCCTGGCCGGGGTCGGACACACTCGGCATGCCGGCGTCCGAGGCAAAGGCGAGGGTCTCCCCCGCCAGCAGGCGGTCGACCAGGCCGGCGGCGCGACTGGCGATCACATTCTCGTCGCAACGGACAAGCGGCTTGGAAATGCCCAGGTGCATCAGCAGCTTTGACGTCACACGCGTGTCTTCGCAGCAAATGGCATCGGCGGCGGCAAAGGCCTCGCCAACGCGCGGGGACAGGTCGCCCAGGTTGCCGATGGGCGTGCCGACCACATAGAGTTTGCCCGTATGGGCGCTGTTTTGCGTCATATCAACCTATTCAATCATGCCGCGCTCGAGCGTACCGAGTGCCGCGCGGGCGTCCCATGCTGCAATGCGCTTCTCGGTCTTCCACGTTTGGAAGAACCAACCGGCAGCCGGCGCAAACGAAGCCAGCTGGTTGGCGATAAACACGCGCTCGTAGGCATTGCGGCCCTCGGGCGTAACCGACGAGTTGGCAAAGATCGCCGCGCCCGACCATTCGCCCACCAGCACGGGGAACCCTGTCGAGATCGCTTCTTTAAGCTCGCGCTTGTTACGCGAAATCGCCGTCGTCAGCCCGCGGGGGCTCGTGATGTCGAGCGCATACTCGTCGCGGTAATGGTACAGGTGAAGGTCCATGTAGACGTTCTTGTACTTGGCACCGCGCATAAAATGCTTCCACTCGCTGGGATGCCCCGAAGACGAGAAGACGACGATCTTATCCTCGGGCATATACGAACGGACGAGCTCGTAGGCATCGCGATAGAAATTGCGCAAGTAGTGGGCCGGAATTCCATCCGTCATGGTAAAGAGGCTCTTGCGGACGCTCATCTGCGGCGTGTCCAGCAGCTCAATGCCCAGCAGGCTCTCGGCCTCGCCGTAGCGATCGGCCAAGCGCTCGAGCACGTCGAGTGCGACATGACGGCCGTTGGTGGACGAATGCCACTCGGCAACAGCCTCCGGCGTGGTGGGCGAATCGTTGGAATCGCCCTGGCCACCGGGCACCGTCGCCAGATCGAGCAGCACGCGGATGTCGTACTTGGCAGCCCACTCAATTGCACGGTCGATGTAGTCGACAACCGAGATGTAGGACGCATCGGACTCCTGCGAACCAAAGGCATACCAGGGCACCGGCAGACGCACGGCATTGAGACCGATCTGCGCCATGCGGCGAAAATCGTCCTCACTCACAAACGTCTCGTAATGACGGCGCATGCGCTCGTTATAGGCGGCGGTGCCCATGGCCTCCTGCAGCTCGGCCGCGTTGGATGCACCGGTCGCCGCGTATAGCGACGGGGTCACCCAAGGCTCGGGAATAAACCAGCCAGAGAGATTAACGCCGAGTATCCTCTCCATCACTGCCCCCTTCGGATCGTGCAGGCCAAACCTGCATCGTATTGCATAGGAAAAGTATCGTTTTGAGTATACCCGCGCGTGCGGACAGACGACCGAACGGTCTGCAAAGTGGCGCAAAAGCGGGAGGAATGTCTGGGGCGAGCGGGGTCAAGATGACGTACCGAGATGCGCATACACGCCGAGGGAAGGCGCCGGAAAGCGCATTCCATTCTTTCGCTCAATAATGGGATGCGCTTTCCGCGGGTCCACATAAAAGAAAAGGACCCCTTTGCAGAGGTCCTAGTCAATTCAAGGTGGCGGGGAAGGGAATCGAACCCCTGACACGAGGATTTTCAGTCCTCTGCTCTACCAACTGAGCTACCCAGCCATTTGAGGTGTGCCTTGTTTCAAGGCTTGATTAGTATAACCAAGGACGCGCTCCGGTCAACCGAGAATTTGAAAAAAGTTTTTGAGCACGGCGCCAGCCACAAGGCCGACCCTATAGAACAGCACGTTAGAGACATCAACCCACCGCAAGAAGTTTTTCGCTCAAGGCTGCACGGGCAAACTCACTTGGCGTCATTCCTTCAGCCGCCGCCCGACGACGAATCGCCTCCTTCATCCCTAGGGGAATCTTGACCGATAGCGTTGCCGTCCCTTCGCTTGAGAGCGGAGGCCGCCCGTGCACGATCCCCCCAACGGTATGCTCGCCGTCCGGAAACCCGCCATGCTCGTACGACTCGCACCACGCGTCAATCATTTCATCCGTTACAACCTGACCATTGGCAGCCGTATACGCCTTGCTCATCATCGACCCCTCTGCCGAGCTTGCTCGATCTCTTGCCAGAATTTCTTCTGAACCGGAGACAGGGCATGAATAATGAGCCATCCACGAATTAGTTCGACTGCAACAAGTTCCATACTTCGACCATCTGGAAGCCATCCAATGGCAAGCCATCTCGGCGGCTCGTCCTCCGACTCGCGGCGAATGCACTCAGTAACCGCGAACCAGGCACCAAGCACTTTCTTTTCCGTCAAGTGTTTTTTTGGCGTTGGGATGGATCTCAACATCCATGCATCTTCTCCTCCATCTTACCCAATTTCGTATGACGAAAGTCCGCTGTCGCCAATTCTTACGCCGGCACTTGTTGAAAGGCGGGAGGTGTAGCGAGGATTGAAGGGCGTTCCAGCACCGCCCAGGCACCGGGACAGGAACACATGCGCCAAGGACGGACGTTTTCGTAGCATGCGAGGATGCTACCGTTGCGGTCGATAAAAGCAATGTCGATGGGGTAGGCCATAAAGCAGGTGTGGACCGAAGAGCAGCGTGGGAACGCCATGACGAGCGGCAACCCGTTGGCGGCAATCGGAGACCGTCCCAGCATGCCGCGCAGGCGCACGGCAAACGACTCCGCCACCACAAACTCGGCAGGCGCCCAACCCAGCCTGTTGAGCGCCCGCGCGTAGGCAATGTAGGATGAGGCCGCGGTCACATAACCACCCCCGGACGCCACGGATCGACCGTCACTGCGCGCTCGTGCGACAACTTTGCCGGTGCCCCCAGCGAAACGCCGGCGATGCCGAGCGAGCTCGGCCACGGCTCGTAGCGCATGGTACAGGTATAGGTCCTAAACGTGCCGGAGAGCGAAAGCAGACCGCCATCCGATGTCGTCGCACCCTGCTCGCTCGAGACCTCAATCTGCAAGTCATAGCCTTCCATGGCATGTTGGATCTGAGCCTGAACGGTCGCGGAGGCATCGATGGAGCTGTCATCGCCCTCCCCGCTCGGCGCCACGGCATGCGCTAGCACGATATCGGGCACCACGCGATCGAAGCGCGCGACCGCGTCGGCAAAGACCATGACGTTGTACACGATAAGCGCCAGAACCAGCAGGACGGGCGTGACCACGGCCATCTCGACCGTCGCCTGGGCGCGCTCCTCGCACAGGCGCGTGCGGATGCCCATTACGACCCACCGCCCAGGGCACCCGCCAGTGTGGCGACATCGACGGTAAGTGGGATGGAACCGCCGCCGGGCAGCGGAATCTCCGCAAGCGTGAACACCGTGCCGCTGATGGTGCGCTCGACTTGATATTCCAGCGCCTCGCAAAGCGCCTTGGGGTCGGTCACGCCCAAGGGGATTTTTCGCAGGGTATTTTGAGTTTTGGAGATGCCCGCGATATCGGACCCCGGACTTTTGATGACATTGGCGGTATCGGTCAGCACCGGTTTTCGCAGACGTAAATCGCATGGTTCGAGTCCCAGCGCCGCCACGGAGGACGAGACGGTGTCACCGAGCCAGGACGCGATGGAACCCAACGCGCCGCCACCCCCTCCCAAGCCACCGATCAGCTCTCCCATAAGCTCGTCGGCCGCACCCTGGATGTCTCCGTACCCCACAAGCAGGCGGCCCCAAACATCCATAACGCCATCGAGCACGCCGGCAACGCCGCCCGAACGCTCCTCCAGCGTCGAGAAAAACCGCGAGAGAACGTTATTCTGTGCCGTCGCATCATCGGGCGCCAGCACTGCAGCAGAAATTGCACCACGATCGCCAAGCTCAACTGCCGTGTTAAACGAAGAGTTGAGCTCGTCGGGACTCGTGACATCGCCCGAGACCGCAAAGGCGACCACGCCGTTGCGACCGGGCGGGGCGATGCGCGGACGCTCACCGGATAGTTCTTTGATGGCGGTATCGAACGCATTGCCCGCACGGTCGGCTTCGTCCTCGGTCTGACGCTCGAGCTCAAGCTCCTTGTTGCGACAGTCGACGTAGTCCTCCAGGGCGTCTTTAAACTTGTCAAAGTGATACTCGAAGCCGTTTTCGATAGAGGTTGAAGGCGCCGCAACAGCACCAAGCGACGAAACGCCAAAATGGCATTTGCTGCATTTATCTTGCCCATCGTAATCGGCAACCGAAGCAAATCCGCTCGGCGTTCCTTTCTTATAGCTAGGGCAGGTCGTCCCGTAATGCAGATACGCCTTGCCATCGTTCACGCTCGTCGGCCACACCGCATCGGTATAGAGTTCCGTCGCCCGAACCTCATCAGAGTTGCGCGGCAGCAGCGGAATATAGGAGGAAACCCTGTCTCCGTTCTCGGTTATATATGCCCGATCGACTTCCGCGCTCGCATAGGTATAAAACGCCTTACGCGCCGCAGACTCTGCCTTCATCTCGACACTCGAGCCTTGGGGCTTCTCATTTGCCAGACGCCGATGGTAGTAGTCCTTCGAGCGATCAAGAGCAACTTGAGGCTCCCACGTAATGCTCGATGAGTAATGCGGATTATGAACACCGGAGAGATCCGTTAGGCTTTTTGCGCGCTCCCACATACACGAACAGCTGCCGACCGAACCTTTATCCGATCCACCGCAATCCGCTAGCCAGGCGCGCTCTTTGGCCTTCGCCGTCTCCTCCGATGCTTTTTGTAGCTCCTCGGCCGCGCGCTCCAGATCTTCCGACGCATCTTTAATGGCATCGGTCGAGATTTCGGATCCTTCGAGCGCAACAAAATCCGACTCGGATGTCCTGGGCACGGCAAGCGCCGTACCGGTATAGGTCACGCCGTCGGTATCCTGCGCCGATACTGCCTGCATGGCACGCGCGGCAACCAGGTACGGCAAGGCGGTCTCAATCTTTTGCAGGCCCTTTGCCGCGCTTTTGGCAAACTTGTTACGCGTTTTAATGATCTGGGTTCCCGTATCGATGATATCGCTACCGACAACCTCGGCGCCTGGAATGAGAATGGCAACCAAGCCGGTGCCGATCGTGGCAAACCCCGCCAGGCCCAAACTCAAAATGCTCGCATCCACCACCGTGGCGGCTGTGTGATAGGACGACACCACGTTGGCGCCCGCCAGCGCACCGCTATCGGCCGCCACCTGGGTGTCTCCGGCGCGTGACATGCTCCATATCGCCGCGGTCGACGAAAACAGCAGCGTAAGCACCACCAGAATGACAACCGCAGAGGAGAGCGTGGTATAGGCACCGTCTTCGATAAACAAGTCGATACCGGCACGGCCCATAAAGCCGCCCCGCTTGCGGCGAGCGCCTGGTCGACGGCGGGCCGCAAACCCTTGCGTCACCCGCAGCAGGCAGCGCCTAATCCCATGCAGCAATCCATGAATCATAATCTCCCTCCAGCCATTCGGGACGCGATCGATACGAGACGTCGACCTTGAGCTCGACATAGCCGCCCTCACCCGCACTGCCCATGGCCTGCACAAATGCACCGATCACGGGCAGCGGCTTAACCTCGCCGGCAACAGACACGGACGAAACGCCGCCGGCACCGGCCCGCCCCAACTCGATATCCCACGACAGCGGTCCGCCGGCATGAAAAATCGAGACGTTGGGCACCGCGGCAAGTCTGCGGCGAGTGAACTCCTTAAGGTCATCGTCGTCCTCCACCGTCGTCGTGGTCATGAGCCGCGCGGTCTCGGCGGCAGCGGACTCCATGACCGCACGCGTATAGAGCAGGCACACCGGCTGCAACGCGAGCAAGATAAGCGTCAAAAACGTCGGCAGCAAAAAGGCGGCCTCGACCGTAGACTGCGCCCGATCCTCGCACGCGATATCAATACAGAGCGATGTCCTTGGCACCCGTCGCGGCATCGATAACCGACGATGGGGCGACGCCATGAGACGCTGCCCGCTCGACCAGTGCCGCCAAGCGCCCATCGGTGCCAGCGCGCCAAAGCCCCGCAATCGCCAGCACAATCGATAACAGCGCCACGGTGACGATGGCGTATTCGACGGTCGACTGAGCAGATTCCTCACGCAGGACATTATGCATTTCACGACCCCTCCTTTGACTCCGTCGTTTGCGGAACCAGACGCACGGCACGCAGGCGGCACGAGGCATCGCCGGCATCCGCAGCAACCGTCACCATGTCGACCCAGCCTCGCCCATCGCGCACGATGGCGCCCCATACGTTGCCCTTAATATCGAGATAGCCGCTCAGGGCGAGCTGAGCCGTGGGCACCTCGCGGTAGGCGCGCAACAGGTCTGCCGCCGCCTCGGTCATCGGTCGGTCCTCGGACCATGCGAGTCGAACCGCGATCGCGTTGTCTGCAGACGGCTCCGTCACGCTGGCGGCCCGCTTGTCGAGTGCCTGCAAAAAGGTCCGAGCCGTGACGGCGGCATTCTGACCGCCCATATCTCCCGCGCCTTCCGCTTGTGACACCGCCGCCGAGCCCGATCCCAAATCGGCAGTAGCGCCCGGACGCTGCTGTCGCGCAACGCCCAGTCCCCAAAGCGTCACCGCTATTGCCACGAGCAAACAGGCGAGCACCAGCGGCGAACCAACAGGACGCCTGCCTCCTACAGGCTGTTGATGCCGTCTTTGATCGCGTTCCATAGTTCTTCGACTTTGCTCTTAAACGCGACGATGGCGATAATCGCGATCACTACGAGCACGCCGACCAAGATGGCGTATTCGGTAGTACCCTGTGCGCTCTCCTCCCGCAACAGCGCCTTGGCACGCTGGCGAGCGCGGATTGTCCGGCAAAAAGCCCAGCTCCAAGCCTTGCCCGCAATGTCGGTCATCGTGTTCATGTATTCCTCCCTACATCATCCCGCCTGCTCCCAGCAGCGGGCCCAATATGGACAGAAGCAACGCCGGCAAGATAAGCGTGCCGGTGGGAATCAGCAACTTGACCGGTGCGCGCTCGATCTCGCGCTCGACTGCGGCGCGATGGGCCGCACGGATCTCGCGACTTTGAGCAGCCAACGTCTCGGCCAGCGGAGCGCCCAGGGCAAGCGCCTGCCCCACCGTGATGGCAAAGGTCTCGAGCGCCCTCACGTCCAAATCACGCGCGGCGGCCAACAGCTCGGCCTCGCGCGTCCCCACGCCCACCTGCCACGCCATGCAAGCTCGTTCAAGACGGACGGCCAGCACCGACCGACGGTTGGCACAGAAAATCTCGAGCGCCGCGTCAAACGAAAGGCCGGCAGAAAGCCCCAGGCGCACCACGTCGATCATCTCGGACACCTCACCGAGCGACACCCGCGCCGGCCCGCCCGCCCCAATCGCGCCCTTCATTCGCGCGGTCAGGGCATCAATCACCGAGCAGCCCGCAGCAATGACCAGTACCGCCTCACGCTTGCACGTCTCTGCAATCTTGCGAGCATCCGCACGCTCCAAACCCGTCGCGGCAAATACGCTCAGGGCACACAGACAAGCCGCGACCCCGACCAGGGCGCTCATAACTCCACCCGCATAATGCGCCGGATAACTACCAGGGCAACGACGTTGAGGGCAAGTCCCAGCACCACGGCGCCCGCACCAGCCGGCGTCGCAAGACCGCGGCGAAAGTCCGCCGAAAGCAAAGCCAGTACCGCGCACATGCCCGCCGGCATCGCCGCGACCATGTGTGCCGACATACGCGCCTGTGACGTCTTAACGTCCAGACGGCGTTTGAGCTCAATGCGCTCACCCACCATGCCCGACGCCTCGGACAGCAAGCCGGCAAGCGGAGCCCCGGTACGCTGCGATACTTTGAGCGCCAAGGTGACAAGCGAAAGGCCGGGGGCATCGATGCGAACGAGTAGGTCATCAAGTGCGTCGGTCGCCGAGATACCGCAATCGATTGCCGCCGCCACCCGCAAAAACTCGGTATGCACCGGCTCTTGCGCATGGGCGCCCACAAAGCGCATGCCCTGTGCCAGCGAATGCCCCGAGGCAAGCGACATGGATAACGCTGTGAATGCCTCGGGCATGGCCTCTTCTACATCATGCTGTTCGCGTCGGCGATCGAAGGTGTCACGCGCGGCACCCACGCCAAACGGCACCACCAGCCCCAAGACAAAGCCGATGGGCGACAACGACGCAACGGCCAGCAAAACGCTGCAGACACCGCTCGACAGCAGCAGAAATGCCAGACGAGCCGCGTTATCCTCAATAGCAAGCCCAAGGCGATCTGCGGGGATCAGCGACACCCACGAGCGGGCAATCTTTGTCAGCAGGTCGTTTTCCGCCAACTCACGCGGCAGCTTCTCCGCCATCGATTCGAGCGTCTGGCGCGCCAGCTCCGCCGGCGGCATCCGCGGCACACGAGGCTCTGCCCCACACGCCGTCGCGACAGAAAGCCCCGCCAAACCCCCTACGACGAGGGGCATAGCGATCTCCATTCGTCCACCTCCTCTTGCGTGAGCGTTCCCGACCGTAAGCCCTCCGCAATAAACGGCGGCTCGCGGTCGAGCGTCCAGGTGCGCTCGGCGGCATCGAACGTCACGTAGCGCTCGAGCTCAACACCGCCCGACGCGCCGCGGTGAACCCCCGAATATGAGGCCACAAAGCGCCTGCCATCTGCATGGCGCTCGGACATCACGATGCCGTCGAGCGCCATGGCGATCTGCTCTTCGATAAGCTCACTCGGCAAATCGATGCCGTAGCGCGCAAGCAGCGTCAGGCGAACCACGGTCTCCTGCTCGGTACCCGCATGGAGCGTGGTGAGCGAGCCGTCGTGGCCCGTGTTCATGGCCTGCAGCATGTCGCAGCACTCGGCACCGCGCACCTCGCCCACGACGATGCGGTCGGGGCGCATACGCAAAGCATTGGTCACCAGGTCGCGAATCGTCACCGCACCCTCGCCCTCGATTGACGCCTCACGCGCCTCCAGACGAACAACGTGTGGGTGATGTGCAAACTTGAGCTCGGCGGAATCCTCGATCGTCACGATGCGCTCGCCGGTGGAAATCTCGCACGACAGCGCGTTGAGCAGCGTGGTCTTGCCCGACCCCGTGCCTCCCGCAACCGCCAAGTCCTGCCGCAACGACACCGCGCACGACAGCAGCTGCGCATACCAAAGCGGCAGTGACCCCAACCCCACAAGCTCGTCCAACGAACAGATACGGTCCGAGAACTTACGGATGGTGAGGATTGGTCCGTCGATCGCCACGGGTGGAATCACCGCGTTGACGCGATAACCCGTCTTGAGGCGAGCGTTGACGATGGGGCTACGCTCGTCGACACGACGGCCAAGCGGCGAGATGATGCGGTCGATGAGCACGCGGATCTGCTCGTCGTCCTCAAACGCGTGCTCGATGGGATGCAAAACGCCGCTGCGCTCAAAAAAGGCAGAGCGACAGCCGTTGATCATGATTTCGGTAACGGTGTCGTCCTCGATGAGCGGCTGCAGCGGTCCCAGGCCCACCACGTCATCTAGGATCTCGTCGACGATGATCTCACGCTCAGGCGTCGCCAAGTCGGTCGGCTCTTCCACGTTGAGTGCCGCTTCCACCGCCGGACGTAGCTCAGAGCGGGCAAGGGCCGAATCGACGTAGGCGCTGATGCGCGCCACCTCGTCGTAGCCCATGCGGTCCATCACCGCACGCTTGGTGCGGCGTTTAACGGCACGGTGGCGTCCCGCATCAACGGGAGCAGCCGCGGCGGCCGCGCCAGCGGCTTTAATCCTCGTCTGCAGACTCATCGCGAATCACCCTCACGCGACCAGGGAAGACGGATGCGCGGGCGCTCGGTGCGGGTCGCGCGGTCGGCGACCATATCGCTCCAGGAACCGACGGCGCAGCCCAGCTCCACGAGCATCTCGCGCGTGGCCTCGCGCACGCTGGTCGCAAAAGCGCTCGTCTGACCCACTGCCTCGTCGGCGCGACCGAATGCCATGAGCGCGGCCAAATCCTGACCGCCATCGGCGATGCGGATCTTGGAGCTCAGTGCGCAGGCAATCTCGAAGCGCATGGCGACGTCCTCGTCGGCACCGCGCGCACCAAACCGGTTGAATACGGCGCTCATACGCGTGCGTGGCACGCCCACACGGCTCGCCAGCTCAATGACGCGCGAAGCGGATGTCGCGGACGATACCGCCGCATCGCCTACGACCAGGCAACGGTCGCTCGCCGCTACCGCGGCGGCCACGGCATCACCCCAAAAGACCGAGGTGTCGACAAAGACCACGTCGGATTCGCGGCGCAAAACATCGAGCAATAGCTCCACCGGAGGTGCCATGAGCTCGGCCTTCTCGGGGGCCGCGACAGGTCCCCAGAGCGTGACGCCCGGGGCGACGCGCATCGATGCGGCCACGATATCCGGCTCGGCAAGTGCGCCCGCCGCCGACGGCTCGATAAGCATCGCCATATCGTGCGGGGCATCGACACCCAGTAGATCGTATAGGTTTCCAAACATGAGGTCCAAGTCGAGCACAGCGGCACGCAAACCCAACAGCGACGCCGCATGCGCCATGGTGGCAACGATCGTCGACTTGCCGCAACCGCCCGATCCCGAAACGGCGCAGACGATCGGTGCCCGACGCGACGGAATCGAAGCGTCCGCCGACAGCGCGGGGGCTGACGGTGCAGGAACCGGCGACACGGACGCGGGCGATAACATCCCCGTCTCCCCCGCCGCGGTCACGCGCTGAGCCCAAGCCGGCATGGCAGGCTGCCCGGGCTGCGGTTCCGAAGCCAAAGACGCAGCGGCACACGCCTCGCCAGC
>CABUZI010000036.1 GCA_902496005.1 uncultured Collinsella sp.
GATGCGGAGCTTGGCAGCACCGGCCTCCACAGCGCCAATGGCGAGCTTGTGGTTAAAGTGAATATCGGCGACGATCGGCACCGGAGACTCAGCACAGATGGTGCGGAAACCCTCAAGCGCGGCCTCGGTGGGCACGCTCACGCGCACGATATCGCAGCCAGCCTGCACCAACGCGCACACTTGCGCAAGCGTTGCCTGGGCATCAGCGGTATCGGTGCAGGTCATGGACTGAACCACGACCGGAGCGCCACCACCGATCTGCACGCCGCCCACATGCACGGGGCGCGTCAACTCGCGAGGCAAAGGATGGGATAAAGACAATCCAAACACTCCCCTACAGAATAAATCGAAGGATGTCGGAACGAAGCATATAGACAAACAGCAGCACAAAGAGCGCGATGCCCACATAGCTCACAATCGTCTGGACCTTGAGCGGAAGCTCGCGGCCAGCAATCTTTTGAATGATCTCGATGACCAGCTTGCCGCCATCGAGTGGTGGGATGGGCAGCAGGTTCATAAAGCCAAGCGAGAACGAAATGAGGGCGGCAAACGAAAGGAACGTGGCAGGGCCGGCAGCAGCAGCCTGTGAGGACATAACGCTAATGCCCACGATCGAAGAAGACTGATCGAGAATCTCCATCGTATGCTGCGGCTGGAGCAGGCGCATCACGCCCTCCGCTGTCTGCACGACATAGGAGAACGAAAGTCGAGCCGACGTGATGGGGTCTAAACGGACCACCTGCGTAGAGGCATACACACCTAGGCGCTCGTCCTCTTTGAGCGCAACCGCGGTCGAATGCTGCTTGCCGTCACGCTCGTACTCGATGGCGATATCGTCCTTACCGGCAGCCTTACCGATGGCATCGTAAACGTCCATCCAGGTAGAGCACGATACTCCGTCAACCGAAAGGATCGCGTCGCCGCCCTCGATACCCGCCTTGGCGGCAATAGACCCCTCGTCAACCTGACCGATCACGTTGGTATCCATCGGCACGGTGACACCCGCAATAGAGTAGATGCTCATAAGCAGCAAAAAGCCCGTCAGGATATTGACGAGAATGCCCGCGAGCAACATAAAGGCGCGCTTGAGAAAGTCCTGGCCAAGATAGGTGTGCGAACGCTCTTGTGCAAGGAACTCGGCCTCGCCGCACGGCAGCTCCCACACATCGCCCTCGGCAGTTGAATGTTCGCGATCGAAACGGCGGCCGTCAAAGGTGGTGTAACCCGCCGCGTCTCGCGGCAGCGTCTGATACTTGGTGGGATAGTAGCTCGGCGAGGGCTTCTCCCATTCCTCATACCAAGGCGCGATAGAGCCCCAACCCAAGAGCAAGGCGCATGCCTCGAGCACAACCTCCTCGGATAGCTCGAGCTCGGCGGCAAGGTCGGCCACGGTCACGCGACCATGACGATAGATAGCCGCGAGCACGCGATCGGCACACGAGACGTCGGTCGGATCCATACCGCAGATGGCAGCGTAGCCGCCCAGCAGCAGCGGGGTCACGCCAAACTTGGTTCCAATGCGACGCGACGTGTAATGGATGTCAAAGCGGCACGGCAGGCCCAAAAAGAACTCGGTCACGCGGACGCCGCAGGCACGCGCCGCCAAAAAGTGGCCGCCCTCGTGCAAAAACACAAGGACGGAAAGCATCAGCAGGCCCCAAAAGACCGATGAGAGAACGCTCAGAACAGTATCCATAAAACGAAAAAGCAATCCTTATGGGTTAGGAACGGGTTGCGGCGAGCACCTGCGCAGCCTTTTCACGCGCCCACGCATCGATGTCGCGAAGCTGCTCAAACGAATCGACCGCCTGCATATCGTGGGCATCCATGCAGGATTCCACAATGCGATCGATATCGGTAAAGCTGCAGCCATCGTGCAGGAAGGCATCGACGGCGACCTCGTTGGCGGCATTGAGCACGCACGGCATGGTGCCACCCGTCTTGCCGGCACGTTCGGCCAGTGCCAGACAGCGGAAGGTATCCATGTCGGCAGCATCAAACGTGAGCTGCCCCAGCTCGCGGAAATCGATACGAGCCGCCGGGGTATCCCAACGCTCGGGATACGAGAACGCGAACTGAATGGGAATACGCATGTCGGAAGCACCGAGATGCGCCATCACGGAGCCGTCGGCGAACTCGACCATAGAGTGAATCTTGGACTGACGCTGCACGACCACGTTAATGAAATCGAGGTCGCAGTTAAACAGATGCATGGCCTCAATGCGCTCCAGGCCCTTGTTCATGAGGGTGGCGGAGTCGATGGTGATCTTGGCACCCATGGCCCACGTGGGATGTGCGAGGGCATCGGCACGCGTCACGCGGTCAAGCTCGTCGCGGGTGCGGCCAAAGAACGGACCGCCCGAGCAGGTGAGCCAAATACAATGAGCCTCGCGTGGGTTCTCCCCCAGATAGCACTGGTAGATGGCGGAGTGCTCAGAGTCGACTGGAATAAGCTGGCCCGGTTGCGCCAACGGCATAAGCAAGTCGCCGCCGACGACGAGGGACTCCTTGTTGGCAAGGGCAAGGCGCTTATTTGAGGTTAAGGCCGCATGGCTCGCCTCGAGACCGGCGGCACCCACAATAGCGACAAGCACGCAGTCGACATCGTCGCGACACGCAAGCTCGCAAACCGCCTGCGCGCCAACGCCGAGCTTCGTTCCCTCGGGCAACTCCTGCAGCACGGCGTCATCGCCATGAGCGACATCGGCCACGGCAACCGCCGAAACCGAGAACTCGCGGGCAGCGGCAACAAGCTCGGAGGTACTGGAGTTAACGGACAGCGCCGTCACCTGCAGGCGATCGGCATGCTGGCAGCACACATCGAGCGCCTGGGTACCGATAGAGCCCGTACAACCCAGAATGGCAACGCGAAGGCGTCCATCGGAGCCATACGTCGTCTGGAAGGACATTACAGCACGCCTCCGATCATCAGCATCAGCTGCGCGGTGATGCAGCCGAAGATAAGCGAATCGCTACGATCGAGCATGCCGCCGTGGCCCGGGATAAGGTTACCGGAATCCTTAACGCCCACACCGCGCTTGATGCGCGACTCGATAAGGTCGCCGATAACGCCCAAAATGGACACGACCACGCCGCACAGCAGCGCATAGGGCAGGCTGAGCTTGTAGAAGTGCGTCGCCCACAGGATGAGCCAAATCAAAACCGAGCCCAGGATGCCGCCGACAAACCCCTCCCAGCTCTTTTTGGGAGAGATCTTGGGAACCATCTTGTGTTTACCGATACGGCTGCCCACGATGTAGGCAAACGAATCGGAGACCCAAAGGGACGCACAAACGCCCACCGAAAGCAGGGCGCCGGCAAAACCGGGCACGGCATCGCGCAGCAGCACGATAGCCGACAGCATAAAGCCAGTGTAGATGGGACCCATGAGCGTCACGGCCACATCAGAGATGCGGGTACGCGGCGACCAGACATACCAAATGCCCACAGCGAGCATCAGGGCAAAAAGCAGGGCATTCAGCAACATCGAATCGCCCAACGCCGACAGCGGAAAGAGTACGGCGGCAGCGATACCCATGCGCTCGTTAGCCATCTTGCCATCGAGCCTCGTCATACGGAAAAACTCATAGCAGCACAGACCGCTCATGACAGAAACAAAGATGGCCGTGGGCACAATACCCAAAACCAAGCACAAGATAAAGACAACGGCGTAGACGATACCGGCAGCGGCACGGGTAATAAAGCCCGCCAGCCACGAACCGGTGCCGCTCTTCGCTGCAGGCGCTCCCGCAGTGGCAGCTTTGCGCGCAGGCGTCTTGGGAGCAGATGCCTTGGGACGATCGGACACGATTAAGCCTCCTCGGTCTTGCTCAGTCCACCAAACCTACGGTCACGGCCCTGATAGGCCAAAATGGCGTCGACAAGGCCCCAACGATCAAAGTCGGGCCAATAGGTATCGGTGACGTAGAACTCTGAATAAGCCACCTGCCACAGCAGGTAGTTCGAAAGGCGAAGCTCACCAGAGGTGCGAATCACAAGCTCAGGATCGGGTAGGCCGGCGGTATAGAGGTGGGAAGCCACCATGTCGTCATCAATTGCGCCGGGATCGATCTTACCGGCGGCAGCGTCGAGTGCGATCTGACGGACAGCGCGGGTAATCTCGGCACGCGCGCCGTAGTTGACGGCAAGCGCCAGCGTCATGCCGGTGTGATTGGCGCACTCGGCAAGACCGCGTTCAAAAACGTCACGGGTCTTCTTGGGCAGCGCGGAAATGTCACCCAAAAAGATAACGCGCACGTTTTCGCGCTTCAGAAGCGGCAGCTCGTCGATAAACGTCTTGGCAAACAGGTGCATCAAGACGTTGACCTCATGCTGCGGGCGGTTCCAGTTTTCGGTAGAAAACGCATAGGCAGAAAGCACGTCGACGCCCAGACGCACGCAGGCGGTAATAATCTCGCGAAGGGAGACGATACCCGCCTTGTGGCCCTCGGTGCGTGCAAGACCGCGCGATGTGGCCCAACGACCGTTGCCGTCCATGATGCACGAGATATGGTGCGGAATGTTATTGAGGTCAAGGTCGGAAAAACCGACGCCCGCAGGGGCGTCGGCAAAGTACTCGACCAGTTTATGCTCGTCGTATTGCACCTTAGATCTCCATGACCTCGGCTTCTTTTTCCTTCAGAAGCTCCTCGACCTTGGCGACATACTCATCAGTGTGCTTCTGGACCTTGGCCTGCTCGCGACGGACATCGTCCTCGGTGAGCTCCTCATCGCGCTCGAGCTTGTTGTTGAAGTCGCGACGGATGTTACGGATAGACACCTTGGCCTGCTCGGCGTACTCGCGGCACTCCTTGACGAGCTCGCGACGGCGCTCCTCAGTGGGAGCCGGGAACGGAAGACGAACGACGGTGCCATCGGAGTTGGGGGTAATACCCAGATCGGAAGCGCCGATGGCCTTGACGATAGCGTTGATGAGCGCCTTGTCCCACGGCTCGATGAGCAGCATGTGGGCCTCGGGGGTCTTGACGGCGGCAACCTGCGTGACCGGCGTGGGAACACCGTAATAATCAACGGTGATGTCAGACAGAATGTTAGCGTTGGCTCGGCCGGTACGGACCTTGGAGAAGTTATGCTTGAGGGACTCGAGCGACTTGTCCATGTGGGCGGTGATGTTCTCTGCCATGCTTAATCCTCCTGATAGACGAGCGTGCCGACGGGCTCACCCGAAAGCGCGCGCTTGACGGTGTCCTCGCCATCGATGTTGAGGACCAAAATCGGCATACGGTTGTCCTGGCACAGTGCCGTAGCCGTGGAATCCATAACCTGCAGACCGCGGACGAGAACCTCGTGATAGGTAATCTTGTCAAAACGGACGGCATCGGCGCACTTGACGGGATCCTTGTCGTAGATGCCGTCAACCTTGGTGGCTTTAATCAGAATCTCGGCGCCGATCTCGCACGCGCGAAGAGCCGCGGCGGTGTCGGTCGTAAAGTACGGATTGCCCGAACCGGCGGCAAAAATAACGACGTTACCCTTGGAAAGGTGGTTGATGGCGCGACGGCGAATATAGGGCTCGCAGATCTCGTTCATCTGAATAGCGCTCATCACGCGGCAAGGAACATCGTTATGCTCGAAGGCATCCTGCAGGGCGAGCGCGTTCATAACGGTTGCCAGCATGCCCATGTAGTCGGCCTGAGCACGCTCCATGCCACCGGCAGCGCCGGCCATGCCGCGGAAAATATTGCCGCCGCCGACAACGACGCCGACCTCATGGCCAACGGCGAGCAGCTCCTTGACCTGCTTGGCAAGATGGTCGGTAACCTTGGGGTCGATGCCATATTGGCCGTCGCCCATCAGTGCTTCGCCGGAAAGCTTCAAAAGCACGCGTTTATATCGGATGTCGGACAAAGCGATCCTCCTTTAGATTGAACTCTCAACATTCTATCAAAGGCTCTAAGAAGAGCCATGAAAAAGCAGGCTGTGAGTAAAACCCACAGCCTGCTCATTACCAGCTACAAGAGCTTATTTACTCGCCACGGACCAGACGGTCAAAGGCAACGACGGTAATGGTGTCGCCGAGCTCCTTGGAGACCTGCTCAGCGTACTTCTTGATGGTGAGGGAGCTGTCCTTGATGAACTCCTGCTCGGTGAGCACGGACTGCTTGTAGAACTTCTCCAGACGGCCGACAGCCATCTTCTCCTGAATGGCCTCGGGCTTGCCGGACTCGGCAGCCTGAGCCATGTAAATCTGCTTCTCGTGCTCGACGGTCTCGGCCGGAACCTGATCGCGGGTAGCGCAGATCGGGGCGACGGCGGCAACCTGAAGGGCAACGTCGTGAGCGAAGGTCTTGAAGGACTCAGCCTGAGCGGTCTCGGCCTTCTCGAAAGCAAACTCGACGAGGACGCCGATCTTACCACCCATGTGGATGTAAGAAGCGAGAGCGCCGTTCTCGGCCTTACGGGCGGCAAAGCGGGAGATCTTCATGTTCTCGCCCATGATGTGAATCATCTCGGTGAGCTCGGAGGAAACGGTCTCCTCGCCCATCGGCTTCTCAAGCAGAGCGTCGACGTCAGCAGGCTCGGTGGTAGCGACAACCTCAGCGACCTTGGAAGCAAAGCCGGTGAACTTGGCGTTGGAGCCAACGAAGTCGGTCTCGCAGGAGAGCTCGAGCAGAGCGCCGGTCTTGCCATCCTCGGAGACGAACGCGGCGACAGCGCCCTCGTTGGTCTCACGGCCAGCCTTCTTGGCGGCCTTGGCAAGGCCGTTCTTACGCAGAACGTCGACAGCGGCGTCCATGTCGCCGTCAGCCTCGACGAGAGCCTTCTTGCACTCCATCATCGGGGAGTCGGTCATCTCGCGGAGCTGCTTGACCATAGCGGCGGTAATCTGGGCCATTGTGGTTCCTTTCAAAGAGATGAAAAAGAATTAACTAAGACTGATTTACTCGGCCTTGGGCTCAGCGGCCATCTCGGCCTCGGAGACCTGCTCCTTGCCGGAGCCAGCGAGGCAGGCGTCAGCCATGAGCTCGCACATAAGGGTGACAGCGGAGATAGCGTCATCGTTGCAGGGGATGCCGTACTCGACCTCGTCGGGATCGGAGTTGGTGTCGATCAGGGCGACGACGGGGATGTTCAGGCGCTGGGCCTCCTTGATGGCGTTCTCCTCGCGCTTGGTGTCGATGACGAAGAGAGCCTGGGGCAGACCCTTCATGTCGCGGGCGCCACCGAGGTTGGTCTGGAGCTTAGTGAGCTCCTTGCCGAGAACAGCCTGCTCCTTCTTGGGCAGAACAGCCATGCGGCCGTCCTCGACCATGGCCTCGAGCTCCTCCATGCGGTTGATGCGGGAGCGGATGGTGACGAAGTTGGTCAGCATACCGCCGAGCCAACGCTGGTTGATGTAAGGCATGTTGGCGCGCTCAGCAGCGTTCTTGACGGCCTCCTGAGCCTGCTTCTTGGTGCCGACGAACAGCACGTTGCCACCCTTGGCGACGTTCTTGACGAAGGTGTAGGCCTGGTCGGCGTCGAGGATGGTCTGCTTGAGGTCGAGGATGTAGATGCCGTTGCGCTCACCGAAGATGAACGGCTTCATCTTGGGGTTCCAGCGACGGGTCTGGTGACCGAAGTGGCAGCCGGCCTCGAGCAGGGTGCGGATATTAATCTTGGTAGCCATGTTAAACCTCCTGTGGTTTGCCTCCGCGCGGGGTCATCCTCCAAAACCAACCCGGACATGTGCTACCAAAGCCCGGGCACCACGGTATGAAGTAGCCGCGCGTGCGTGATAAAAACATGTTGCCGTGAAGCAACCCGATGAATGATAGCAGGAATGCCTCTTCCTGCCAACCCGCAATCAAAACCACACACCTGAGTGCGGCGCGGGACGTGCCAGCCACTATTCGCCGCGGGGATGGGCTTGAGCCACAGCCCGCTTAAGCCGATCGGGTGTGAGATGCGTGTAGATCTGCGTCGTGGACAGGCTCGCATGACCTAGCAGCTCTTGAACCGAGCGCAGGTCCGCACCGCCCTCGAGCAAGTCGGTCGCAAAGGTATGGCGCATCGCATGCGGGGCGATGTCGGCCGGAATGCCGGCGAGCGTCGCCAGCGTATGGAACCGCC
This sequence comes from uncultured Collinsella sp., assembly GCA_902496005.1. Lineage (GTDB taxonomy): Bacteria > Actinomycetota > Coriobacteriia > Coriobacteriales > Coriobacteriaceae > Collinsella. Next base: position 8,074 of record CABUZI010000036.1, read on the forward strand.
GCCGGAGCATCGCGGCGCTCATGCGATTGCCGCGCGCCGATATAAGCAGCGGATGCGGCCCGGTAGCGAGGTCGCGGCGCTTTGCCCGAGCGAGCAACTCCGGCCTCCCCTCTTCAATATAGAGACGCGTCACATCGAGCGCACGACGATACAGAGGAACGATGCGCTCCTTGCTTCCCTTGCCCCACAGGCGCAGCGTGCGCTCGGACCATGAGATGGATTCCACATTGAGCGCCGCAAGCTCTGAGATGCGGGCACCCGAGGCATAGAGCAACTCGAGCATCGCCGCATCGCGCAGTCCCGCGGGTGTTGAGGTATCAGGCGTCTTGAGCAGCGCCTCGACCTGCTGGGTCGTAAGGACGCCCGGCAGGTCACGCGGCAGCTTGGGCGACGCGATCGCCGAGACCGCATCGCCCTCGACAATCCCCTCGGCAGCCATCCAGCGATAGAGAGATCGAATAGCCGACAGGTGCGCCGCAAGCGTTCGGGGAGCCACCTGCTCACGCGAAAGCTCGGCAAGATAGCGACGAATGGTGCGCACGTCGGCAGCGAAAGCATCAATATCCTCGCGCTCGCACCAGGCAGCAAAGCGCTCTAGCCTCGAGCCATAGGCCGTCACCGTGTTGGGAGAAAGCCCCTCGACGCGTGCGATATAGGCGATAAAAGAGTCGACGGTGTCGTACAGGTCAAAGGCTATGACCGGTCGCCTCCAAACAAGTCGGAACGCGTGGCCAAGTAGGCATCGAGGGCCTCGAGCGCACGGTCCGCATAGGCCTGATAGCGGTCGCGCTTGCTGCGGCGCTTACCATCCTCGAGTGGCGGCACCAGGCCAAAGTTGACATGCATGGGCTGATAGCCCACGGTGGCAGGATCGGTCGCATAGCCCACGAGCGCACCCAGGGCGCCCACACGCGGCAACTCGACGCCCGCGGCACCGATAGCCTCGGCATAAGTGTTAAGCGCCGCGAGCAGACCTGTCGCCACGGCTTCCATGTACCCCTCGGTGCCGGTGATCTGACCGGCCAGGCGCACACCGGTACCGGGCACGGCAAAGGTGCCATCGAGCACATGCGGGGCGTCGACAAAGGTATTGCGGTGCATGACACCGTAGCGGAAGAACTCAGCGTTCTCCAGGCCCGGCACCATATGGAAGACGCGCTTCTGCTCGCCAAAGGTCAAGTTGGTCTGGAAGCCCACCAGGTTATAGGCGGTCTTCTCCTTGTTCTCGGCACGCAGCTGAATCGCCGCCCAGGGGCGACGTCCGGTACGCGGGTCGGTGAGGCCGACGGGCTTCATGGCGCCAAAGCGAATGGCGTCCTTGCCGGTGCGCGCAACTTCCTCGGCAGGCTGGCAGGCCTGGAACAGATCGCCGCCCTCAAAGTCTTTGAGCACCACGCGGTCGGCCGTGGTAAGCGCCTCGATAAAGGCCTCGTACTCCTCCTTGTTGAGCGGAGCGTTGAGATAGTCGCCGCTCCCCTGCTCCTCGTAGCGCGACTGCGAGAACAGCACGTCCATATCGAGCGTGGAGGCATCGACGATCGGCGCCGCGGCATCGAAGAACGCAAGGGCGTCGCCACCGACGAGCTTCATGACCTCTTCGCTCAGCGCCGGTGAACACAGCGGGCCCGCGGCAATGACCACGTGACCCTCGGGAATCTGCGTGACCTCGCCGTGCACGACCTCGATATTGGGACGAGCGGCAACCTCGGCCTCGACAAGCTCGGAAAACTTGACGCGGTCGACCGCCAGGGCACCGCCGGCGGGAACAGCCGCGCGATGGGCGCAATCGAGCAGGACTGAACCCATGCGCTCAAGCTCAGCTTTCAGCAAACCAGCCGCGGAATCCGGACGGGTCGACTTAAACGAATTGGAGCAGACGAGCTCTGCCAGATGATCGGTATGGTGGGCCGGGGAGCTCACCTGGGGGCGCATCTCGCACAGCTTTACGGCAAACCCGCGGTCTGCAAGCTGGATCGCGCACTCCGAACCCGCCAGACCGCCACCGATAACCGTCACCTGATCGAACTGCATCTGCAAACACCTTTCTAATTGACACGTTTTCCATTGTGACCGAAGGGTGTCTGGGCGTGAAGGGCAAACTTGGAGGGCGCATACCTTCCATCCATCATGCGCTCGATAAGGCCCTCGAGTTCAAGCGAACCCAAGAGTTTGAGTACGCCGACAGCATCGAGCGAGACGAGCGCCGCAATGTCGTCGACCTTGAGTGGAGAGGCGATGAGCGCATGCATCACGGTCTGCTGCGTTGGATCCAGGTCGGCAATGCCGGGAGCATCGGGGCGCGAGTAGCGCAGGGTGCCGTAGATGCGTGAGATAGCCATCTCGATAGATCCCTCGTCGATGATGCAGCAGGCACCGTTCGCAATGAGGTAATTCGTGCCACGCGACTCGGGCGATAGGATCGACCCCGGCACGGCAAGAAGTTCGCGCCCCAAATCCATAGCAGCCTCGGCTGTGGAAAACGTCCCAGAAGGCATACCCGCCTCGGATACAAAGAGGGCTTGCGACAGGGCCGCGATTACGCGATTGCGGCGCGGAAAGGCGAACTTGCGCGGACCCATGCCCCACGGAGAGATCGACACGACCGCGCCACCCGTATCAAGCGTGCGCGTAATCAGCCCCGCGCTCGAACGCGGGTAGACCACGTCGGCGCCCGTCCCCAGCACCACAACGTGTTTGCCGCCGGCGTTGACCGCAGCCCAACCCGAGGCTTGGTCACAACCGACCGCACCGCCCGAAACTACCGTCACTCCCGCCTCAACCGCCACCTTCGCCGCAAGCTCTGCCACGGCAAGACCATACGGCGAGGCCTTTCGCGCACCGATGATGGAGAGCGCGGGCGTCGAAAGCGCCTCGGGGTTGCCGCGCACATAGAGCGTCTGAGGTACATCAGAAAGCTCCAAAACGGTCTCGGGATACAACGCGTCACCTGGATGCAGCTCGAAGGTCCCCTCGGCCATCATTGGTCCCTCCTTCCCTGGTACATCGCCGCCTCGAGCACGTGGTCCTGCGTCACCTGCGCGCTCTCGGCGACATCTGCGATTGTGCGCGCAATGCGAACAAGGCGCACGATGCCACGCCCTGTGAGATGCGTGCGCTTCGACAGGCCGAGCACACACTTCTCCGCCGCATCATCGAGCTCAAAGGTCGAAACGACGCCGTCAATGGACCGTGTCTCGTCATCCTCGGCCTCGGCATCCGCATCGTCCATGCGGGATTCGCGCCAAGCGCGAAAGGCGCGACCGCGCACAACGTAGTCACGTAACTCGGCCGACGACATGCCCTCCGCACCCTCGATAATCACTTGAGGGTCGGGACGGGTCACATCGATCATCATGTCGATACGGTCGGCCAAAGGACCACGCAGTTTAGACCGATAGCGCTCGACCATCGCCGCCGAGCAGCGACACGGCACCTCGCGATCGCCCAAAAAGCCGCAGGGGCAGGGATTGCTCGCAGCCAGCAGCTGAAAGCGCGACGGGAAGGTAAAAGCCCCGTCGACGCGTACGATCCTCACGTAGCCGCGCTCGATGGGCTGACGCAGCGTCTGCAGCACGCCAGTGGGAAACTCGGCAAGCTCGTCCAAAAAGAGCACGCCGCCATGAGCAAGGCTGATCTCACCCGGGTGCACCGGGCGCCCGCCGCCGATAAGGCCTGCGGTCGAAATACTGTGGTGGGGACTGCGGAAGGGGCGGTGCCCCGCCAACAAGCCATCAATGTTCTCACCCAAAACCGAATGGATGCACAGTGCCTCCTGCTGATCCTCAACGGAAAGCTCGGGCAGGATGCCGGTCATACGGCGTGCGAGCATCGTCTTGCCCGATCCCGGAGACCCGATCATGAGCAAGCCGAGTTCTCCTGCCGCCGCAAGCGCCATGCCGCGTTTAGCGACTTCCTGCCCCAGCACGTCGGCATAGTCGAGCTCAGGCTCAAAGGTCGCCTCGACGCCCTCGGAATCCAAGTAGTGCCGCGCGGCATCGCCCATACCATGAGCAAGCTGAGACAAATGATCGATGAATCCGCAATCCACGCCCGCGAGTGGCACATGCTGGTCTGACCTGCCGGCGATAAAGGACAGCCCCAAATCACGCGCCAATAACTGAAACGCCACCTCGCCCTTGACAGGAAGCACCGTACCGTCCAAGCCAAGCTCACCAGCGATAAGACAACGATCGAGGTTGTCGCGGGGAATCTGCCCATCGGCCGCCAATACCGCGATGGCGATGGGCAGATCAAAGCCGCTACCGGTCTTGCGGATATCGCCGGGCGCCAGGTTAACGGTAATGCCCGAGCGCGGGATCTCGAACCCGGCGGAGCGCATCGCGCAGCGAATACGACCGCGTGACTCCATCACCTCCATACTCGGAATGCCGAGCATCTGGATGCCCGGAACGCCACCGGCAAGCGAGACCTCGACCGTGACGGGAATCGCCTCAACGCCGCGGATGCAGGCCGCGTGAACGGCAAACGTCTCGAACGCCATCACGACACCTGCCAATCGAACGCGTTGTACTGGTGCTCGATCTCGGCGATATGCCCGCCGCGGATGGTGACACCCACGGCATCGAAGCGAATCGCCTTGAGCGGATAATGCTCCATGAGATAGCAACTTGCGATGCGGCGGTAGCGGCGTTGCTTTTGGGCGTCCACGGCCTCCTCCGGAAAGACCCTCGTGCTGCAATCCAGTGCAACGCGTCTGGTCTTGACCTCGGCCATTACCACGACATCGTCGAGCTCATCGAGCAGCACCAGGTCGGCCTCGCCCTCGGTGCAACGATAGCCCTGCTCCAGCAAGGTGTAGCCGCGCTCGTTAAAGTAGTCGATGGTGATCAGCTCGCCAAGCATGCCCAGCTCGCGGGGACTGAGTCCCTTGATAAACTCGGGCGTCATCGCCCCGCAGTCGAGCTCGCCGTTTTCCCAACGCTCCTTGAGCTGCTGCGTCTTACTCTTTTTGCTTGCGGCACTCATGGGGTCTCCTTTCCCGCACGCTGCATTGCCCCGATGATGAGGGCACCTTTCATGCGGGTAAGTACAGGAAGCAAACCAAAAGCTGACCAAATGCCGTCAAAAAAAGGACCGTACGCAGCAATGGTGCTGTATACGGCCCGCTACCAGCAGGTTTATAAAACGTCAGAGGTCCCTGTCTCCACAATTAGCCTAGAAAAGGCGCTCAGTCTGCAGAAAGTTTCCGCAAAAGCTCACGCGGTGCAGTGGACAAAGTCCATGTTTGCGAATGGCCTCGATATGCTCGGGGCTTGCATAGCCCTTCGACTCGGCCAGATGGTACTCGGGATACTCGGCGTCGTACTCGACCATCATCTCGTCACGCGTGACCTTAGCCATGATGGACGCCGCGGCGATGCAGGCGATCTTGGCATCGCCCTTCACCACATCGCGCTCGTTAGGAACGGCGCCCAAGGGGTTGCCATCCATAAGCACGCAATCGGGCTCGAGCCCCGTATCGGCCACGGCGCCCGCAACGGCGGTACGGATAGCACGGGCCATGCCCATCTCATCGATATCCTTAGGCGCGATATGGCAAAAACCGATCGCCGTCGCCACCTCGGCAATCTTCACTGAGAGCAACTCGCGGCGCGCCGGCGTGAGCTTTTTGGAATCGTTGATGCCCCAGACGCGCGGCTCCATAGGAAGGCAGACAGCGCATACCGTCAAAGGACCGGCCACCGATCCGCGACCCACCTCGTCGACACCAACGACCACCCCATCGCCGCCAAGCTCATGCATAAGCTCGTACATGTCATTGACGCGTTCGCGCTCGGCAAGCTCTTTGGCATGGCGTTTGAGAGCGCGTTCGCAAGCCTTGATCACCTGCTGGCGCGGGTCCTCGCGATAATGCTCCACGAGGGCGGGAATCTCCTCAAACGTTGCGCTCGCCAACTCACCGGCAACCTGCGATGCCGAAACCGAGCTCGTCATATTGGCCATACCAGGCCCTCCTTGCATGCAAATCAGATAAAAAGAAGGGCCACCCGAAGGTGACCCTTACGTCCAAACGAGTGGACAGACGCTGCGATCTTCTTAGCGCTTCTCGGGGATGCGAGCAGCCTTGCCCACCTTGTCGCGGAGGTAGTACAGCTTGGCGCGACGGACGCGACCATGACGAACGACCTCGAGCTTGGCGATCTTGGGGCTGTGAAGCGGGAAGGTACGCTCAACACCGACACCGAAGGACATCTTGCGGACGGTGAAGGTCTCGCGGGCACCGGCGCCGGCCATGCGGATGACGTCGCCCTGGAAGACCTGGATGCGCTCGCGGTCGCCTTCCTTAATGCGGTAGTGAACCTTGACGTTGTCGGCGACGCGAACCTGAGGAATGTCCTCGCGGATCTGCTGACGCTCGATTGCGCGGATGTAATCCATGTGCAATTCCTTACTCTTCTAGAGGTGCCGTACCACCTTGGCCGGCACGTAGTTGAACAAACGTATTCGAGTATACACGCGCGGGTTTCTGCTGCAAGAACAATTTTTTACGCAGACAAAAAGACAAAACCCGCACATGATAACCGCCCGTCTCACGAATGAGACGGGCGACATGAAGGGGACTACGCTAGGCGTCTAAACCCAAAACGTTAGGCAGAACGCTTGGCCTCGAGCTTGGCCTGAGCGGCAGCCAGGCGTGCGAGGGGCACGCGGTAGGGCGAGCAGGACACGTAGTCCACGTCGGCCACGTTAAACAGGCCCTTGATGGACTTGGGGTCGCCGCCGTGCTCGCCGCACACGCCAGAGTGCATGTCGGGGTTGGTGGCGCGGCCCTTCTCGACAGCCATGCGCACCAGTTCGAGTACTGCCGTGTCGATGGTCTCGAAGGGGTTGTCCTTCAAGATCTTCTTATGCATGTACAGCGGGATGAACTTAGCCTCGGCATCGTCACGCGAGAAACCGAAGGTCGTCTGGGTAAGGTCGTTGGTGCCAAAGCAGAAGAAATCGGCGTGCTGGGCGATCTCGTCGGCGACCATACAGGCGCGCGGCAGCTCGAGCATCGTGCCCACGGGAATGTTGAGCTCGACGCCCTCCTCGGCGGAAACCTCGGCGATGACGCGCTCGATGACGTCGCGAGTCTGGACATGCTCAGCCGTGATGGAAACGAGCGGAACCATGATCTCGGGATGCGGGTCGACGCCCTCCTTGATAAGGCGGGCAGCGGCCGTGGCGAC
>CABUZI010000037.1 GCA_902496005.1 uncultured Collinsella sp.
CCCCGAACGCTTTTTGTGGTTACATCCACAGTACACGCTCCAAGGGTGTCAAAGGCTGTCACAAGTACGCCGCAACCCGGCAGGCAGGCGCGGCGCACATGACAATAATCATACCTGTTGGTAAAAAAGATACCACGCCCAGAGTGTCAAATGTTGAGCAACAAAATTTAATCCGGTTAACGGTCATTTTCGCAGCTTAGAAACTTTAACGAGGTCGCCCCAAATCACACTTGCCAGACAACCGCGCTTACGAATGCAGGCACGCACACGCCCAACGCCACCCTCCGCTATATTCAACATAGAGTTTTACATATGCTTCTATGTAAGGAGTTTCGTATGCCTGTCGTAAAGCCTATTTCTGATCAGACGCGCGCACTAACTACCATTCAGGAACGCGAAGATCACATTCAACGTACCATCGCTCATGGTTACGACGACCTCACCAACGGCCGCGTGCGTCCTTGGAAACAAGCGAAGGCCGAGGCAGATCGGATGCGAGCCATCAGGTAAGGTCACCCCTCCCCCATGTAACCATCCTGTAAATCATAGCGGCGCACTCGGGTTTTGCTGTGATGCGGTCGCGCCTGGCGCTCCACTGTGCTAAAGTATCCCGAACGTTCAAACGACTACGAGGGGAACTAGAAGATGGCACGTGTGCACAACTTCTCAGCTGGCCCGGCCGCGCTGCCTACAAGCGTGCTCGCCGAGATCGCCGACGAGATGATGGACTACCGCGGTTGCGGCATGTCCGTGCTCGAGATGAGCCATCGATCTAGCATGTACCAGCAGATCATCGACGACGCCGAGGCAACCCTGCGTCGCCTGCTGAGCATCCCCGACAACTACCGCGTCCTGTTTTTGCAGGGCGGCGCCACACTGCAGTTTGCGGGCATCCCCATGAACCTCATGCGCCGTGGCCGCGCCGGCTACATCGTGACCGGCAACTTTGCCAACAAGGCATACAAAGAAGCCACCAAGTACGGCGAGGCCGTGCTGCTCGCGAGCTCCGAGGACACCAACTTCGACCGCATCCCCGACATGGCCGACATCAACGCGCGCATTGCCGCCGAGGCCGCGAGCGACGGGCTCGACTACGTTTACATCTGCCAGAACAACACCATCTTTGGCACCATGTACCACGAGCTGCCCGCTTGCGGCGACGTGCCGCTGGTCGCCGATGTCTCGAGCTGCTTTCTGTCGCAGTCGCTCGACGTTGAGCGCTACGGGCTCATCTACGCCGGCGCGCAGAAAAACGCCGGCGCCGCGGGCGTGACCGTGGTCATCGTGCGCGACGACCTCATCGCAGATAGCCCCGCTTTTGCGCAGACGCCGCAGTACCTGGACCTTAAGACGCAGGCCGCCAAGGGCTCCATGCTCAACACGCCCAACACCTTTGGTATCTACGTGTGCGGCAAGGTATTCCGCTGGGTCGAGGAGACCGGCGGACTTGCCGCCATGGCCGAGCGTAACTGGGCCAAGGCCAACCTGCTCTATAACCTGCTCGAGCACAGCGTGCTGTTCCATGGCGCCACACAGGCCGACAGCCGCTCCATCGCCAACGTCACCTTCCGTACCGGCGATGCCGACCTCGACGCCGCCTTTGTCGCAGGCGCGGCCGAGCACCAGATTCAAAACGTCAAGGGCCATCGCCTGGTGGGCGGCATGCGCGCTAGCGTCTACAACGCCGTAACCATGGAAGATGTGCAGGCACTGGCCTCGTACATGAAGGACTTCGAAGCGCAGCATAGTTTGAGCCCGCGATCTAACTAGCCCGCAACGCGCGGGCCGACCAGCCACCTCAAACCACCTGTTTAAACCAAACCTGCTAAGGAGTTTTTCATGCGTAAGATCAAAACCATCGACGACATCACCAAGGACGGCAAAGTCGAGTTTGGCGAAGGCTACGAATTTGTGAGCACCGCCGAAGAGGCCGACGCCATTCTGATGCGCTCGACCGACCTGCACGGCTACGAGCTGCCCGAGGGAATCCGCGCCATCGCCCGCTGCGGCGCCGGCGTCAACAACATCCCCGTCGAGGAGTACGCCAAGAAGGGCGTCGTCGTCTTTAACTCCCCCGGCGCCAATAGCAATGCCGTCAAGGAGCTCGTCCTGGGCATGCTGGTGCTCTCGAGCCGCGGCGTAGTACAGTCGATGAACTGGGTGCGCGACAACGCCGACGACCCCGAGATTCAGGTCGATGCCGAAAAGGCCAAGAAGGCCTTTGTGGGCCGCGAGCTCAAGGGCAAGCGCATCGGCGTCATCGGTCTGGGCAACGTGGGCTCCAAGGTCGCCAACGCCTGCGTCGATCTGGGTATGGACGTCTACGGCTACGACCCGTTCATTTCCGTTGAGCACGCGTGGGTGCTGAGCCGCGAGGTGCAGCGCGTGGGCACGCTCGAGGATCTGTGCCGCGGCTGCGACTACCTTACCGTGCACGTGCCCAGCAAAGCAGACACCATCGGCATGATCAGCACCGAGCAGATTAACCTGCTGGCCCCGGGAGCCGTGCTCATCAACTACGCACGCGAGACCATCATTGACGAGGACGCCGTCGACGCCGCCCTGCGCGAGGGCAAGCTCAGCTGGTTTAGCTGCGACTTTGCCACGCCCAAGACCGTCAAGATGCCGAACACGTTTATCACCACGCACTCGGGCGCCGGCACCGGCGAGGCCGAGGCCAACTGCGCCGATATGGCCATCAGCGAACTCAAGGATTACCTGGAGAACGGTAACATCGCCCACAGCGTCAACTACCCCGCTTGCAGCATGGGCAAGGCGCGCGCTGCAAGCCGCATTGCCTGCCTGCATGCCAACGTGCCCAACATGATCGGCCAGATCACGGCCATCCTGGCCAAGGACAACGCCAACGTGCAGCGTATGACCAACGAGTCTGCCGGCGAGAACGCCTACACCATGTTCGACACCGACGAGCACCTGGACAGCAGCACCATCGAGGCGCTCAAGCAGATTCCGTCGATGTATCGCGTGCGCGTGATCAAATAGCGCCGGCTGATCTGACGGGCAGTTCCCCATGTGGCCTGCCCGTCGCTGACATTGAATGCCCGCGGGGGCGCCTTTCACACGAGAGGCGTCCCCGTTTTTGTGAGTCCTCCATTAAATGCACCGAGCCGCTTCTTGGCATACAATCTGTATGTTGACCTAACTATCTGTGAGGTGCCTATGGTTGATACAGATTTTGCTTGGCGGCTTACGCAAGGGCTCGTGCGGATCGACAGTTCCGACCCAGGTGCGTATGAGGGCGAGATTGAACGCTATATCAAAGCGTTGGTTGAGGAACGGTTGGCGCAGCTGAGCCATCCGGTACTCGATGCCGTGCAGATTGCAGAGCTCGAAGTACTCCCCGGGCGCCGCAACCTTATGGTCACCGTGCCGGGCCAAAGCGACGAGCCGCGACTCGTCTATATCTGTCATATGGATACCGTTACGCTGGGCGATGGCTGGGACGCGGACATTCCGCCGCTCGGGACGGTTGTGCGTAACGACAAACTCTATGGCCGTGGCGCCTGCGACATGAAAGGTGGCCTGGCCTGCGCCATTGCCGCACTGGTCCATACGCTCGAGCACGTGGTGGCGGATGGCGCGCTGCCCCGCCGCGGCTTTTCGCTCATCTGCTCGGTCGACGAGGAAGATTTTATGCGTGGCTCAGAGGCCGCGATCGATGCTGGCTGGGTCGGCTCGCGTGAATGGGTGCTGGACACCGAGCCCACCGACGGACAGATCCAGGTGGCGCACAAGGGGCGTACGTGGTTCGAGATTGAAATGACTGGCGTGACGGCGCATGCGAGCCAGCCCTGGAAGGGCGCGGATGCCGTCGCCGCCATGGCCGAGGTCGTGTGTTCGCTCCGTCGCGCGTTTATGGCGCTGCCCGCGCACGATGAGCTGGGGCCTTCGACCATCACGTTTGGCCAAATCGAGGGCGGATATCGCCCCTACGTCGTACCCGACCGCGCCAAAGTCTGGGTCGACATGCGCCTGACCCCGCCGACCGATACGGCCGCCGTGACGCGCATGGTAGAGCAGGCCATCGCCGTCGCCGAAGGCGCCGTTCCCGGTTGCCATGGCAGCTACACCGTGACGGGCGACCGCCCCGCCATCGAGCGCGACCCAAACTCTCCCCTTCTAGCAGCGCTCAAGCGTGCCGCCGATGACGTGACGGACGCGGACACGACCGTCGGCTTCTTTACCGGCTACACCGACACCGCCGTCATTGCCGGCAAGACAGGTAATCGCAATTGCATGAGCTACGGTCCCGGGTCGCTCGCGCTCGCGCACAAGCCCAACGAATATGTGCCCCACGCCGATATCGTTCGCTGCCAGAACGTGCTCATCGCGCTCGCCGATAACGTGCTCTGGGACGCGAATGGGCAAGTTGGGGCATAATAAGCCGCGAACAAACCGACTCGTGCGTTAGGACCGCCCATGAAAGCACTTCCGTTTCCCTGCATCCGCCCGGCTCAGGACCGCGTGCTCGAGGCGCTGCCTGCAATGGGCAGCATCCTGAGCGGCAACGATGCTCTGCGCGGAGCCCTTGCCGATGGCCTGATGCTCAAGGACCCGGGTGCGGCGTATTACGTGTACGAATGCTCGGGCGAGCCGGGACGCGTGACGGGTGTCGTGGCGATCTGCCCGGTTAACGTGCTGACGGGTAGCGACGAGGCCGCCGCCGAGAGCGTCGACGCACTCGCCGCCGCGCGCGCAATCGCCGAGCTTAAGGTGCAGCCGCGCCCCGTATCGCTCTCCTACGAGGCCTCGCCCGTCATGAACATCATCCTGGGCGCCGCCAAAGAAGGCGCATCGCTCTACGCCGTCACCGATCCCGCGGGCATTACGCACCGCGTGTGGGAGGTCAAGCGCGAGGACGCCGTCGGGGCCATCCGCGCTATGCTCGACCAAGCACCGGAGCCGGCACTGACCGACGACCCCGCCTACGCCGCCGCGCTGACCGGGGCGTCGCAGCTGCTGGCCGATGAGGCCCGTTCCGCCGGAACGTACACCGGCAAGGAGCCGTTCAACTTTACCGTTGCCGTGCTCTTCCCCGCTGCGCAGGTCAGCGGCGCCGCGCCGCAGGTTCCGACAGGTCTGCTCACGCACCAGGTCGCGCGGTTCTAGCAAGACCAGACCGCTCAGCACAAAAATCGGCAGCTCAACAAACAGGGGGCGGAGATGCAGCAGGTACATGCATCTCCGCCCCTTTCGCGTCGATAAGTTATGCCGGCGACCCGTGCCGCCGCGCTCGCGTTATCCGCGCTGCGGACCCGCAGTAGCCACGAGCGGTTCAAGCCCCAGCTCGCGCGCGTAGTCTTCCTGCGTAAAAATCTCAACCAGTTCAAACGTATCCGTCGCATCATCAAACGCAAAGTGCAGCACCGAGCAGTTGCCCGGCACGCGATCGCGTTCGTCGGCCGCCGCACCCTTCACGTGGTCCATGAACTCCTTGATGGCCGATCCGTGGCTCACCGCGAGGACGCACTCGTGGTCCGGGCGTCGCATAAGATCGGTCAACGTCGCCACCATGCGCTCGCGCACCTGCATCTGGCCTTCGCCGCCAAACTGGCGATAGAAGTCGCGCCACGGGCGCTCGGGCATGAGCATCACGCGCTCGGCCTCAAAGTCGCCAAAGAACCACTCACGCAGGCCGTCCAGGCGCTCGTACGCCAAGCCCGGCCACAAGTTGGCGATAGTCTGCTCGGTGCGATGAAGCGTAGAGGTGTAGACGTGGTCGGGCCCAATGCCGCGTGCGCGCAAAAACATGCCGGCGCGCGCCGCCTGATCGCAACCCAGCTGCGTGAGCGGCGAGTCACTCCAACCCTGAATGATGCGCTTAAGGTTGAATATTGTCTGCCCATGACGAACCAGATACAGGTCTTTATTCATAGGGGTCCTTTCGTTCGTTACCAATCAAGGAGCGAAAACGCCCCGTCGCAATAGCCAAAATGAAGCACGGCTCCGTTGTCGGGTAGCTCTCCCCTGCCAGTCACATACTCAAGAAACTCCTGGCAGGCTGAGCCGTGGGAAACCGCCAGCACGCAGTCGTGCTGCGGCCTGGCCATGATGCGCGACAGCACCGCGACCATACGCGACTGGAGCTGCACTTCAGACTCGCCACCAAAGGCCACCGGATAATCACCCCAGGGCTGCGGCGGCATATCGCGATTTGATGTGCCCTCCAGCGAGCCCAAATGCCACTCGCGTAGGTCATCGACCAGCTCTATCGAGCGGCCCTCACCAGCAATTAGCTCAGCCGTACGCCGCGCCCGGCCCAACGGGGAGGAATACACACGGTCAAAGGTCACGCCGCGCGCCTCAAACGCCGCGCGCGTCGCCAGCGCCTGCTCGCGCCCGCGCGCCGTAAGCGGCGAATCGTGCCCACCTTGCAAAATATTCTGCACATTGAGCTCAGTCTGCCCATGCCGCACCAAATACAAATCTGCCACACGCCCTCCTCTCGCACCACCGCAAAGGGGACAGGTACCTTTGTGGTGGTTTACCGCCGGATCACACCGCGGTGACGCTCAACTACAGCAGCACGTCGGCAAGCGGACGCTTGGGTACGTGGTGCACCTGTGCCTCGTCGCGCCAATAATTGATGGAGCCATCGGGGTTGGAATCGATCGCATCGATCACCTGTATCTCGGCCGGAACGCCAAAGGCCATGATCAGCTTGAGCTCATACTTGTCGTTATCGAGCCCCATGGCATCGATCGCATGGGGCGTAAAGGCCTTGAACATGCAGGCTGCCACCTCGGGCGTGGCGCTGCGGGCGGCGAGCATCATCGTCTGCGCGGCAATGCCCGTGTCGACCTCGGTAATGGGAGCGGCAGGCTTGCCCGGAACGGCGCGCTCAGCCAGAATCGCGATGTAGCCGGTCGGGTGCTCGCCCTCGGCAGGACCCGGCCAATCCTTAAGTGCGCCGGCCCATGCGAGCTCGTCAAATACACGCGCGCAATCCTCGGCACCGCTCACCACATGAAGACGAAGACGCTGAGCATTGGCACCACACGGGGTCAGGTGCGCCAGCTCCGCCAGCTCGAGCAAAAACTCGCGCGGCACGCGCATAGACTCGTCAAAGCGACGGCACGTACGGGCACGACGGACCAGCGCATCAAACGCTTCCAGACCGAGCTTTTCGCAACCTTGCTTTGCCATCGATTCGACACTCGACGGTGCCTCGGGAACTGCTTCGTTCATAGGGACCCCCAATTTCGGGCAATTGTTCTTAGGAGAATCTAACCTAAAACGTAGGCAATAACGAACAGGGCTGCAATGTTCTACACTTGTTGAATAGAAAATCGCGACGTGGGAAACAACGGAAACAATTCGGGGCCTTTGGGTTACGTTTCGCCCTCCCCGACCCATACGCCAGCGCCTTTAGGCGATACTGGTTGTAACGATCAAGGCTTACGCCGCACGGAAAGGAGACATTATGGGCATCTTTAAGAACGATGACCAAAAATCGAGCCAGTTTGGATTTGACGAGAAAAGCATGGCAGGCAAGGCCGTCAAGGCCGTGCGCTGGATTTACGCCATCACGGGCGTCTTGGCGCTCGTCGCCGGCATCGCACTGCTGTTTGCGCCCGCCAAATCCCTCGTCTTCCTAACGACCGTCTTGGGCTTCTACTTTGTGATCACGGCCGCGATCAGGCTGTTTACCGCTGTTTTCGAGCCGCTGCTGCCCACCGGCTGGCGCGTGACGAGCATCATCTCTAACCTACTCATTATCTTGGGCGGCGTCATAATCCTGCGCAACCAGGCCTTCTCGACCGCGACGCTCACCACGATGGTGGTTATCGTGGCTGGCTTTGGCTGGATTGTCGAAGGTGTCATGTCCATTCTGGAGTCCGAGCTTTCGTCCAACCGTGCCCTCGCCATCCTGAGCGGCGCACTCTCCATCATCGCCGGCATGTTCGTGTTTATCTATCCGCTGTGGTCGGCCAAGATGCTCGTCATCTTTAGCGGCGCCGCGCTGCTGGTGTTTGGCGTAACGCTGATTGTTCGTGCTATTCAATTTGGCAAACTGGTGCACTAGATGCCACGAACGCTCTTTATTGATGCAGACGCCTGCCCGGTCACGCGCGAGTCGATTGACTGCGCGCGGCGGGCGGGCGTCGCCGTTGTTATCGCCGGCAACAGCACGCAAAACCTGGAACGGCACATTCGCCGCGACGACCCGCGCAATGCCGAGCACGCGCGACGCGGATTTTGGGTCACGACGCTCGATGTGAGCGTGGGCGCCGACAGCGCCGACTTTGCCATTGTCGAACGCCTGCAGGCGGGCGACGTGGTCGTGACGCAGGACATTGGCTTGGCGAGCATGGTGCTCGGGCGCGATGCCGCCGCCATCGGTGTGCGCGGGCGCGTGTACGACAAGGCGACTATCGACATGCAGCTGTTTATTCGCCACGAGGAAAAGAAGGTACGCCGCGCCGGCGGACGCACTCGCGGTCCGGCAGCATTTACCAGCGAAGATCGCGCCCGCTTTAAACGCAACCTCACCGAGTTGCTGCACTAACCAAGGTAGATTTTTAGGATATGCCTAAAAATCTACCTTTTTGTTTTGGCAGCGGGAAATGCCCTGGTCACAGGGGTAGATCGTAAGACGTGTCCCAATAATCTACTTAAAGGCCAACGGCGGAGAGGATGAGGCCCCAGCCAGCGCCGATGACGTACATCATGATCAGGAACACGGCATTTTCGCGGGCGCTGCGGTTGGTGCGGAACAGCACCAGATAACCCACGCCGGCGGAAATGAGCGTGCCGGCGAGCATCGGCGCCAGTTGCAGCGCGCCTTCCAGATATAGTTGCGTAATGACCACGCTCGCCGAGCAATTGGGAATCAGCCCGACAAGCGCCGAACCCAAGACGGCGAGCGTCTCGTTGCCGCGCAGGAACTGCTCGATCGCGGACTCGCCGAACGTCTCGAGCACGGCGACCAGAATCAGCGTCACCAGAAAAATGAATACCGAGACCTGCACGGTGTGCGAGATCGCGCTGCGGATGATCGACAGGACAGGCGTCCCTTCGTGGGAGTGGGAGTGACCGTGACCATCATGGTGTTCATGTTCGCCCTCATGACCGTGATCGTGGCCATGTCCGTGTTCGTGCTCGTCCTCGTCTTCATCACAACCGCAATGGTCGCGCTCGCACAGCTCGTGGATGTGGTCGGCGCTCACGCCTGCCTCGGCCACCTCGTCGATGATGTCACCGCCGCTGTGGTCGTCGTGCGCGCAGTTCACGTGGGCCGGGTTGGCCGCGGTTCCCAGCACGGTACGGCGAATCGCCGCATGCACGCGAACGTTACGACGCAGGCCGCGAATGGCAGCGTCCACGATAAAACCCGTGACCAGTGCGATCAGCGCTTTCGAAGCCAAAAGCATCGCCATAGTCTGCACGGGAACCTGCTCGGCAAGTAGCAGCGGCAGCATCTCGTCGGAGGTCGAAAGGAACACCGCCACCAACGTGCCCAAGGTCACGACACGGCCGGCGTACAGCGTTGCTGCCATGGCCGAAAATCCGCACTGCGGCACCATGCCCAGCAGCGAGCCAACCACGGGACCCGCAGCGCCGGCGCGCTTGATAGCGCCGTTGACGCGGTCGCCCGCAACGTGCTCAAGTGTCTCGAGAGCAAGATACGTCACCAACAAAAACGGCACCAGCGACAGCGTGTCCTTGCCGGCGTCGAGCAGAATATCAATCAGTAAATCCATGACGGATGGAACCTTTCGTGTCTTTCGGCAGCATTGTAAAAGTCCTAGCGGTCAACTAGGGTATTGTAGTTGTCCCGGGCGCGGTGCCAATAGTTGCCCATGGTAAACTATCATCTCGCCACATCTTAATGACCCTGAGCCGCACGACGCGGCCCATCCAAGGAGCAGTTATATGAACGTTTCACAAGCACTCGAATACGAGCGCCAGCCGTTTATTCCCATGTTTATCTATGGCGATCACGGCGCCATGGAGTCCGAGCGCCAGAAGGGCGAGGAGGCCCTCAAGGTGCTCGAGACCGAGTATTTTACTGCCGAGGGCGACCCCGGCTTCGACTTTGCCACAGTGCGCGACCTGGCCGACCGCAACCGCGACCTGTGCGACCAGATTGGCGAGGCGCGCCTGCGCAACGTGACGCCCGCGACGCTTTCGCGCGGTCTGTCCGATGCCGACACCTGCGCCGCCATCGGCAAGATGCAAAAGCGCACCGCCGCGTCCGTTATGCGCGAAATCCGCGGCGACCGCGACGCGCTCGGCGTGGCCTACGCCCGCAAGCCCATCCAGGGCACCGTGCTCGGTATCGACATCGAGACCACCGGCCGTGCACCCGAGCGCGGTTATATCATCAACGTGGGCTGGGAGATCATGGAGCTCACCAGCGACGCCGTCCCGCACGACGCCGAGGCACACTACTGCGGTCTGCCCGACATCTACCGCGGCGAGGATGTGCCGTTGTCGAATATCCACCACATCACCTGGGACGACATCGACGGCAAAACGCCCTTCCGCGAGAACAAGGAACTGCAGAAGCAGCTGCTCAAGCTCATGAAGAAGTACCCGTACATGGCACACAACGCCGCATTTGAGGACAGCTGGTTCAAGATCCACCTGGACGGCTACGCCGAGGCACGCCGCGCCGGTAAGATCATCGTCATCGATTCACGCCAGATCTGCCGCAGCCTGGACGCCGACGTGCGCTCGCTCCCCCGCGAGTCCGCGCCCGCCGCGCTCGAGAACTGGGCGCGCCGCCGTGGCACCCTCGCCGCCGACGCCAGCGAGCAGCATCTGGGCCTGGACGACACCGACCTCATGCTCCGCACCGTCCAAGCCGAGTTCAACCTCAAGAACCTGTTTGCCAAGTAGAAACGTCTACGCCAAACTCCGGCGTAGATCACGAGCGGTCTCGCAGCGGGAAACCCCGCAGCGGGGCCGCCCTACGTTCCACAGATAGATCTGCCATCACAAATTCTGAACCCTCATTTTGAACGATTTCGACCAATTCCCGACACGTAATTCGTTGTCGGATGGTGATACATCGATATCAAATGTGCAGCAATTGAGTATTTATATGCTATAGCTAAGCTGTGAAAACATTTATTTGGGGCATACCAACCCATAATTGCGTCAAGCTTTTGGACAGCATTTGGTTAGACCTCTAAAACGGCTTTTCCACTCAGTGCCATCAACACGGCATTAGCTGACACGATATATACCATGAGTATCGTATTGTCACATACCACTGCAAAAGCGGTCTACCAGGCCGCGCATTCGGTGTCTGCGAAAGGCATCGAATCCTGTAGTCCTGCCGCGATCTACGGATCATGTCCCACCGGAACGCTCCTTGACGCAGCCACAGAATGGCTCACCAAAAATGATGTTTCCCTCGACGCAAATGATTCCCTCGAGGTGATGGTGTTTGATCGCAGGAATGCGCGCTATGCAATGGACTGTCAGTGCCACGTTTCTTCAAAACGATTCTCGAACTCACGCTTTGTAGAGCTCAAAGATGGCATCTTCATTGTTGGCGTTGAGCTTTGCGCACTTCAGGCCGCCACCTATCTTTCTTTTCGCGAACTAGTGGAGTACTACTTTGAACTATGCGGCGCTTATTCCCTTGGAACCGACTCTTCCACCTCCTATACCGAGCGTTTCGCGCTCACCTCGACCGAGAGGTTAAAGCAGTTCTTTAATTCCATTACCAGATGCGACGGTCTGGCCCTTGCCCGAAAGGCGATCCAATGTGTGCGCGACGGATGCCGGTCTCCCATGGAAACGGCCTTTGTCATGATGCTAACGCTGCCCAAAAGCGAAGGAGGGCTTGGTATTAAGGGAATTGAGACCGATTACGAGGTGCAGGTCACCGCTGCTGCAAAGAATCTCACGAGACGCAAGAAGTTCTTTATGGATGCGTATCTAAAGAAATCTCGCACAGACATTGAATACAACGGTTTTTATCATGACGCGGAAGGAGACCGCGCCATCGATGAGGAGCGCAAGAATGCGCTTGCGTCCATGGGATACGGAATCATCACCGTCAGTCGTTATTCCTTTATGCATGCCAGCGCTTTCGTTAGGGTCATGGAGGCGATCCAACGAAAAGAGGGCATACGCCCCTCGCGTCTGCCAAAAGACTTTCAAATCATGCAAGAAGACCTGAGACAGTTCGTACTCAGAAGGTTTATTGAGGAGAAGAAACGAATCCAGGAGGAGCTTCGCCAGGATTCCGAAGGGCGCCAACGAATCGACCTCGAAAAAGCAATGCTCGAAGGCATCACATTGGACGATCAGACGATTAACGAGGCTCCGGCAATCGATGACATGCAGACTGTCGAACCCGACAGCCCATCACTCAACCAAACAAGCAGCTTCGCGCCCGAGGGCAGGATCTTCGGGGCCGGAAGCTAGACCGGCTAACAAGGTGGGCACCTTAGCGACGTGCAAAATTGCGAGTATTCAGCAAAGCCGGGTGTCTATCACCCTCGAGTGGATCCAAATGTGAAGCGAAATCACTCTTGCGTGAGAGCGTTAGGCAACATTTGAGGAAGAACTCATCGGATTCACACCCTAAGATAACTCTTGAACTGCATTATATGGCCTGCAATAAATTAACGGACCCCTATCGTTGAAGAATACTCCAATTTTTGCACGGCTCAGGGGCACCCACCCCGGCATCGGCTATCAAAACCGCTCACTCCGGGATCTCGTCCACTATTCCCCATCATTTTGTGCAACGAATCACCTGAACGTCATTGACATATGAACATATACTCATATAATCGGAAGCAAGTTATATGAGCGCATGTTCATATGAAAGGATATTGCAATGAGCATCCGCGTTGATGAAACGAAACCCGACATCGAGGCCACCGAACCCGCGATTCCCACCACCTGCTCGCCCGAGGACCTTCCCGACGAGGAGCTGCTGTACGACCTTGCCGACCTGTTCAAGGTCTTTAGCGACACCACGCGCATCAAGATCCTCTACGCCCTCATGGGCCGCGAGCTCTGCGTGGCAGACATCGCCGAGGCAACCGAGACCTCGCAGTCCGCGGTGTCGCACCAGTTGCGAACGCTCAAGCAGTCGCACCTGGTTAAATTCCGGCGCGACGGGCGCAATATCCTCTACTCGCTTGCCGACGACCATGTCTACACCATGCTCAACCAAGGCATGAGCCACATCTGCGAATAGCGACCAACCACGGTACCAGCGCGGCCTGCACCCAAGCCGCAAAAACAGGGAAAGGAACCCGCCATGAAAAAGCAGTTTAAACTCGACGAGATCGACTGCGCCAACTGCGCGCGCGAGCTTCAGGACGAACTTGCCAAGCTCGATGGCGTCAAGTCCGTTTCGGTCAACTTTATGACCCAGAAGTTGACGCTCGAGGCCGACGACGCCGAGTTCGACGAGGTTCTCGACCGCGTCGTGGAGTTCACCGCCGACGCCGAGCCCGACTGCGAGATCATTCTCTAGCCCAGGTTACGCTGACCCGCAAGGCCGCGCTTCCCGCGGCCTTTGCTCGCGAAATTATATGAGCGAGTGTTCATACATTCAAATGGGAGGATTGAATCATGGCAACCGCCGATCCCAAAAAGAAAAAGAAGAGGCGCAAGAAGAAAGAGTCCCTTGAGCATAAGCGCAACCGTATCCTGGTAGCGCTAGGCATTTTTGCGGTGGTGTACGCCCTCGACGAGCTCGGTACCCTTACCGCCGCATTCGGCACCCCGGGTGACGTCTACGCCAGCTTTGTGCTGTTCCTGGTGCCGTTCCTAATTGCCGGCTACGACGTACTCCAGAAGGCGTTCAGCAACATCCGCCGCGGCAAGGCCTTCGACGAAAGCTTCCTCATGGCGGTCGCGACCATCGGCGCATTTGCCATGGTGCTCTTCCCCGACACCGACCCGCACATGGCCGAAGGCGCCGCCGTCATGCTGTTCTATCAGGTCGGCGAGCTGTTCCAGGCATATGCCGTGGGCAAAAGCCGCAAGTCGATCAGCGCCATGATGGACATCGCGCCCGATTATGCCAACGTCGAGCAACCCGACGGCACACTCGAGCAGGTCTCCCCCGATGACATCGCCGTCGGCACCGTCATCGTCGTCAAGCCCGGCGAGCGCGTGCCCATCGACGGCGTCATCGTCGAAGGCGAGACGCAGCTCGATACCGCCGCCCTTACCGGCGAGTCGGTCCCCCGCCCGGCCAAAACCGGAGACGATATCATCAGCGGCTGCATCAACATGACGGGTCTCATCCACGTGCGCACCACCAAGCCATTTGGCGAGTCCACCGTCGCGCGCGTCCTGGAGCTCGTAGAAAACGCCAGCGAAAAGAAGGCGCGTACCGAGAACTTCATCACGCGCTTCGCCCGCGTCTACACGCCCGCTGTCACCGGCGCGGCTGCGGTGCTCGCACTCGGCGGCGGCCTGGTCACCGGCGCCTGGTCCGACTGGATCCTGCGCGGCCTGACCTTCCTGGTCGTCAGCTGCCCGTGCGCGCTCGTGATTAGCGTGCCGCTCAGCTTCTTTGGCGGCATCGGCGGCGCATCCAAGCTGGGCGTCCTCATCAAGGGCTCCAACTACCTCGAGACGCTCGCCGATGTGGATACCGTCGTCTTTGACAAGACCGGCACGCTCACCAACGGCACGTTTTCGGTCGTGGCGGTACACCCCGAGGCCGGCTATACCGAGCAGTCACTGCTCGAAGTCGCGGCCCTTGCCGAGTCGTTTTCCGATCACCCCATCGCACGGTCCATACGTGCCGCCTACCAGGGTGAGCTCGACCAGAATCGCGTGAGCGACTCCGCCAATGTCGCGGGCCACGGTTTCACGGCAACCATCGACGGCAAGCGCGTCGTCGTCGGCAATGCCAAGATGCTTGCTGCGGCCGGTATCGACGCTCCCAATTGCGAGGTCGTCGGTACGATCCTCCATGTACTAGTCGATGACACGTACGCCGGCCATATCGTAATTGCCGACACCATAAAGACCGATGCCGAGCAGGCGATTCGCGACTTGCACGCTGCCGGCGTCAAACGCACCGTCATGCTCACGGGCGACCGCGAGGATGTTGCGGCGTCTGTGGCCAAGCAGCTGGGGCTCGACGAGTTCCACGC
>CABUZI010000038.1 GCA_902496005.1 uncultured Collinsella sp.
AAGAAGTCAACGACTAGCAGGACGACAACCAGGACCAGAGAGATCGGCTGGAAGTTGGTGTCGATGAAGGTGCCGATCGGTCCGGGGAGTGCCCACGGCATGGCATAGATAAAGCCGTTCATGCCCAAAAAGTCGATGAAGAACTTACCAATGAGGACGTTGGCCACGGGGGCAAACAGGAACGGGATCAGGAAGTACGGGTTGAGGATGATGGGCGCGGCGAACAGCAGCGGTTCGTTGACGGCGAACATCACGGGTACGACAGAGGCTTTGCCGACGGCCTTGAGCTGCTTGGAGCGCATAAAGAGCAGGAAGATGATCGGGACAATGAACGTGGCGCCGGTGCCGCCGAGTTCGCCGATGTAGTTACCGAAGTTCTCGGTCAGGGCGAGGGCGGGGTGACCGCCGGCCTGCAGCGTGGCGAGGTTGGTGGTGATGTTGCCAAACAGCGCGGCGTTGAGGGCAGGCTTAACGACCGAGGGGCCGTGGATGCCCATGAACCAGAACAGCGGGATCATGAACCAGATGAGGGCGAGGCCGGCGTAGGAATCGGCAGCGGCGAACAGCGGGCTCACCAGCGTGGAGATGACGTTGGCAAACGGGACGGCCAAGCAGGTGCGGCAGATAACGTCGATGACGGCGACAAACAGGATGGAGAAGCTGAAGGCGAAGATGTCGCGGAAGTTCTGGGCGATGGCGCCGGGGACTTCTTTGGGCAGCTTGATGGTGATGTCTCGCTTAATGCAGAAGGCATAGATGTTGACCGTGGCAAATGCGGCGACAAAGGAGCTCAGTAGGCCCTTGGTGCCCATGTTGTCGGTAAAGAACACCGAGACATCGGCGCCGTCGATCTTGGCACTCGTCTGGGTAACGGCCAAGATGAGCATAGCGCACATGGCGGCGACCATGGTGCTCGTGGCGTTGATGGCCTTGCCGGCAGGCATGCGGCGGTTCTTGGAGCCGGTCAGCGCGCTTGCGGTGGTGCCGGCGACCATGATGCCCACGACGCCCATCGTGAAGTTGTAAACCTTGTTGCAGAAGTTCACGACGTCGACGCTCCACCAGTCGGGCAGCGTAAAGCCGCCGACCGTGGCGACAACGCCCGGCAGGGTCGAAATAAGCAGGAAGACAGAAGAAGACAGGATGATGGGCATTGCTGCCAAAAAGCCGTCTTTAATGGCCTGAAGGTAGATGTTCTTAGAGACCTTGTCGAAGTACGGCTGACCTTTCTCCAAGAACTTAACGATCGATTCCATAGTTCACGCTCCTCTTTGCATGAAATCTTAATGGCATGGACGTTGAAAACCTATATGGTCTCCCGCTTGCTAAAAGCCCGGGTGCAGGCGGGGTCGGTCCCAGGGGGAGAGAGGGGAGCGGCTGGGTTTGTATCGCATAGGGCCGCTCCCCTCTCGGGGGAAAGCGAGGCGATGCGCTACTGCGCGTCCGCCATAGTGTCGGCGAGCTCCTTGTACCAGAGTGCCGACTGCTTGATGTAGCGTTTTTGCGTGTCGAAGTCGATGTAGAACAGGCCGTAGCGCTTGTTATAGCCGTTGGCCCACGAGAACTGGTCCTGCAGGCTCCAGATAAAGTAGCCCTGGACGTCGACGCCCTCGGCGCGCGCCCGGAGCACCTTCTCCATGTGCTGGTCGACAAAGTCGATGCGCTCGGGATCGGCGACGATGCCGTTTGCGTCGGGCTCGGGGTCCTTGTGGCCCAGGCCGTTTTCGGTGATATAGATGACGGGGAGGTTGGGATAGGTGGCGCTGATGTGCTTGAGCGTGTCGTAGAGGCCTTGCGGGTAGATGAGCCAATCCCAGTCGGTGGTGGGGATACCCGGCATATCGACCTGCTGCCCGACGCCCTTAAACTTAAAGCACGAGGTGCCCTTGTCTCCGGTGCCGTTAAAGCTGTTGGTGGACTCGCCATCGTAGGCGGCGATAAACGCCGACTGATAGTAGTTGAGGCCGAACATATCGTTGCGGGGCGCCGCCTTGGCGAGCTCCTCCATGTCGCTGTCCTCAACCGTAAGCGTGGCGTTGTTGGCACGCAGAATCTCGTTGATGAGTGAGAGGGTGCGCGCGGAGTAGTGACCCAGGAAGGCGCCGTCCATGATGAAGTCGGTGTAGAAGGCGTTGTACAGGTCGGCGGCGTGCTGGTCGGCGGGCGAGTCTGTGGCAGGATATGCCGGCGTCAGGACGTTGACCATGCCAATGCGTCCGCCCAGGTGCTCGGTCTCGTCAAGATCCTTATACAGGTTGACGGCGCGGGCGTGGGCAACGAGCTCGTTGTGCTGGCTCTGGATGCCGCTCGTCACATCAAAGTGATGGTTGGGCGGGAAGTTGCCTTGGATGTATTGGGAGTGCGAGAGGCTGATGAGCTCGTTGATGGTGAACCAATTCTTGACCTCGCGGAACTCGCGGAAGCAGAACTCGGCATAGCGCACATAGGCGTCGACGGTCTTGCGGTTGAGCCAGTCGCCCTGGTTGAACAGGGCGGCGGGGGAGTCAAAGTGATGCAGAGACACATAGGGCTCGACGCCATACTTTTTGCAGCAGGCGAACAGCTCGTGGTAGTGCTTAACGCCCTCGGCGAGGGGCTCGGCATCGTCGCCGTTGGGGAAGATGCGGGTCCAGGCGATGGACACACGGATGGCGTTGAGTCCATGCTCGGCAGAAAGGCGGATATCCTCCTCGTAGCGGTTGTAGAAATCACTGGCCGGGTCGGGCAAAAAGCGACCCTGGGCGACAAGGTAATCGTCCCACATGGTCTTACCCTTGCCTGCCACCTTCGTGGAACCTTCCGTTTGGTACGCGGCGGTTGCGGCGCCCCAAACAAAGCCCTTCGGCAGCTGCTGTACGCGGTTTAGCAAAGACATATGCATACACCCTCTCGTCTCGCTGTTCGATATTGTGCGTTTGCGCTCAGGAGGCTCCCTGGTTAGCGTTCAGCGGTGAAAAAGCCCGATAAACACTATCTTAAAATGATTAGAACCAAAATGAGCACGTGAACATTTGACAATGAGCACGTTAACATCCGGCTGGGATGTATAGAAACAAAACAACTTCAAACAGCCGCGAACGGTTGTATTTGTTCGTTAAGCGGTTTTGATTGACAGAAGTTTTCATGTTGTGGTATATGGCTCGGGTATCATGAGCACGTTATCGATGTATGTACGATGCGCCATGGGTGCGGGGAATAGTTGGGAAGCAGGTTAGCGTGGAAGGCATGGCTCAGCAGACAAGGAATGGTCATTCGGCGAGCGCGGCAGAGGTTGCGGCGCTCGCTGGCGTGAGCCGCCAGACTGTGTCTCGCGTGGTCAACGGTATGCCCAACGTGACGGAAAAGACGCGCAAGCGTGTGCTGGCCGCCATGGAAGTGCTGGGCTTTCGTCCCAATTTTGCTGGAGCGGCGTTGCGCGGCGGGTCGTATCGTTCTATTGGCCTGTGCATGTACAACATCACACGTGTCGGTAACCTGGCGACGCTCGAGGGTATCATGCAAGCGGCGCGCGAGCACGATTTTGCCGTCACTATGATCGAGATGGGCGGCGACAAGCCCTATACACTTGCCGATGCCTCGCGCCGCATGGTCGAGCGACCCGTCGACGGCATGATTCTCAACATGAACCGCATGGCTCCCGATTTTGAGGAGTTTGTTCCCCAGCCGGGAGTGCGAACGGTCATCCTGTCCATGTATGCGCATCCGCGCTGCACGACGATCGACTCCGACCAGTATGGTTCGTGCGAGCTGTTGACCAATTATCTGCTGGAACATGGTCACTCGAATATGCGGTTTGTGGCGGGTCCGGAAAACTCGATTTCCTCGCGTTTTCGTGAGGCCGGTTGGCGCGATACGCTGGGTCGTGCTCATGTCGATGCCGCTCCGATGCTGCGTGGCGATTGGAGTGCGGACAGTGGGTACGCCATGGGCGAGCGGATTGCGGCCGAGGTGCTTGCCGGCGGGTCGCAGGCGCCGACTGCCGTGCTTGCGGCAAATGACCAGATGGCGCTGGGCGTTATCGCCGCGCTCGAGAACGCGGGCCTGTCCGTGCCCGACGACGTGAGCGTGGTTGGTATCGACGACGCACTCGAGGGACTTGTTCCTCACAATCGGCTGACGACGCTGCGATTTGATTTGCGCGGTGTCGGTAAGCTTGCGTTTGAGGCGGCGATTGGAGAGAGCTCGTCTATCGAGGCGATTCATGTGCCGAGTACGCTGGTCGAACGCTCGACTGTTAGGGACATACGGGGTTAGGTCCTACTCCGTTTGTCTCGATTTGTAACAGGTAGACGGTCAAAAGCGGGCTACGTGTTACAGATTTAGATTCTTCGGAAAGAGCAATCCTGTTCGTCTCAATCTGTAACAGCTAGGACCAAAAAACTCGGCTAGATGTTACAGATCGAGACAAACGGCTCCCGACCAGCCCAAAAACAAAAAGACCGGGGGCGGCGCGCCGTGTGACGTGCCGCCCCCGGCTGAGAAATGGGGACAGGTTGTGTGAGCGGGCAACCCCGCCAGCCGCTAGTCCAGACGACGGGTCTGCGCCACGTGCTTATACCAGTAGGCGCTTGCCTTGGGCGTGCGCTTCTGGGTTTCAAAGTCAACGTAAAAGAAGCCATAACGCTTGTTGTAGCCATTGGTCCAGGAGAACTGATCCTGCAGGCTCCACAGGAAGTAACCACCCACGTTGACACCCACCTCCATGGCCTTGAGCAGCCAGCGCAGGTGCTGCTCGATGTAGTCGATGCGCGGCTGGTCGTCTACAAAACCGTCCTTGTAGGGGTCCTTGTAGCCCATGCCGTTTTCGGTAATGAAGATCTGCTTGTAGTTGGGGTAGCGCTGCTTGATGTAGACGAGCAGGTCGAACAGGCCCTCGGGATAGATGATCCAGTCCCAGTCGGTGGTGGGGATGCCGGGCTTGTTCACGTGCTCGCCAATACCCTTAACGCGCCAGCGGCCGGTGCCCTTCTCGCCCGTACCGTTGTGGTGCAGGTCGTTCTCGCCATCGTAAGCCTTGAGGAAGCGACACTGGTAGTTGTTAACGCCCAAGTAGTCGTTGTAGAGCGCGGCCTCGCGCATGATTTTCAGATCCTCGTCCGGGATCTCGATGGTGCCGCCCGAGATGGCCGCCAGGCGGTTGGCGCACTCGAGGGTGTCGGGCGCGTAGTCGCCGCGGAAGGTGGCGTCGAGCAAGAACTGGTTCTGCAGCACGTGCTCGTTGTTGGCGGCCTTGATGTCGGCGGGGTCGTTCTCGTTGAGCGGATACTTAAACTCCAGCGACTGGATGACGCCGATCTTGCCCTTAAAACCGCCGTTGTGGAAGGCCAGTACTGCCTTGGCGTGGGCGAGCATCATGTTGTGCTCGCACTGGAAGGCCTCGGCCAGATGCGCCTTGACGCCACCGGGGAAGGTGCCCTCGATGTAGGTGTTGGAAGCGTCGGCCCAGATCTCGTTAAAGGTGAACCAGTAGGTTACCTGGTCGGCGTACTCCTTAAAGCAGAAGGTGGCAAAGTCCACAAAGGCATCGATGGTCTCGCGGTTGAGGAAGTCGCCCTTCTCAAAGAGGGGAAGCGGCGTATCGAAGTGATGCAGCGTGACAAACGGCTCAACGTGGTGCTTATGGCACTCGGCGAAGAGATCGTGATAGAACTGCACGCCCTCGGGGTTGATTTCGCCGGTACCGTTGGGGAAGATGCGGCTCCAGGCGATGGAGAGGCGAATGCCGTTGATACCGAACTCCTCGCACAGCTCCAGATCGACAGGGTACTGGTTGTAGAAGTCCGAAGCGGGATCGGGGGAGAAGCGCCCCTGGGCCTTCAGGAAGTCGTCCCAGGCGACTTTGCCTTTACCGTGGGTGCGGGTCTCGCCCTCTACCTGGTAGGCAGCGGTAGCGCCGCCAAAGACAAAGTCCTCGGGAAACTGCGCAGGCGGGTTGGTGACGCTAGCAGGGTTAACGGACATGATGATCCAATCGTCTAAATCGAAGGGCCAGCCGGTCTTGGATGGTCGGCTGGCCCTGAGCGTTACTTACTTCGAGAGTTGCTCGGAGACGAAGGCGAGAGACTTATCGCCGTTCTGGGAGAGCTCGATGTACTGCTTACCGCGACAGGCGACGCACTTGTTGCCCACGCGCTCGCAGTCCTTCTGCAGGTCGGCCAAGTAGCTGGCGGCCTGCGGGGCCAGGACGACCAGGTCAAAGTCGGGGAGCATGTCGACGTGGTTGCCATAGGCCTCGGCAGCGGTCTCAAGATCAATGCCGCGCTCCTTGGCGGCCTTGGCCAGCGCGTTGGCGAGTAGGCCCGAGGTTCCGCCACCCTGGCAGAGCACGAGCACGCGCTTGCCGTTGAGGTCGCTGGTGGCCGTGGCCTCGGTGGCGGGTGCTGCAGAAGCGGCGGGAGCGTCGGCCTTCACGGCCTCGGCAGCAGCGCCGGCGGCAACGCTCTTGGCGTCAGCCTTGCCCTGGAAGGCGTCGTTGAGCTTGGCAGCCTTCTCGGCGTTCTTGGCGGCGAGCTCCTCCTCGGAAATCTCGGCCTCCTCGGCGCACTTCTGGGCGTCATAGGCACGGAAGAACGGATAGTACAGGACAAAGTCGACGACCAAGATAAGGGCGAGCATCACAAAGGCGAGCGGCTGGAAGCCCAGGCCCATGATGGTGCCGATGGGGCCGGGGACGGTCCAAGGCAGGGTGTACATAAAGCCGTTCATGCCCAAGAAGTCGATAAAGATCTTGAGGATCCAGATGTTGGCGATCGGGGCAAAGACAAACGGGACAAAGAAGACGGGGTTGAGCACGATGGGCGCGGCGAACAGCAGCGGCTCGTTGACGGCAAAGCAGACGGGGACGATGGCGGCCTTACCGACGGCGCGCATCTCCTGAGACTTGGCCAGGAAGCAGAACATAAAGACCAGGACGAGCGTGGCGCCGGTGCCGCCCATGCAGACGACGAAGTACTGGGCACCCTGGGTCAGGACAGCGGAAGCGTGCTGACCGGCCTGGAACGCAGCCAGGTTGTCGGTCATGTTGGCAACGAGAGCGGCAGCGATGGCGGGCTCGACGATCGAGGGGCCGTGGACGCCGACGAACCAGAACAGGCTCATGGCGCCGTAGATCACAGCGAGGCCGATGTAGCCGTCGGCAGCGGTGAACAGGGGCTGGAACACCTGGATGACGCCCTGGGCAAAGCAGAAGCCAAAAGCAGCGCGGAAGACGATGTCAAAGACCCAAAAGACGGTGATGCAGACGGAGAAGGGGATGATGTCCTTAAAGGTCTGCGAGATGTTAGGCGGAACCTGCTCGGGCATCTTGACGGTGATGTTGCGCTTAATGAAGAACTTGTAGATGATGCCGGTCACAAACGCAGCGATAAAGGCGGTCAGCAGGCCTTTGGAACCAAGGTAGGTGGTGTTGAAGCCGCTGGCAGCGTCCGTGGCGATCGTGTCGCTCGAAAGGAGCAAGAAGCCGATGATGGCCGCACACATGCACGAGATGAAGTTGATCTGGTTGTTCTTGGGTAGATCGCGGTTCTGGGCGTCGGCGAAGTGCTTGGCCGTGGTGGCGGCGCAGGCGATGGCCAGGATGCCCATGGAGTAGTTGTAGCATTTCCACAGGGCGTTGTTGATGTCATCGGGCCAGTAGAAACCCCAGATGTTGGGGACCGAGGCTACCAGGCAGAAGATGGACGAGAAGATGATGATGGGGATGACGGAGATAAAGCCGTCGCGAATCGCCTTGAGGTACTTGTTGCGGGCGATCGCGTTGAAAAAGGGCTGGCCTTTTTCGATGGTGGCGATGAGTTGCTCCATGCAATGCTCCTAAGAGTCGGTGGGTTAGCAACGATGGTAGCTTTTGGCGTTCGGTTGCCAAAATGTTGACGTTGCCATTTTGCGACACAAAAAAAGACGCGAACCGGTGGTTCCTGTGCCTGCGAACCGTCGATTCCTTATGCGTAAACGTTTGAGCCGCCCGGTGGCTCTGTGTTTGCGCAATGGCAACGTTAACATTTGGGAGCCAAAAGCCGTTTGGGGAAGCAAAAATGTCGGTGAACGGTAGGTTTTGGGTGGTGAGCGTATGGTGGGGGAGGCGTTGGATATACTTGAAGGCGTTAAAAATGACTGCGTAGGGTGCCACCAATGGCATCGTCGACATAGAAAGATCGACCTATGGCCGCTGTTAAAAAATCGGTTTCCGTTAAGGATGTGGCGCGTCTCGCGGGCGTTTCGGAGCAGACAGTCTCGCGTACGGTGCACGATTCGCCCAGCGTGCGCCCCGAGACCAAGGAGCGCGTGCGTGCCGCCATGCGCGAGCTTGGCTATCGTCCTAACTTTGCCGGCCGGTCGCTGCGTCGCGGCAAGTTCAAGACCGTCGGCGTCGCCATGTTCAACATTACTGGCACCGGCAACCTCGACCGTATGGAGGGCTTTGCCGCCGCCGCCGACAAACACGGCTACGCCATCACCCTCACTAAAGTAGATGGGCATCCGTATACCCTCGAGGGCGCATCGTCGCGCATGAGCGCACTGCCGGTGGACGGCATGGTTGTGATTATGAACCGCATGCCGGCGGACTTTGGCACCTTTGAGCCGCTGCCCGGTATGCAGACGGTGCTCGTTACCATGCTGGAGCACCCGCTCTGTTCAACGGTCGATAACGACCAGTTCGATTGCTCGCGCCAAGTGGTCGAGTACTTGCTGGGGCAGGGGCACAAGACCGTGCGCTTCATCTCGTGTCCCGAGCGCTCGCTTTCGGGCATGCGGCGCGAGGAAGGCTGGCGCGAGACATTGCGTGCGCATGGCATCGAGCCACCGCAGCTCGTGCGCGGCGACTGGACAGCGCAGAGTGGATATGCTGCCGGTCAGGCTCTGGCGGACGATCCGACCTGTACGGCCATTTATGCTTCCAACGATGCCATGGCATATGGCTGCATCCGTGGGCTCGAGTCGCGCGGGAAGCGCGTGCCCCAGGACGTAAGCGTGGTGGGTGTTGACGATAGTTTGGGCGATATCGTGCCCGATCGTCGCCTGACCACGGTGCGCTTTGACAACAAACGCGTCGGCATGTGGGCGGTCGACAAGATAGCCGGCGCCGAGGGCGCTGCACCCGGTGTGGAGCACATGCTGTTTCCGGGCGTGCTCGTCGAGGGCGATACGGTGCGCGATGTACGCTAGGGCGCGGGTCTGTTTGGGTTGCCGCTAATTGTGTTCGATATTGTTCAGATTGGTTTAAAAACCGTTCACGGGCGAAAAGCGACCGTTCATAGCTCGAAATCACGTTTTGCGCTGTTCTTTTTTGTTTGAATGTTATTGTTTCTGTCATACACAACGCAGCGCGTATGCCCGGACGCGATGCTCTCCATTGGTTCATATGTGAAAGGAACGCAATATGGCAACCAAAGAAGAAATCTCGATGGTTGGATTCGAGATTGTCGCATACGCAGGTGACGCCCAGACCGATCTGCTTGCAGCGCTCGATGCTGCTCGCGAGGGTGACTTTGAGAAGGCCGAACAGCTGCACAAGGATGCCAGCGATGCACTTATCGGCGCCCACGACACGCAGACCAAGCTGCTTTCGCAGGAGGCCGGCGGTGGCGAGATGGAGATGACCTTCATCATGGCTCACGCTCAGGACACTCTCATGACCACTATGATCCTGGAGAAGCAGGCCCGCTTTACCATCGATGCCTACAAGCGCATCGCTGAGCTCGAGGCCAAGCTCGCCTAACGAGCCCTCACAACCAAGTTCCCTTCCAAAAGCCCTGCCGCACCCGCGACAGGGCTTTTTCTGTCCTCCTCCAAGTTGCGGTGAAATAAGGACTGAATAGGGGACGGCGGGCGCAAAACAATCCCTATTCCACCGCAACTCATCCCGAGATAGTCATTGGGGACGTTCTTAAACGACTGGTCATTGGGGACAGTCTTGGTGCGCTCCGTTGGTCCTCCCGTTCGATTTTTGCTCGGTGGGTATACTTTCTTTCGCATTAAACGCCGGAATGAGGAGGTATCCAAATGCCGGATAACGGGTCAATACAAAAAAGAGACGCGCACGAGATGACTCATGGGCGTCCTGTCCAGATAACCGAGCACACGACAGTAACCGAGCTGCAGCCCAGCCTGTCCGATGTCGTGTGCGCAAACAAAAAGCTGCAGATCGGTATCATCGTTGCGCTCGTGGTGCTGGCGTTGCTGTCGGGCTTTGTAGCTCGTCCGCATTTCGCCGATACCAAAACTTGGGACTCCACCATCGAGGTTATCGACCAAAAGAAAGGCAACGTTTTGGCGCTCACGGCTTCATGCGTTGCTCTATCTGCGGGTATTACGGCGCTGCCGGGTGATACGGGAACGCCGGTTGCCGAGGAGCTCGCGCAGCTTTCAGGCAACCTTGGTATCGTGCTTGCCGTGCTATACCTAGAGAAATATTTGCTCACGATTTTGTGGTCGGTTGGCTTGGGCATCTTAATCCCGTTTGCGTTGGTGCTCTTTGCGGTGTCGCTCGGCATTCACGGGCGCTGGAGCACGAGCGCTGTCCTGCGCCGCGTGGCGACTCGCGTGCTGGTGGTCGCCATGATCGGAATGGCCTTGGTGCCTGCAAGTGTATGGGTGTCGCAGAAGGTCGATGAAACGTATCGCGTAAGTATTGAGCAAGCTGAGCAAAAGGCTGCGGACGCAGCCGACACCACGGACAAGTCAGCCGAGACCAGCTCAAAATCGAACAAGAAAAAATCCGAGGCCACGGAGTCAAAAAACGTGCTCGAGCAGTTGACCGATGGGGCATCGAGCCTTGTCACGTCGGTAACCAGTGGTGCCAAGCAGATGACCGACGAGATCGTGCAGCAGGTGACCGACCTCATCGAAGGCGTCATCGTGATGATCGTGACCTCGTGTGTGATTCCTCTACTGGTGCTCGTGGCGTTCCTATGGCTAGGACACGTGCTGCTGGGGATCGATATCTCCGGTCCCGCGAACTATCTGACGGGTCGTTTCTTGAGCGCTCCGTCCAGACATGCCAAGAAGAGCGGGCAGTCTGAGTAGGCGGCAAAGCGATCTTTGGAAGATCAACCGTGAGAAGGGCGGACGAGACACGTTCTCGGCCGCCCTTTTGTTTGTTGAACACATGGTCGCTACGTCCGTGCCCAGTCCAAACGGTCAGCAATCATCTGTGAATGGTATTTGTTCAAAAAAGAACAAAGATAAACAAATAGTTGTTGCAGTTAGTGTTCGAATGTGTTCAAATAAACATGAACAGTGAAGAACCGCACATTCAGATGCCCGGACCTGAACGCGATTCAACACTTCCAAACAGAAACTACGCACCTGCGTATCTCTCAAGGAGGATGTCATGAGGGTTGTAATCGCTTCCGATGCCGACGGTATGTCGATGAAGGAGTCCATCAAGGAGATGCTCATCGCCGACGGTCACGAGGTCGTCGACTATTCCGAGACCCCTGCCGCGGACTTTGTCGATTCCGCGACCGCCGTTGCCAAGGACCTGCTGGAGCACAAGGATTCCCAGGGCTTCGCATTCGATAAGTACGGCGTCGGCTCCTATATGGCCGCCGTCAAGATCAAGGGCATGGTCGTCGCCAACATTTCCGACGAGCGTTCCGCCTACATGACCCGCGAGCACAACGGCTCGCGCATGGTCACCATGGGCCCGGGCGTTGTGGGCACCGAGGTCGCCAAGAAGATCGCCCGCGAGTTCCTGCGTGCACAGTACGCCGGCGGCCGTCACCAGATCCGTGTCGACATGCTCAACAAGATGGCCTAACGAGAGCCACCGAGAACTCGAACTTCTACCTCAACTTGTGAATTCAGACGAAAGGACGTTCTGATGAAGAAGACCATCGCAATCGGTTGCGACCATATCGTTACGGACGAGAAGATCTATCTGGCCGACCGCCTGGAGCAGGCTGGCTACAAGGTGCTCGACTGCGGCACCTACAGCCACACCCGTACGCACTATCCCATCTACGGTAAGGCCGTGGGCGAGGCTGTTGCCAGCGGCAAGGCCGACTTTGGCGTGGCCCTGTGCGGTACCGGCATCGGCATCACCAACGCCGTCAACAAGGTTCCCGGCGCCCGCTGCGCCCTGGTCCGCGACATGACCTCTGCCCTGTATGCCCGTCGCGAGCTCAATGCCAACATCGTGGGCTTTGGCGGCAAGATCACCGGCGAGTTCCTGATGGCCGATATCATGCTTGCCTTCCTGGAGGAGCCCTACGAGAAGACCCCCGAGCACGATGCCCTGATCGCCAAGATCGATGCCTGCAATAAGGCCGACGCCGAGGCTCAGGCTGACCCGCGCTTCTTTGACGAGTTCCTCGAGAAGTGGGACCGCGGCGAATACCACGACTAAGGAGGTTACGCGGTTTTACCAAACCGCGTAACGGGTCGACGCTGCGCG
The DNA here is from genome assembly GCA_902496005.1 of uncultured Collinsella sp. GTDB lineage: Bacteria > Actinomycetota > Coriobacteriia > Coriobacteriales > Coriobacteriaceae > Collinsella. The sequence goes on from CABUZI010000038.1 coordinate 12,398, forward strand.
ACGCTCGCTGACGTTGAGGGTGCCTGTGGGGTTACCGCTGTTGTTGCGAAGCGTTCTGGTACGGCAAGTTGCTCCGATAACACGTTTGCTTGCTGAGCTTGTGTGCTTCGCTCTTGGCGGTACTCGGCATTCTGCAGCTTTTCAATTGACGGCTCGCGTTTCTGTAATGGGGCGCGGGCCAGTTTTCTATCAGCCCAATTGGCTTGGCGTGCATTGTTCTTTTGCGTGCGGCGCCGCCTCATTACCTTTGTGCTAAAGGCACGGCGTTCGCAATGGATCGTGCAAGATGATATGTGAAGGAGAAGATTCCCATGGAGTTTGTTCTTGATAACGGTTCTATTCGTGTGGCACTGAGCACGGCTGGCGGATCGTTCACTTCGATTAAAACCAACGGTCGCGAGTACCTGTGGCAGGGCGACCCGGCGGTCTGGTCGGGCCAGGCACCCATTTGCTTCCCGATCTGCGGCGGCCTTCGTGACGGTCACGCAATGACCATGGGCGGCCGCGAGGTAAAGCTCGCCCGCCACGGTTTTGCGCGCAAGCAGGAGTGGAAGCTCGAGGAACAGAGCGACAACATGGTTGCGCTGAGCCTAAGCTCTGCCGACCATGCCGAGTTGCTCGAGCAGTACCCGTATCCGTTTAAGATCGTTGCTCGTTACACGATCGATTCGGAAAAGGTGAACGTGTCCTACGAGGTGACCAATGAGGGCACCGAGGACATGCCATTCTTTGTGGGCGGTCACCCCGGCTTTAAGTGCCCGCTCGACGAGGGTGAGCCCTATGACGACTATGAGCTCCGTTTTGAGCAGCGCGAGGCCGACGAGCTGTGTACTGCCGTTCCCTCGACGGGCCTGATTGATGTTGAGCATCGCAGCAAGAACCCGATGGTCGGCCACGACTTGCCGCTTACCCACGAACTCTTCGACTTCGCGGAGACCATCTTTGACGTGCTTGAGAGCCGCGTGGTTACGCTGACCAAGAAAACTGAGGACAAGGGCGTGCGCCTGACGTTCCCCGATATGCCGTACCTGATTGTGTGGAGCAAGCCCGAGGGCGACTTTGTGGCTGTTGAACCGTGGGGCGGCCTGTCCACCTGCTCCGACGAGGACGATATTCTGGAGCACAAGCGTGGCTGCCTGGTTGCCAAGCCGGGGGAGACCGTTACCCGCGGCTTTGAGATCGAGATCCTTTAACGAGTTATCGTATGTTTGGGGCGGGTCATGCCGCCCCGGAACAGGAGTTCAATATGATTCTGACCGTTACCATGAACCCGTCGATCGATACGCGCTATCAACTCGACAAGCTGATCATCGACGACGTTAACCGCGTGACGCCCGAAAAGACCGCTGGCGGTAAGGGCCTCAACGTGAGCCGTGTGCTGCTGCAGCTGGGCGACGACGTGCTCGCGACCGGCCTGCTCGGCGGCCACATGGGTGCCTATATGGCTGAGCTTATGGATGCCGACGGCGTCAAGAACGACTTTGTGCCCATCGCCGGTGAGACGCGCATTTGCCTGAATATCCTGCACGAGGGCAATCAGACCGAGCTTTTGGAGAGCGGTCCGCAGATCGCCCCGGCCGAGCTCGAGGCCTTTACGGCCAAGTTTGCCGAGCTTGCAGCGAAGGCGGACGTTGTGACGCTTTCGGGCTCGCTGCCGCGTGGGGTCGATGCCGGCTACTATGCCGAGCTCGTCAAGATCGCCGAGGAGGCGGGCGCCAAGGTGCTGCTTGACACCTCGGGTGCATCGCTGGAGGCCGCGCTGGAGTCTGACGCTAAGCCTGAGCTCGTAAAGCCCAACCTGACCGAGATTAACGGCCTGCTGGGTACGTCCTTTACGACCGATGATGTCGATGCCCTGCGCGAGGCGCTTGCCGCCGATGACCGCTTTGCCGGTATTCCCTGGGTTGTCGTTTCGATGGGCGCTGCCGGTTCGGTGGGCTTCCATGAGGGCCGCGCGTTCCGCGCCAAGACGCCCGCGATTGCGGCTGTGAACGCGACGGGTTCCGGTGACTCGACCATCGCCGGCTTTGCGCATGCCATTGCGGCTGGTGCCGACGACGTCACGGTGCTCAAGACCGCCAATACCTGCGGCAAGCTCAACGCCATGGATCCCAAGACCGGCCACCTGGTCATGGACCGCTGGGACGAGATCTACAACAACGTTGAAGTAACGGAGCTTTAGGGTTACGCGGTTTTACCAAACCTATTGGTTCCGCCGTTCTACCGAACGGCGGACCGGTCGACGCTGCGCGGGCCGCATTTGGACAATCTGACGTTCAACTTCAAGGGCGCGACCAGAAGGTCAGCGCCCTTTCGTTTCGCGTCACCTTGTCTCAAATGCGGCCCGCTCGCTGTCCGTCCTCTACCTGCGGCGTTGTCTTGCTCCGGATGCGGCAGTTAGGG
>CABUZI010000039.1 GCA_902496005.1 uncultured Collinsella sp.
GCACACACGTTCTACGTGGATAATATCTACGCATACGTGCCGCTGCCGCGCTGCAAGACCATGTACTACGCCGACATCGACCTCTATCGCTACTTTATCGGTCGCGAGGGCCAGAGCGTCAATGAGGCCACGATGGTCAAGCGCCTGGGTCAGCAGTTCCGCGTAACGCGCATCATGATGGAATCGTTCCACCTGTACCAGGACGTTGAGTCCTCGCGTCTGCGTTCGTACATGATGGGCTACTTCACCATGATGATGGCGATTTGCTCGGTACTCACCAAGCTTTCCGAGGAAGATTGTGCCGATGAGCGCCTGAAGACGCTGTGGAAGGACCTGAAGGAGTACGACGAGCGCATGTATCGTCGCGCTCGCTACGGCGTGGTCGGATTCTTCACCAACCTGCGTGGACGGGCCGGAGACAAAACCACACTCGGCCTATACCATCTTGCCTCTAAGATCTTCAAATTCAACTAGCACAGAAGCGCTCGGGTAACGGGGACCCCTGGTCCTTAACTTGCTCCTTCGAACAGTCCTGCGCAAGACGGAGGCGCCACTGGCGCCTCCTTTGCGTGCGGAACTCGTATCAAGTTAAGGACCAGGGGTCCTCTGCTATGTCCCGCTTTATGTCAGGAAGCTGAATTTGAAGATCTTAGACGCGCGGTACACAGGGGCCTGGGCTGAAGGGGATCTTGTTGAGTAGGTTGGCCGGTGGAGCTTGGTTATGTTTGTCGCGAGTTCCGCACGAGCCGAAGAGCACTTAATGTGCTCTTCGTGCGAGCCAGGACTGTAGAGCAGCAAACATAACCAAGCTCCACCGGCCAACCGGTCAGGTCAGGTTACTTCGCGGCGCCGGGGATGCCGTGGGAGGTTTTGGCGGTTTTGGCTCCGTTTACGATGGCGGTCTGTAGGGCCCTTACGGCGAGCATGCCCAGCAGGTCTAGGGGTATGGCGGCGCTTGTCTGAGCGTCTAGTTTGCCGCTGGCGAGGGTGTAGATGGTGTCGCCGTCGTTGGTGGTGTGCGTGGGGCGAATGGCGTGCGCATAGGCGTCTGCGGCCATCTGGGAGACCTTGGTGGCCTGGGCCTTGGTGAGCTCCACATTGGTGACGATGCAGCTGATGGTGGTGTTGGTGCGGTCGAGCGGCATCTGCATAGATCCGGCGGCGGCAAAGGCGGCGAGCTCCATGTCGACGATCTGGTCGCTATCAGCTGCAGCGCGCATGCCAGCTACCCATTCACCGGTGAAGGGGTCGACGACATTGCCGCAGGCGTTGACCGAGACCACGGCACCCACCTTAACGGGGCCGAGTGCCACGGCGGCAGCGCCTAGGCCGGCCTTCATGCAGGTGGCGGGGCCCATGAGCTTGCCCACGGTGGCACCGGTGCCGGCACCTACATTGCCCTGCTCGAGCGCGGTGGGGGTGTTGTCGAGCGCCTCACGCACGGCGGAGATGCCAGCCTCAATGTCGGGGCGCACGGTAGGGTCGCCAAAGGCGAGGTCGAAGATGCAGCTGGAACACACGATAGGCACCTGCGTGGGACCGACGGGCAAGCCGATGCCGCGGCTCTCGAGCTCGCGGGCGACGCCGCTTGCGGCCTCCAGACCAAAGGCCGATCCGCCCGAAAGGCAGACGGCATGGACCTTGTCCACGGTGTTCTCGGGGCGCAGCAAATCGGTCTCGCGCGATGCCGGGGCTCCACCGCGAACGTCAACGCCGCCGGTGGCACCCTCGGGCGCCACGATTACGGTGCAACCGGTGCCGGCCTCCTCGTCCGTATAGTTGCCAAAGCAAAAGCCATCGACATCGCAAACGTCAATGGCCTCAAGCAGTGTGTCCATGTTTTACTCCTATCGGTTTTCCGCCGGGCCTTATGCCCGGTCGGGATCCGTACGGTACGCCGAAATTGTAGGCGCTGGGGGATACCCAGCGCCAGATGCAATTACGATAGTTTTTGAATCGCGCGCGCGACGCGAGCGATGGGCAGACCCACCACGTTGTAGAAGTCGCCCGAAATATCATGCACGAACATGCGCCCGCCGACGCCCTGGATGCCGTAGGCGCCTGCCTTGTCCATGGGCTCGCCTGAGGCGACGTAGTGCTCAATCTGCTCGTCGGTGAGCTCATAGAACGTCACGTCGGTCACATCGACAAACGACAGGCTTTCGGCGGCGTGCGGGGCCGTGGCATCTCCGGCTCTAACGATGCAGACGCCGGTTGCGACCTGGTGCGTGCGCCCCGAGAGCTCATGGAGCATGGTGCGGGCTTCATCCTCGTTTGCCGGCTTACCCAAAATCTTGCCATCGAAGGTGACGATGGTGTCGGCCGCGATGGTCAGCTCACTGGGATCGGCGTGCTCGGAGGCAACGGCGGCAGCCTTGGCGCGAGCTAAGCGCTCGACAAGCGTAAGCGGGGCCTCGTCATCAAAAGGGGTCTCGTCGATGTCGGCGGGAATGACGCGGATGTCGTAGCCCGCTTCGCGCATCAACTCGATACGGCGCGGTGATTGCGAAGCCAAAATCATAGCTGAATGCCCTCGGCAACCTTCTCGACAGCCTTGTCGCCGGCGAGCGTTCGCAGCAACTCAAGCGCAAAGGGGAGTGACTGGGCCATGCCGCTGGCGGTGATGATGTTGCCATCGTGCGTGACCTTGTCGCCGGTATAGGCGCCCTCGGGGAAGCTCTTCTCAAAGCCGGGGAAGCATGTGGCGTGGCGTCCCTCGAGCAGGTCGAGCTCGCCCAGGATAAACGGGGCGGCGCAGATGGCGGCAACATGCTTGGTCGCGGCGAACTCGCAGACTACGTCGCAGACACGCTGGTCGGCGCGCAGGTTGGTGGCGCCGGGCAGGCCGCCGGGCAGCACGACGCAGTCATACTCGTCAAAGTTAATCTCGTCAAAGAGTGCGTCGCAGGTTACGGGAATCTGCAGTGAGCTTACGACCTCGCGCGTGGGCATGATCGAGACGAGCGTGGCGCGCACGCCGCCGCGACGCATGACATCGACCATGGTCAGGCATTCAATCGTTTCAAAGCCATCGGCGGCAAGAACGGCAACGCTGGGCATAAGGGTTCCTTTCATAGGGCGGCATACAATTAGCCGTCTTATACCCCGAAGACCCCTGCTTGCCACGCACCATTCCCCAATGATTTTGATCCCCGCCCCAGAAAATCATGCAGGGTGGATGGGTGTTGCGCACTAGGAGGGGCTTGCGGCGCGGCGATAAAATCTCGGCATACGTCATCTTTCGCTACATGAGGAGCTGATTTGCGATGATAGGCCTTAGGGTATCCGATCTTCTCGTTTTGCTCGTTGTATTTGGTGGTGTCGCGGCTGTCGCCTTTGCTGCTATCTTGAACAAGGAATCGTCGAATAAGCCTCAGCCTCCGCAGTCCAATCCGTACCAGCAAATGCCTCCCGCGCAGCAGGTTCCGCCGCTTCAGCAGACGCCGACCGCGATCGATGACGCTCAGCCAGTTGAGCCAACTTATTTCTGTGCCCAGTGCGGGTCAAAGCTGGAAGCAAATGCATCCTTCTGCCAAAACTGCGGCGCTCCGGTCAGCCACCAGTGATTTTTCTGGGACGGGGATTAAGCAATCATTCGGTACACAATGATTATTTAATCCCCGTCCCATTTTCATCAGGCGTTACCGACTTTTTGCACGCTGAGGATTGTTGCGCAACACATTTTGATTTTTCGGGCTTAGCGTAGTCTCAGCTCATATTCACCTCTCGACTGAAAGGGGCAACCATGCCAAGAACGAGAAAAATGAAATGGGGGGTGTTCCTATAGTTTTGTCAACTGGGAAATGCTCTCCGTGCGACCGAATCGCGGCATGCTGACGCCAAGCCATTAGGCCGGTGGGCTTCAGTCTGCTCGGTGCGTTTCGGCTAGGCTGCGTAAGGCACCCTGTCTCGCATGACCGCGTAGATGACCTTCAGTCTCTTTCGCGCCAGCGCCTTGAGCGCCTTGCCGTGCGACATGCCCCGCTCCCGGCACCTGGTGTAGTAGTCGCCCCATCTCCCCTCTGTCCGGGTAAGGCAGTTACATGAGAATATGAGCAGGTTCTTCAGCCTCTTGTTGCCTTGGCGCGATGCCGTCACCGAGGAGATCGAGGTTCCCGACTGGCGGTTGCGCGGCGCCAGGCCGCAGTACGACGCGAGCCTGTCGTGACTGGGGAAGTCTTCGATGTCGATGGAGATCGCAAGCTCGGAAGCGGTTTTGGGCCCGATGCCCGGCACCGTCAGGAGGCATCGGTAGGTATCGTCGCCCTCGAGCAGGGCGGAGATCTCCGCCGTGATCGCCTCGATCTCCGCCGAGTTCTCGGATATCCTGCGCGCGAGCAGTTTCACCGCCCGGTCCTCGGCGGCGACGACCGACGCATCCGGCCTTGTCGAGGAGGTTGTCGAGCGGACGAGGGCCTCGATCTTACCGCGCGCCGCCCCGCGCGTGAGCGCCGCCGCCCTGCGGGGCCCGGCGTCGGCTACCGACCAGGCCCCGCCGAGGGATGCCATGAGCCTCAGCTGGGGCCCGTCGGACAGGTCGACCAGCGCCTCGAAGGCGGGGCACGATTCCAGCAGGATGCTGCGCAGCCGGTTCTTATTCCTAGTGTTCTCGCAGGTCAGGAAGTTCCTCTGGGCGGCCAGCGCCCTCGCCGCCGCAATCGTCGGACCTGGGTCTCCGACCGGCAGGAGCGCGTCGGGGATGCCGAGCGCCGTCTTCGCGATGACCATCGCGTCTCGCTCGTCGGTCTTGGCGTCGCCGGCGAAGAGCCTGGCGGCCCCGTGCGCCGCGAGTCCCGGCAGGTACGCCGCCGACATCCCGGCCGCCCTGGCGCGGGCGAGCGCGAGGGCGCCTATGTTGCGCGACTGGTCGACGACCACGAGCGCATCGGGGAAGCGGCCGAACAGCGAGTCCAGGTCGTCCTCCCTGTTCGCGACGGGGGCGCTCAACAGCACCTCGCCATCTCGAGTCGCGACGCATGCCCAGTGGGACGATTTCCCGACATCGAGCCCGATGACGGCTTCCGGCATTCTAATTGGTGCCACGGTGGTATCCTCCAATCGGTAGGCCGATCGGAACCCCTCCCCGCGACACCCACATTACCTGGCCGTGGCGCTTGCGCCCGGCAGTTTCCTATCAGTCGTCCGGAGCGGCGAGCGCCCCCGGTGGCAACACCCCCCGGGCCCTCTACGGGGCAGGGGCAGACGGCCATCCGGAGGCGCCCGATCGGCGGCCCCTCGGGGCTTGCCCGTATCGTAGGCAATGCGCCGAATGCTCGCCATCGAAATTTATCGATGGCCTATTTCAGACTGTAATGGGGCTTCTAATAGCCGGCCTGGCGCTGGCCGCTAGCCTTATTGTCGCGCCGCTGGGTGCCTATGCTGCCGACGTCCCCACGCCCGAACTGAAGGACACGCATGAGTTCGATAATTTGGCTTATTGGGATCATTCGCCTTCGGGTAGATATGTGCTGTGCTTTGACTCGTCCACATATAAGGATTCGTCCACATATAAAATGAATTTACTGGATACCACGGACTGGTCTCTCACCGCGGTGGAGATTGACAGCAGCGGTCCCGACTGGCATAGCGCGTATTGTTTTTCAGTCGATGAAAAAACGTTTTATTGCTTCAACAGAAAGAATAAATCAGTAGTCGTATATGACCTGTCTAATGACAAGTCAAAGGAATATCCGCTGGGTTCTGCTGTTCCATCCGAGGCACTTGATAGGTGCAGCGTTGAAATTAAGCTCCAGATATCTAAGGACAACAAGACGCTGTATATAACGTCTGTAATAGAAGAAGATCCGTACTCAAACCGTTACGACGGTTACGTGTTGTTTAGTATTGTCGATTTCAAAAACGGCAATATATCGACTAAATACGAGTACAGCGCACCGTCTGATGACTACACTTTGGGTGGGCCTGCTTGGATTTCAAACGATGGCAAGTATGGCTACGTTATGCGGGTTTATTCGGGTGAAGAAACTGAGAACGACCAATCGGGTGTGCGCCGTGACGTAGCGACAATCGACTTGAATGCCAAGAAAGTTATCAACACTTCCGAAATTGACGACAGTTCGGTCGCTCCTAATGCCACTTCTAATACATATAAGGTTGTTGTTAACGATGACGGCGCCACTATAGATTGGGCATGCTATGTCTCGAAAGAGGGGGATGTAGCCTCTTACGCCCAGAATTGCCTGCAAGTAAAGCCGTTTAACCAAGATGGATCGCTGGCTTTTGGCGGGCGTTACGTAGACTGTGACGGGCATTACGCAGACTCTGACGGGTACGCCAACTATTCTGATTTGGGAAGTCTAGAATTGTCCGTCATCGATACCAAGTCAGGTGAAACGAAATGGGAAACCAACTGCTCTCTCGATCTACTCGCAGCTCGCTCTCTCTTTGCTGTTGAAGAAAAACTTTGTCCTGTTTCTTTGTCGAGTGACGGAGCTTATTTGTTGGCATGCGGCCCGGATGATAACTCTAACTATCTGATGTATTTGACTGACATGAAGACGGGTGCGTATTCGCAAGTCACTTTAAAAGGTTGCTTAGAGCATGGTGGTTTTGACGATTGCGATTACTCGCGGTCCGTGTGGTTCTCCAAGGACGACTCGTTGATTTATTATGTTCAATGTAAGGATGAAGATTTCGGCTTTAGTGTAGATGTCTATAAGAGCGGCTTTTCCAATGCGTCAACATTGTCCGGTCCGCAAGAAGAAGCCGGTTCGTTGCCATCGAACCTAATTTTTATTGCTGCTATTTTAGTGGTTTTCCTTGCGGCGGGCGTTGGCGGGCTCTTTGTCCTGTACATGCGCAAGGGTTCGAGGAAGCGTTCGGCGATGGCGAATGGTGTTATCCCCGCTGCACCGCAAGGGGTGCTGTTGCAGAATGGCGTTGTACAGCCGCCTCAAGCTCAACAGCGCCGTGTCTCTATGCCTTCGAATGCCCCGAGGTTTTGCGGCTCTTGCGGTGGCCCCCTCGTTCCTGGTACACGGTTCTGCCCGCATTGCGGCGCACCGGTAAAGCACTAAGCGCATGCCAGTGGAGCGATTAAAAAAGAATCGCGACATGTTGATGGTCGCGGGCATCTTGGCGATGCTCGCGACCATCGCGGATATGTTTCGCGATACCGTGGGATTCTCTTGCAACCCTATCTACTTGGTCCATGTTTTGGGGCACATGGCCTTTTTCTGCGCCGCGTTTATGCTCGGCGACTATCTGGTCGATCGGTTCCTGGCGGGACGCAAAGGTGCTGTTGACGCCCCTCGGCAAGACCGTGCTGGATGGTTTGACAACTTGTGCGACATGGCGTTCTCTGGCATCCCGCAGACGCACGCATTCGGCGGCATCGTAAAACTGGGCGCAATCATCTACGCCTGCTGGTCCCCGCTGTTGGTCCTGCTGTTCCCGGGCGTAATCTGGTGGGACACTCGCCAGCAGCTTTTGCAGTACAACGGCTTACCCAATGCCTTGTCGGACGGCGTCATCACCGACCACCATCAAGTGCTCGATACCTATCTGTACGGATGGTTTACCGACCTGGGTCGTGCGATGGGAAGCGTTGATGCTGGGGTGTACGCCTTCTGCCTGGTACAGGCGTTTCTGACGGCGTGTGCCTTGGCGTGCTGCCTTGTTTTGGTACGCCGCATGGGCGGCGGACGTGGCGTTTGCCTGGCGCTGCTGGCGCTTCTGTGCCTGTATTGGCACCTTCCCATTTATGCCTCGGCCATGGCGAAGGATGCCACCTTCCTGCCGTTTTTCTTATTGTTCTCGGTTGCTTCCATTGAGGTTATGCGCTCAAGGGGGCAACTTCTGAGGGCCCCCGGTTTCCTTGCTGCATATGTTGCGCTTCTGCTTCTGGTTTCGCTGACGCGTAAGACCGGCCTGATTCTCGTGCTGATCGTCCTGGTTGTCGTGTTCTTCAAGGTAGCGGGTCGGCGCGGGCGAGTTGTCGTTGCGGCAATGGCGGTCGGCGCTTCTCTGTTTATGGCGACCCTCATGCCCAAAGTCGTGTTGCCTGCTCTAGGGTGCGAGCCTGGTGGCAAGCAGGAGGTCTACGGTCTCATGTTTCAGCAGTCCGCGTTGCTGATGCGTGACCACGGGGACGAGCTTCCGGAATGGCAGCGTCAAGAGATCGAGTGCGCCATCGGGGAGGATGGTAAGAACAACTACACGTGGTTTTTAACCGACTCTGTTAAAGACCCCACGTTTGGTAAGGCCGACGAGCTCGATTTTGCAGCCTATTTTGGCGCGTGGGTAGCGGGGTTCCTGCAGCATCCGCTTTGTTATCTTAAGGCGTATCTGGGAGTGCAGATTGGCTGGTATGCCATGCCGGCGGCGGGAAGCGAGGTCTTGTCGCCCTATGTGACTCCTGTCGACGGGCACAACGTGAGCCATGTGTTTCCCCGCTCGCGGGATCTGGGATTGAGCTGGTCCGATGCGACCTTGGGCCGCAGTGTCGAGTCGCTCGTCGCATGGTTTCAGTCGACGCCGGTCGGCATGCTTGTCGGCGCCAAGGCGTTTTGGTCAACCTGGGGTATGGCTTTTCTGCTGCTGGAGATAAAACGTCGTACGCCCCAGAAACTCTATCTGATGGCGCCACTCGTTGCGGCAAACCTTGTTCTTTGGATTTCGCCGACGTCGTATACGACCGAGTCAATGCGCTACCTGCTGCCGTTGCTGTTCTGGCTGCCCGTGAGCGCAGCGATGACTTTTGCCAGCGCCAGCGTTGCATCGACCGAATAAAGCGGGCCCGCGTGCAGTTGCGCACGCGGACCCGCTCTCATCATGCGGTTAGTTGCGCTTGAGGTGGACGACCGTTTCGCAGTGGAAGGTTTGCGGGAATAGGTCGACCGGTGTGATCTTGACGGGGGAGAAGGTGCCTTCCTCGACGAAGCGCTTGAGGTCGCGCGCCAAGGTGGCGGGGTCGCAGCTTACGTAGGCTACGTCGCGGGCACTCGTGCTCGCGATGAGGTCGATAGCCTCGGGGGCGAGACCCGCACGCGGCGGGTCGACCACCAAGACGTCGGCGTCCTGATCGGGGAACTCGCGAACCGCGTCGCCGCCGATGACGTCGACGTTATCGAGCTTGTTGATCTCCAGGTTACGGCGTAGATCGCGCACGGCCGGGCCATAGGCTTCGACGGCGGCGACAAAATCGCAGCGGCGGGCGAGCGGTAGGGTAAAGGTGCCGGCACCGCAGTACAGGTCCACGGCCAGCTCGTCTTCCTGCGGGTCGAGGGCGTCCATAACGAGCTCAATCAAAATCTCGGCGCCCTTGGTATTGACCTGGAAAAACGACGGGGCAGATAAGCGCATCTGGCCTTCGGCGATATTCTCGGTCCACGAGCCCTCGCCGGCGAGCATCTCCACCTTAGAGACGCGGCGCGCCTTCTTCTCGCCCTTGCTCATCACACGCACGATGCTCGTGGGATGAGCAGCGTCCGCCAGCACGCGGGAGACTTGCGAGCGCGGAAAAGAGCCTGTGGGCGTCCAAAGTGCGACCTCGAGTGCCTTGGTGCGGCGCGATGCGCGAATGCCCACGCGCTCGAGGCTCAGGTCGTGGCTACCGCTCAGATAGTTGAGCGCGCCGACGACCGATTTGAGCGCCTTGGGAAAACGCTTATCGAACAGCGGGCACGCATCGACGGTCACGATTTTGCTGGGGTCGACACCGTGCATTCCAAGACGAACACGACCGTTGACGACGGTGGGCTCCAGCTCGATTTTATTGCGGTAGCCCCAGTCGTCCTTGGTGTGGCGGATGGGCTGTACCAACTCATCGACCTGCTCAGGAGCGAACTTGCCGATGCGCTCGAGCGTGGAGCGCAGGTTTTGCTCCTTGGCGGCGAGCTGTGCCGTGCGTGAGAGATTGCCCCACGAGCAGCCGCCGCAGATGCCCACGAAGGGGCAGGGAGGCTGAATGCGATCGGGGCTTGGCTCCAGAATCTCGGTGGCGCGGGCGCGCATGAACGACTTGCCGTCCTGCACGACCTCGGCCTCGACGGTGTCGCCTGCCACGGCGCCCTGCACAAAGACGGCCTTGCCGTTGTCGGCGTGCGCCAGCCCGTCGGCGCCGTAGGTCATCGATTCTATAGTGAGCTTCATATCCCTGCCTGTCATTCGCGTTGTTGTTCGCACCATGGTAGCAGGGAAAAGCGCCCCGCATCCGAGGCTTTCCTCAAATGCGGGACGCTTCTACAAACTGCTTTTACAAACGACTATTTCGTCTTACCGGTAATGAGCGTCTTAAGACCCAGACCGATCAGGCCCAGGCCCATGCGCACGCGACCGGGGCGATGGCGCTCGATGGCCTTGGTCTTGCCGGCGGGCTTATCGCGACGGGTGCTCGTCTCGGGTGTGGGCTTGGCCGCCTGCGGCTCGGGCTGAGGTGCAGGTGCAGGCTCGGGCTCAATGACGGTCGCCTGGACCTTCTGCACCTCGGGTGCGGCCGGCTGCGGTTTGGGCTCAGGCTGGGACGCGGGCGCGGGCTTTGCCTCGGCGGCCGCCTCGGCGTTGCGATAGGCGCGCTCCAGCAGGGCTTCCTGCGAGTTGAAGGGTTTCTCACCCTCTGCACGCTCCACGGGAACCCAGGTGCCGTCGCTCGTGAGGCTGCGGGCCTTCACGTTGTCGCGCAGCTGCATGCCCATGTACTCGTGCACCAGGGCACGGCAGGTGGGGTCGAGCACGGGGAAGGCGATCTCCACGCGGTGCTCGGTGTTGCGCGTCATCATGTCGGCCGAGCTCAGATAGATCATGTCCGAGTCCACGCCAAAGGCGTAAACGCGCGCATGCTCCAAAAAGCGTCCGACGATAGAACGGACATGCACGTTCTCGGTCTTGCCCGGAACGCCCGGCTTGAGGCACGAGATGCCGCGGATGATCATGTCAACGCGGACTCCTGCGCACGATGCCTCGGCGATCTTGTCGATAACCTCACGGTCGGTGAGCGAGTTGAGCTTAAAGAACACACGGGCCGGCTCGCCAGCGAGGGCGCGCTGAATCTCGCGATCCAGGCCGCGCATGATGAGCGGCTTGAGGCCGACCGGCGCCACGCCCAGGAAGCGGTAATCGCCGCGCAGGTTGCCCAGCGACAGGTTGCGGAAGAACAAGTTGGCGTCCTCGCCGATGCCGGGATGGGCGGTCATGAGCATAAAGTCGCTGTAGAGCTTGGCCGTCTTCTCGTTAAAGTTGCCGGTGCCCAACAGCGTCAGGCGTGTAAGCGCCATGCCCTCGCGATAGGTGAGCTGGCAGATCTTGGAGTGGCACTTAAAGCCTTCGGAGCCGTAGATGACGGTGCAGCCTGCCTCTTCCAGACGCTCGGCCCACTCGATGTTGTTCTGCTCGTCGAAGCGGGCGCGGAGCTCCATGAGCACCGTGACCTCTTTGCCGTTCTCGGCGGCATCGATCAGCGACTCGCACAGGCGGCTCTGCTTGGCCACGCGGTAGAGCGTGATGCGCAACGAGATGCACTCGGGGTCGTAGGCGGCCTCGTGTACCAGATCCAAGAAGGGGTTCATGGCCTCATAGGGATAAAAGAGCAGCTTGTCGTGCTGAAGTACCTGCTCGCGGATGGAGCGGGTCATATCGATGGTGGGGTTGGGCTGCGGCTTAAACGGCGTAAAGAGCAGCTCGTTGCGCAGGTGCTCGGGAATCTTGCCCTCAATGCCGAAGACATAGCCCAGGTTGAGCGGGATATCGCAGGTAAAGACCGAGCGACGCGAGAGCTCGAGCGCCTTGCGGATAGTCTTGAGCGTTGCTTTTTCGAGTGAGCCCGAGACGGCGAGCACTACCGGCTGCAGGCGCAGGCGCTTCTTGAGGATGCGCTTCATATGCTGGCGGTAGTCCTCTTCCTCCTCGACGCCCTCGCCGTCCGGATCGATGTCGGCGTTGCGGGTGACGCGGATGAGCGCACGGTCGAGCGGCTTATAGGAGCCAAAGCAGCTGTCCAGGCAGGCGAGGATGACGTCCTCGAGCAGAATGTAGGAGTAGGTGCCGGTGGGCGAGGGGATCTCGACCACGCGGTTCATCGAAGCGGGAATCTCGATCAGGCCCAGCAGGCTTTCCTCGTCGGTGACGCCATCCAGGCCGCAGGCCAGGTAGAGTGCGCCGTTGCGCAGGTTGGGGAAGGGGTGGCGCGGGTCAATGACCAGCGGCGAGATGACCGGCGACACGTAGGCCTGGAAGTAGCGGGTTACAAAGGTGCGCTCCTCGGGCGTAAGCGAATCGATGCGGGCGCGGTGAACGCCCAGGGTGTCGAGCTGGCTCTCGATGCTCTTAAAGATGGACTCCCAACGGGTAAGGAGCCCGGGCAGCTCCGCCATGACAGCGTCGACCTGTTCGGAGGCGGTCATATTGCTCTTGTTGTCGACAGGCTGCTTTTTGAGCTCGGCAAGGTCAGACAGGCCACCCACGCGCACCATGAGGAACTCATCGAGGTTGGACTCGAAGATCGAGACGAACTTAAGGCGCTCGAACAGCGGCACGGACTCATCAAAAGCCTCGTCGAGCACACGGTTGTCAAAGCGTAGCCAGCTGAGCTCTCGGTTCTGCGTGTACGAGAAGTCGCGCGGCGGTTTGCGCAGCTTTGCGGCGGCTTGCTTTTTTTCGATTTTGCTCGGCATATGCATCTGTCCGTTCAGTCCCCGCAGGGGACGGTAGCCTAACACTATTCACTATTGTCTCAATTTAGTCGACTTGCGGCACGGACGTATTGTGCGAACGGTATCTTTACCTACTTCTTACGCTGTCAAGCATGCAACTAACTGCCTGACTCGTTTTGAAAACAATCCATATCCATACTCAACTGGTGAGAATGTATGAATAAGAATGATTGCAAGCTGAATATAATCGAATCCAAATCGAATCGTGGACAAACGACATATATATGCAGAAAACCGTTTTAGCTATGCAATTCCTAAACATGAAAATATTTGCGCAATCTAGCTTAATTCCTTAGAAAAAATAACGTTTACCTTTGAAAACCTGCTTTAGAAAACTGAAGTGCATCATGGGGGAATCACATGCGATATACCGTTCATCGCACTTTGCTGACCGTTCGGGGGCGAGGTGGAATTGCGGGTGGTTTTTGGATATAACTAGAGCTGTCAGCAAGCAGCGTCCCATACGGAGGGGCGCTGATACATTCGGCCAGTAAGGCCCGAAAGAAAGGTAGGAGGCCATGACGAAAGGTCTGCACGTGCCTTCCGAGATCGGCAAGCTCAGGAAGGTCTGCCTGCACCGTCCCGGCGACGAGCTCCTCAACCTGCCGCCCGACGAGCTCGAGCGACTCCTGTTCGACGACGTCCCGTTCCTGGAGGTCGCACAGCAGGAGCACGACACCTTCGCCCAGATCCTGAGGGACCAGGGCGTGGAGGTCCTCTACCTCGAGAACCTCGTCGCCGAGGTGTTCGACCAGGTCCCCGGCGCCCGCGCCGAGTTCACCGACCAGTACATCGCCGAGGCCGGCATCCGCGGCCAGCACATGCCGCAGATCGTCCGCGAGAAGCTGGACTCCATCGAGGACAACCTCGAGTTCGTCAAGAAGACCATGGCCGGCATGACCAAGGCCGAGATCGACATGCCCCTCACGGCGTCCACGACCCTCGACTCCCTGGTCAACTCCGAGTCCGAGTCCGACCTGATCATCGACCCGATGCCCAACCTCTACTTCACCCGCGACCCGTTCGCGGTCGTCGGCGAGGGCGTCAACCTCAACCGCATGTACTCGGTCACCCGCAACCGCGAGACCCTGTACGGCAAGTACGTCTTCAAGTACCACCCCGACTACAAGGACGTCTCCCTGTACTTCCGCCGCGACTGCCAGTTCCACACCGAGGGCGGCGACGTGCT
Source organism: uncultured Collinsella sp. (assembly GCA_902496005.1). Lineage (GTDB taxonomy): Bacteria > Actinomycetota > Coriobacteriia > Coriobacteriales > Coriobacteriaceae > Collinsella. Next base: position 13,858 of record CABUZI010000039.1, read on the forward strand.
GAACATCAACGAGAAGACCCTCGCCGTCGGCATCTCCCAGCGCACCCAGGCCGCGGCCATCGACGTCATGGCCCAGAACATCTTCTGGAACTCCGACTCCAAGGTCGAGCGCATCCTGGCCTTCGACATCCCGGTCTCGCGCGCCTTCATGCACCTCGACACGGTCTTCACCCAGATCGACGTCGATAAGTTCACGATCCACCCCGCCATCATGGGCACCCTGCGCGTCTACGAGCTGACCGCCGGCAAGAACCCGGGCGACGTGAACATCCGCCTGATCGAGGACACCCTCGAGCACGTCCTGGAGGACGCCACCGGCGTCGACCAGGTCAAGCTGATCCCCTGCGGCGGCGGCGACCCGATCGCGGCCTCCCGCGAGCAGTGGAACGACGGCTCCAACACCCTGTGCGTCGAGCCCGGCAAGATCTGCGTCTACGCCCGCAACACCGTCACCAACGACGTGCTGTACAAGGAGGGCCTGGACCTTCTCGTCGTGCCCTCCGCCGAGCTCTCCCGCGGCCGCGGCGGCCC
>CABUZI010000040.1 GCA_902496005.1 uncultured Collinsella sp.
GTAATAGGCAGTGGCGTGACAGAACGTGCGATTTCGATGTCAGTAGGCATGGGCGGTCCTTTCGTTACCGAATGAGAAAAAGACCAATTCAGCATAGCACGGGCGCGCAATAGTAAAACGCCCATAACCGATGAACGGCGATATGTTTACCCGATGCCCAGCGATAGTCCAACAGCCCGCCAAAACAAAGCGCCCTAAACGGTAGGTTCAATCCCCAGGTGCTCAAAGGTGCGAAGGGTTGCCTGACGGCCCTGCGGCGTACGAATCATCAACCCGCACTGCAGCAAATAGGGCTCATAGACATCCTCGAGCGTGCCCGGGTCCTCGCCCACCGCGCTGGCAAGGGTCGTAAGTCCCACGGCACGACCGGAGAACGTCTTGGCGAGCGTCTCCAAAATGCGAATATCCATCCAGTCCAGGCCGAGCTCGTCGATCTCGAAGAACTCGAGTGCCTGGCGACAGATATCGAGCTCGATGGGGCCGTTGCCGCGCACCTGTGCGTAATCGCGCACGCGCTTGAGCAGGCGGTTGGCAAGACGTGGCGTGCCGCGCGAACGCGAGCCGATCTCGAGTGCACTGGGATGGTCGATCGTCACGCCCAGGATAGTCGCCGAGCGCGTCACAATCTGCGCGAGCTCCTCGACCGTGTAGTAATCCAGGCGATACGAAATGCCAAAGCGGTCGCGCAACGGGCCGGTCAACATGCCTGAGCGGGTCGTTGCCGCTACCAGCGTAAACTTAGGAATATCCAGGCGAATCGAGCGCGCCGCCGGACCCTTGCCAATCACGATATCGAGGGCAAAGTCCTCCATCGCGGGGTACAGGACCTCCTCGACCGAACGGTTGAGGCGGTGGATCTCGTCGATAAACAGCACATCACCCGGCTGCAAGTTAGTAAGGATGGCCGCCAGGTCACCCGTGCGCGCGATGGCAGGGCCACTCGTGGTCTTGATCTGAGCGCCCAGCTCGTTGGCGATAACGGTGGCCAGCGTGGTCTTGCCCAGGCCCGGAGGACCCGAGAAAATCACGTGGTCGAGCGTCTCGCCACGGCTCTGCGCCGCTTCGATCAACACGCGCAGGCTCTGCTTGATGTGCTCCTGGCCACAGTAATCGTCCAGGCGCTGGGGGCGCAAAGTGCGGTCGACATCGAGGTCCTCGGCCGTCAGCTCCGAGCCCACCATGCGCTCGCCGTGCGCCATGGATGCCGCCGGCGAGTTGCCGGGCGTCGCCCACAGGTCCTGAGAGTCATCGGCTTCCCACATCACGCATCCATTCCGAGTCGCTTAAGCGCCGCGCCGAGCAGATCCTCGACACGCATATTCTGCCCATCATACCCGCTCAGGGCAACATCGGTCTCCTGCGGGCTAAAGCCCATGGAAAGGAGCGCCGCACGGGCATCATCGATGGCCGAGGGAGCAGCAGCGGGTACGGACATCGCAACCTGGCCGGGAATCACATCGACCGGGACAAAGCCCTTGTCCTTGGCAAAGGTGCTCTTGAGCTCCAGGATCAGACGCTGAGCTGTCTTTTTGCCCACACCGGGTACCTTGGCCATGCCCTTGTCGTCCTCGGCCATCACCAGCGAATACAGCTGCCCCACGGTATAGGTGGAAAGCACGGCAAGCGCCAGGCGCGGGCCAACGCCCGAAACGGACACGAGCCGGTCGAACATCGTGCGCTCATCCTTTGAGGAAAAACCGAAAAGTGTCATGGCGTCCTCGCGCACCTGCATACGCGTGTAGAGACGGACCTCGCCGCCGGGCGTCGGCAACGTTGCCGCAGTGCTGCCCGAGATGCCGAGTTCAAAGCCAACGCCCGACACATCGACGACAGCCGAGTTCATCGTGGACTCGACAAGCGTTCCGTGGAGCTGGGAAATCATCAGTATCCGGTTCCTCTCTGTTGATAGAACTCGCCACCGGTGAGGGCGCGGGTGCGGCTGAGGTTTACGTGGCAGATGGCGCAGGCCAGGGCATCGGCGGCATGGTCGGGATGCGGGTCGTGGTCGAGCTGTGTTAGCGTGCGTACCATATAGGCGACCTGCCGCTTGTCCGCGGCGCCGGTGCCCACCACAGCCTGTTTGATCTGCATGGGCGTGTACTCGCCAATCTCGAGCGCGCATTCCGAAAGCGCTACGAGTGCAGCACCGCGGGCATGCGCCGTAGGGATGGCCGAGCGAACGTTGGCGCCAAAGTAAATGCTCTCGATAGCAGCGGTATCGGGACGATAGCGTTCGACAACGCCCTTGAGGTCGCGGGCGATATGCGACAGGCGCACCGCGAGCGGACTTCCGGCACTGGTCTCGATGCAGCCATAGGCACGGCAGCGAACCTCGCCACGCCGTTCCTCGATAATCCCCCAACCCGTATGGGCCAAACCGGGGTCGATACCCAAAATGACCAAGCCGACCTCCCCTCGCCACAAGCACAGCGCAAGACAAGGCCCCGCGCATCATTCACGAACGTCTGTTCTAGAATAACACAACGCTAGCCCTATAAGTCAGCCGAGATCGAATTGTAGGTTGAGTATACGCAAGCGAGCGCCCGCCAGAGCGAGCAAGGTGCCTTGAAAGAGGAGGGCATTGACCTGGCGGTCATGTCCGACGATTGAAAGGCAGATTGCCGCTCTGGCGGGCGCGCAGCGACCTAGTTCTGAGAGAAGAACGGGAATTGTCGGGGATCAACCGGCGGATGCGGCATCGGGCCGCCCTGGGGCCCACCCTGCGAGCCGCCCTGACCGCCCATCATCTTATCGATGGCGTCCTGAACTTCGCCCTCGAACTTTTTCATTCCCTCGTGCAAACGACGCTGACCGTCCTCAGAGCGCAGCTCCTCCATTTGCTCGGGCGAAATACCCAGCAGCTCGCCCAGCACGCCCATCATCTCGTTTCGCACGCGCTCGCTCGTATCCTCGTCGGCAAAACGACGCACCTCGGCACGAGCCAGCGAATCGACCGTCATGCGCTCCTTGCCGCTCAGCCCCAGGTCGGACCACGCGAGCATGTACGGCCAGGCACGCTCGGCAAACGAACGGGCCGAGACGATCGGCGCCATCGGCAACATGCGGCGGGCAGCCTCGCCCTGGCGCACGAGCATCAGCAGCAGCGAGCAAGCCTCAGGCTTGCCAGCGGCCATCGGGATGTCGTCGAAAGATCGATTGCGGTCCACGTGCGCCTCGAGCGCGCCATCGACCTCACCCGGCTCAAGCCCGCCAAGCAGCTGTGCCGCGCGGTCGAGCATATCGACCGGGCCGTCGAGCGTCGAGAGCGCCTGCGCCAGCACGCGCTCCATACAATCTTCCACCGCGTTGAGCGTCACGAGCCCTTGGGGTACCACGGCAGACGTGCGGTTGCGCACACGCGCCACAAACTCAAGCGTCGACAGATACACATCGCCAAAGGGCGCATAATCGCCCTGGTAGCCACCGCAAAGCGCGGGCGCCGCCAGCGCGTACTCGGTCTTGGAAAGCGGGCTCAGCGCCATAGCGCCCAGCTCGAGCGCCGTATCCTCGAGCATCAGGCCCAGCGCACGCGAACGCAGGCGTTCGGCATCGCCCGCCGACACGTCGCGATCGAGCACGCGCGCCGCATCCGGCGCATCGCGCTCGACAGTGCGAATGTGCAAGCGCTCGGCGATTGAGCGAACAACGGAACAACGGGCGGCCTCGGCCTCCTCCTGCGCCGGCGTAAAGATGCGATTGCGCCCCAGCACCAGGCCAATCACATTACGCGGACCCAAGGCATCGACGGCAAGTGCCGCCAACAGGGACGACGGCAAATCGCCCTCGAGCGCCACCACGGCACGCGACGCACCGCGGGCGCGGGCATTGTCGCGCACGGCAAGCACCAGCGCCTGCCACAGCCACTCCTCGGAGCGAAACTGGGGCAGCTCATGGTCCTCCAGGGCATCGAGCATCACCCCGCGCTGAATCTCCTGAACCAGCAGGCTCTCCTCAAAACACGGCGCCTGGGCCACCACGCGACCGCAGTCGTCGAGCACAAACGAACCGCCGGTATACACCGACTCGTCATAGGCACCGATCGGCGCCATGCAGGCAAACCATACGCTGCGCTTGGACGCGATCTTGCGGTAGGCGCCGCTGCGAACGGCAGCAATGGCGGCAGTCTCGCGGTCGGTCATGTCAAACGCGTTGAATTGGAAATACGCAATGAGGTCAACACCGGTCGGCAGCATCTCGAGTTCGCGGTCCAAGTCAAAAATCACGGCGATGCGCACGCCGTCCACGTCGAACACCGGCGGCGCCCAACGTGTGTCGTTGTTCTCGCCACGCTGCAGGGCAATGCTCGAACGCGCCGGCACCACATGACCGTCCTTGAGCATCATGTAGTCGAGCAGGGGCTGGCCCTCAAACGAAACCGCAGCGGGCACGATGCAGATCATGTCGAGCTCTTGGATGCGCTCGGCAACGCCCGTCAGACCCGTCAGCATATCGTGCTCAAAATCGGCAGCGCCCACCAGGCCACCGGGCATGGCGCCCATAAAGAGTGGAGCCGGAACGCACAGCATGCGCGCGCCGCGCTCATGAGCCAGGCGAGCCTGGTCCTCGATGCGGCCGCAGATGCCCTCAATATCACCCAGGCGCATATCGATCTGTGCAAGTGCGAGCTTCATGGCCCAGCCCTTTCCGTCGTAAATCGTCGTTGTCGTAGTAAAAGCGCCGGCCGCATAATGCAGCCGGCGCTCGCATGTGCATATGCTAGCTATGATACCCCGAGCGGGGGCGCGCTCCTAGAACGTCGCGGACCACAGCCCATGCAGGTTGCAGTAGGCATAGACGGTACCGGCCTTGGAACCGCCAGCGAAAAACGTCGTGGGCTTCATGCCGGGCTCAAGGTAATGGATCTCCAGGCGGCCCTCGGCCTCAAGCGCGATCCACTCGATGTAGTGCTCGGGCAGCATGGGGTGCTCCGTCGAGCCCACGCGCGCACGAATAACGTGGCCGTCGCGCTCGATCTCGACAACAGGCACGTGCTTCTCGTGCGCCGCATCCTCGGTGTTTGCCGTCAGCTCCGTGCAGCCGGCAGGGGTCGCAACGCCGTCGCCAAGGGCGGCAATGAGCTTGCCGTCGGAGTCCTTAAAGAATTTCGCCATGATGTTCTCCTTTGCTGATGTGCCGATGTTCTCGATGGTTCTTATGCCCAAAGGCAGGCGAACCATCCACGGCATGGCAAATGAACACATAACGGGCGGGAACGGTGGGGCGGCGCGTACTATCCGCCCCGGCGGCCCCACCCGAGCGGGTTAACGCCCGTCGCCGCCGAGCAGCGCCAGAACATCCTCGCGGGTAAACAGCGCCGAGGAGATGCCGTCGCCGCCGAGCACGCTGTTGACCAGGTCGCGCTTGGACTCCTGTATCTGCATGATGCGCTCCTCGATCGTGTCCTTGGCGATGAGCTTGTACACGGTCACGGTATGTTGCTGGCCAATACGGTGCGCGCGGTCGGTCGCCTGGTCCTGCGCGGCCACGTTCCACCACGGGTCGTAGTGGATGACCACGTCGGCCGCCGTCAGGTTGAGGCCCACGCCGCCCGCCTTGAGCGAGATCAGAAACACCGGCACCTCGCCCGCCTGGAACTGCGCGACCATCTTGGCGCGGCTCTCCTTGGACGAAGCGCCCGTGAGCTTAAGAAAGCCGATGTCCTCCTTGGCCAGGCGCTTGCCAATGATATCGAGCATGCCCGTGAACTGGCTGAACAGCAGAATGTGGTGCCCGCCGTCGAGCGCACCGTGCACGAGCTCCATGCAAGCGTCGAGCTTGGCGCTCCCTGCCTTGTAGTCCTCGTAGTGTAGATGCGGGTCGCAGCAGATCTGGCGCAGCTTGGTGAGCTCGGCGAGCACCTTGAGCTTGTCTTTCTTAAACTCGGATGCCTCGCGATGCTGCACCTGCTGGGCGATACGGTCTTGGTTGGCCAGGTAGAGCTTGCGCTGCTCGCCGGTGAGCTGTGCCATGACGGTGTCTTCGATCTTCTCGGGCAGGTCGGCCACCACGTCTTCCTTAACGCGGCGCAGCACAAACGGCGACACGAGCGCTTGCAAGCGAGCGGCGCTGTCACCCTCGGCGTGCTCGACCGGGCTTTCGAAGCGCTTGGCAAACGACTCGCGCGAGCCAAGCAGGCCCGGCATCAAAAAGTCGAAGATGCTCCAGAGCTCGGACAAGCGGTTTTCGATGGGCGTGCCCGTCAGGGCAAAGCGCACGCCGGCAGGCAGACGCTTGGCGGCGTGCGCCACCTGCGTGAGCGGGTTTTTAATGTACTGGGCCTCGTCGAGCACCACACGGGCAAAGTCCTGCTCGGCATACTCGTCGATATCGCGCCGCATGAGGTCATACGACGTTACAACCACGTTATGCTCGTCAGCGCCGGCTATCTGCACGCGGCGCTGCGCCTTGGCGCCCACGATAGCGCACACGTCGAGCGAAGGCGCAAAGCGCTCCAGCTCGGCGGTCCAGTTATACACGAGCGACGCAGGGCACACCACGAGCGTGGGCTTGGCATCCCCCGCCTCCACGCGCGCCAGGATATGCGCGATCATCTGCAGTGTTTTGCCCAAGCCCATATCGTCGGCCAAGATACCGCCGAGGCCCAGGTGCTCAAGCGAGCCGAGCCACTGGTAGCCGTCGACCTGATAGCCGCGCAGTGTGGCCTTGAGCGAGACCGGCACCGTAAAGTCCATCTTGCCGAGCGTATCCAAGCGCTCGACGGTGCGACGGAACGCAGCGTCGCGATCGGCTTCGAGCGCGGGCGTGCGCGCAAGCATGCTGTCGACAAACAGGGTACTCGACGCGGGAAGCGACACGCCGTCGAGCAGGTCGACAGCATCGACCCCCAGGTCCTCGGCAAGACCAAACGCGGCGCGGGCACCCTCGTCCAGGCGTACGATGTCGCCCGACGTGAGACGCGCAAACGTCTGGTGACGCTTGTAGGAGTCGAGGTAGATGGCAAGATCTGCCGCCGAAAGACCGCTCGCGCCCAGTTCGACATCGAGCAGGCTGCTCTTGACGGTCGCGCGCACCGAAAGCTTGGGCGCAGGGCGGACCGAGATCTGGCGTAGGCGGTCACTGAGCATGACCTCGCCCAGCTCGGACAGGGCAGACAGGCCCTCGGTCAGCAAGTGGAACAGGCTCTCGTCATCGCGTTCCTCAAACGCCAGGCCGCCCTCGTAAAAGTCGAAATACAGGGCCGCCGTATCCATAACGCAAAACTCTGCTATCTCGTCGCGCGGCGGCACGCCCGGGCGCTGCTCTTCGAAGGGGCTGCCCGGAGCGCCCAGGCTAAAGAGATCTGCCGACCAGTCGCCGTAGGAAACCGTAATTTTGCAGGTCACGAGCCCATCGTCGACACCGATTGCCATGGCAAAGCTCGGCTCGGGCGCCACGGTGTCGAGCACGGCGGGAGCGGTGAGGTCAGTGTATTCGCGCAGCACGGGCAGTGCCATGCGGCAGAATTCGCCCACCTGCTCGGCGGCGATATGGACCGGCGTGCGACAGGGCAGCAGACGCGACAGAAACGGTGCGGCATGCTGGACAAACGCCGCATCGGCGCGGCGCGCGCGGCGCGTGTCGACCAGATAGGCAACGCCGCCCGAGGCAAAGCAGTACATATCGGCGGGCAGACGCAGGTCGTAGCTACCACCGGCCGCCGGCGCGATCTTGGCGGCAAGGAGCGGCGGTTGTTTTGCCGAGGCCTCGTCCTCCCCCACCGGCGACAACTCAACCGCAACCTCGTAGGAACGATGCGTCGTCGTTCCCCGCGACCAGGCGGGCTCAAAGGAAATGGTCCGGCCACGCAGCAAGTCCAGCATGTATACGATGTCATGCTCGGACAGCGGCAGCTGGCGCTCGGCGACAAAGCCGCTGCGTGCAAAATCGTACGACGCCGAACGCGAACTCGTGATGTCGCTCAGATACACAACCGTTGCCACAACAAGGTCGAGCAGACGCACCGAAACCTCGTCGAAGGCCTCGGGCGCATGGAGGAACGTGAGCTTCTTGCCGTACGAGAACGTGCCGCCGCGCACATAGGCGGCGGCCATGCCGTCGATGTCCTTGACCACGTAGGACACCGAGCCGCAGCGGATACGAAGCTCGAGCGCCCAGCTAAAGCGGTCGGCGAACAGTGGATTGTAGTACGGCACCAACGAGGGCTCCAACACCGCCTTGGGGGCATCGGGGTCGACAGTGCCGGCGAGCTTGCGGCGCATGCCCGCCAACTCATCCATGCGCGCGTCCGAAAGATCGGAGAGCGCCTTCATGAGGCTCGGGCTCGTGGGAACTGGCGCCGGGAAGGGAAAGTTAGGGTTGACCGCCGGTGCGGCGGACGCGGGACGCGCGGCTTGCTTGGGCGCCGCCGTAAACGTGCGGACCGGCGTGCGTAAACCTTCGACGGGCTCGGTGCCGCTTGCGTCCAGATACGCCAGCGCCGTGGCGATGGCGTGCTTGCACATGCCGGGGTAGCGATAGGCAGCAGGGCAATCGCAGTCGTAGTCGATCACCTCGCGCTCGTCCATGTCGAGCGCCACGTGCGTCTTGTACAGGTCGCCACGCGAGCCGCGCACTGCACCCTCAAGCGTCACGTTTTTGGAGAAGCGCGAGCCGTTGTCCTCGATCGACAGCACGGCACCGTTGAGCATGAGCGAACGCCCTTTCATAAAGGTGCCGCTCAGCGCCGCCTCTTTCCGGAGCGCCTGCACAAACGTCCCCTGCGCCATCACTTCCTCCAATCCACCCACCGGATGATTTTTCTGGGACGGGGATTAAAAAATCATTTTAGATCACCGTCACTCTGCCTTGGTTGCCCACGATGGCCTTTGCCTCTGCCAACAGCGGAATCGAGCGTGCGTTGACCTTGGCCGGCACCTCGGCACGCAGTACGCGCCCGTCCACCTGCTCGATAAAGATCTCCACGCGGTCGCCGCCCGGGTTGGCGGTAAGCACCGTGGCAAGACGCGCCATATTGCCCTGGCTAAAGCGGCTGTTGGGCACCATGACCTCAAACACCTTGGGCTTGTTGTTCTCCTCGTTGAGCTCCAGCGGCACGATCTCCTGCGCGATGATCTGGTCGCCGCGGTCCGAGCGCTCGAGTTTGCCCTTAATGCGCACAAACGCGTCGGACAGCTGCGCGCCGGTCTCGGGATCGACCTCGCCGTACAGGTACCCCTCGGCCTCCTTGTAGGTCTTGGGGAACACCACGACCGTGGCCTCGCCTTCCATGTCCTCGAGCTGCACAATACCCATGGGGTCGCCGTTTTTGGTCACGCGCTTGGACACGCTCGAGACCATGCCGGCCCACCACAGCGCCTTACCCTCGGGAATCTCCTGGTTGATGGTGCCGCCCGTAGGATTCTGAACCTCGTAGCCGGTGTCGATCTGCGAGAACGAGAAGTCGCGCGCTTTGCTAAGTGCATACTCAAACGGGCGCAGCGGGTGGTCCGAGACATAGATGCCCAGGACCTCCTTCTCCTGACTCAGCTTAAGGTGGCGGTCCCACTCCTGGCCATCCGGATCGGGTACGCTCACCTCAAAGCCCGAGCCCTCAACGTCGCCAAACATATCGAAGAACGACGTCTGGCCGCTCGCGCGGTCCTTCTGGCGCTTTACCGCGGCATCGATGATGTTCTCGGGGTTGTTCTTGTCCACAAAGTGCATCATCTGGCGACGCGGATACCCCGTGGAGTCGAAGGCGCCTGCCTTGATCAGCGATTCGATCACGCGACGGTTGGCCTGGCTCGAGTCCACGCGCTCGACAAAGTCGTGCAGCGTCTTAAACGGACCGCCCGCCTCGCGCTCGGCGATAATCGCCTGCGCCACGCCGGTGCCCACGCCGCGGATACCGGCCAGACCAAAGCGCACGCCTTCCTTGGTAGCCGTGAACTCGGTACCGGACTCGTTGACATCTGGCGACAGCACGGGGATGCCGTCGTGACGGCACGCCGAGACGTAGTGCACGATCTTGTCGGTCTTACCCGTATAGGACGTCAGAACGGCCGCCATGTACTCATGCGGATAGTGCGCCTTGAGCCATGCCGTCTGCATAACCAGGATGGCGTAACCGGCGGAGTGCGACTTATTGAAGGCGTAGGACGCGAACTCAAGGACATCGTCCCAAATCTTCTGGGCGACCTCGCGCGTGTAGTTGTTCTTGATAGCGCCATTCATCCAGTGGTCGTAAGTGGTCTCGTCCGAGCCATCCTCCCAGTGGAGCACCGTCGACGTGAGCAGCTTAATCTTTTTCTTAGCCACGGGCTTACGGATACGCGAGTCCGATTCGCCCTTGGAGAAGCCGCACATCTCGACGGAGATGAGCATAACCTGCTCCTGGTAGACCATGGTGCCGTAGGTTTCGCCCAGGATGTCGTCCAGACGGTCGTCGTAGGAGACGGCCGGCTCCTTGCCGTTCATACGGTTGATGTAGGACGAGACCATGCCGGCGCCCAGCGGGCCCGGGCGGTACAGGGCGATCAATGCCACGACGTGTTTGTACTCGGTGGGCTTCATGTTCTTGATCGTGGCCGTCATGCCGGCGGACTCGACCTGGAAGACGCCGGCGGTGTGGCCGGAGCCCATGAGCTTAAAGATCTCGGGATCGTCAAAGGGAATCTCTTCCTCTTTGATGTCGATGCCGAAGTTCTTTTTGATGTTTGCCTTGGCCTTGGAGATAACCGTCAGCGTGCGCAGGCCCAAGAAGTCCATCTTGAGCAGGCCCATGTCGGCGACGGTATGGCCCTCGTACTGGGTAATCTCGACGCCGCCCTTGGTGTCGAGCTTGGTGGGCACGTGCTCGTTGACGGGGTCGCGGCAGATCAGAACGGCGCACGCGTGCACGCCCTCGCCACGGGTGAGGCCCTCGATCGAGAGCGCCGTGTCGATGATGCGGCGAGCGTCGTCGTCCTTTTTATAGGCCTCGGCAAAATCGGGGTTAAACAGATCCTCTTTGCCGGGTTGCTTTTCGAGCACCTGCTTGAGCTTGACCTTGGGGTCGCTCGAGACCATCTTGGACAGGCGCTGGCCCATGTAGACCGGGTAGTCCAGGACGCGCGCGGCGTCGTTGATGGCCTGCTTGGCCTTGATGGTCGAGTAGGTGATGACGTGGGTGACCTTCTCGGGGCCGTAGAGCTGGCGAACGTGCTCCACGACCTCGAGGCGTCGCTCATCGTCGAAGTCCATATCGATATCGGGCATCTCGGTACGTTGCGGGGACAGGAACCTCTCGAACATCAGGCCGTTCTCGAGCGGGTCGAACGCGGTGATGTTCATGGCGTAGGCGACGATAGCGCCGGCGGCCGAGCCACGGCCGGGGCCGACGCCGATGCCGTTGTCCTTAGCCCATTGCACGTACTCGGCAACGATCAAAAAGTAGGCGGCAAAGCCCTTGTCGCAGATGACCTTGTATTCGTACTCAAAGCGCTCTTTGATGTTGACGCCACCGATCTCGCGCGTGGCCCAGTCGTCGCCATAGTGCTGGCGCAGGCCCTTCTCGCACTCGCGGCGGAACTGGCTCTCGTGCGTCTCGCCGGGATCGAGCAACGGAAAGCGCGGCAGGATGATAGAGTCCCAGTCCAGCTCAACGTAGCACTTGTCGGCGATCTCGAGCGTGTTGTCGCAGGCCTCGGGGCAATACGGGAACATCGCCCGCATCTCCTCCTCGGTCTTCATGTAAAACTCCGAGCCGGTCATGCGCATGCGGTTGGGGTCATCGACCTTGGCGTTCATGCCAATACACATGATGACGTCCTGCACGGGCGCATCCTCGCGGCGCAGGTAGTGGAAGTCGTTGGTGGCGATGACCTTGACGCCCACCTGCTTGGCGATGTCGATGAGCGTGCGGTCCATCTGCTCGTCAGTCAGGCCGTTGTCGGTGGTGATGCCGTGTTCCTGGATCTCGATGTAGAAGTCACCGGGCTCGAAGGTATCACGGAAGGTCTCGGCCCACTTGATGGCGCCCTCCATGTCGCCGCGGTCGATGTATTTGGGGATGATGCCCGCGATACAGGCGCTCGTGCAGATCATGCCCTTGGCGTGACGGCGCAGGTTGTCGAGCGTCACGCGCGGCTTGTAGTAAAAGCCCTGCACGGCGGCCTCGGAAACCGTCTGCATCAGGTTGACGTAGCCCTCCTGGTCCTTGGCCAGGAGAATCATGTGGTAGAGCTCGGGCTTGTGGTCGCGGGCGAGCGTCTCGTCCGGCGTAAAGTAAACCTCGCAGCCAAAGATGGGCTTAATGACCAGGGGCGGCTTGAGCTCGTCGATGTTGCCCTTCTCGTCCCACATGGCCATGTCCTTCACATACTGGGCATGCTCGCGCGGGTTTGACTCAGGATCGGGCTCCACCAGCTCGTCGCGGCGGTCCTTTTCCAAGAAGGCCTTGTCGTGGCTCCAGGTTTTGTACTCGGGCGTGTTGTGGTTGACGGCGTCGCAGGCCAGCGCCAGGTCGGGTACGCCGTACATGTAGCCGTGGTCGGTAATGGCCACGGCGGGCATGCCAAGCTCAACGGCACGATTGACCATATCCTGGATACGGGTTGCGCCGTCGAGCATGGAAAAGACAGTGTGATTGTGCAGATGGACGAATGCCATGTGATGAGCTCCGATGCGGGTTCGTGTTCTGACTGAACGATTTTACCGCACGGCACGGAAAGCACCCGAACCTAGCCAAACCAACACGGCTCCTCTTGCAGTTGCGGTGAAATGCGGACTGTTTGGCGGCTTTTTTGGCCAAAACAGCCCGTATTCCACCGCAAGTTATCTGAGGGCTAGAGATTGTAGATGACTACTTGAGGTTCGGCGGGTTCGACGAAGATGGCTGGATTCGCCTGCTCCACGCGAACAAACTTGACCGTCACCGTCTCAAAGCCCGCCTTGTGCAACACGTCGGCGTAAACGCGCGCCTGCAGGGCGTGCTTCTCGAGCAGCTGGTCCGGCGTCTCGTCCGGTGTGCCGCCCGTCTTGTAGTCGATGACCAGCGCGCGTGACGAATCCGCCGGGTTCGTCGCCAAAGCGTCGATGGCGCCTTCGGCATAGGCACCGTAGCGAGCGATGTCCTCGTCCTCGCAGCCCAGTGAAAAGAACGGCACCTCGGCGCGAACGCACGGCCACGCGAGCAGGTCGGCACGAACAGCCGACTTGAGCCAGCGGTCCAGGGCAACATCGAAGCGTTCGCGCTGCTCCGGCGTCAGGCACCACAGGCGAGCCAGGGCGTCGGCACGCTCAGCAGGCAGCGCATCGGCACCCATCTCGATGAGCCACTGGCAGGCGGCGTGGAAGGCCGAGCCCAGCGCCATGGGATTGCCGACAGGCTCGACAGCAGCCACGTCTGCATCGGCCATCTCCGAGCCATCCGACTCCGCATCATCGCCGGACTCGTCCATGGGCACACGCGCCTCGGCGGCACGGTCTTCTGTCTCGGCATGGAGCGCCGCGGCGATTGACGAGTAGCTATACGAGTCACGCGCCGGGAACGGACAGATGCCCATGCGCACGCCCACTGCCTGGGGATACACAAGCTCAAACGAATCGGGCTTGGGGTCGGCAGGACCGGGGACGATTGTACTGGCCGAATCGTCGGCAGCATCTGTATCGGCATCGCCACGAACAAGCCTGCCCTCGACATCCAGCGAAGCGTTGGCCTCAAACGCCTGCTCGCCAAAGGTAAAGTCCGAAAGCGAAATGAGCTCGTAGTCGCCCGGTTGGGAGTTGTCGAACACCAGGCGGTCGGCATCGAGCTGCGGCATGTCCAGAGCGTCCGTCGGCAGAATGCGGCGCAGGACATCGTAGGTCAGATCCGTCTCGACATCGAAGGTCGGCGCCGTCACCTTGCCACGGCTCACGCCGGCATCCATCGCCAAGATCACCAGCTCGCGCGCACGCGTCATGGCGACATAGAGCAGACGAGCCCGCTCCTCGAGCGAAAGCTGTAGGTCGTCGTTGCGCAGGCGAGCAAATGCCTCGGCGGGAGAACCCGTCGCACAGACGTCCTCCATTAGCTCCGGCGGCAGCCACAGCGACGTGCCCTTGCCCTTAAACGCGTGCTCAAACTGCTTTTTGACGTCGTCGCCCTTCACAAAGGTACCGTCGGCAAGCTTAACGCCGTCGAAGCGTGCCGGCAGTGCCACGACCTGCGCTCCGCCCTCGACGCGACCCATCTGTGCCGCACCCGAGGACTTACGCACGCCAAAGCACTCGGCGACCGCCACGACCGGATATTCCAGACCCTTGGAGGCATGCACCGTCATGA
>CABUZI010000041.1 GCA_902496005.1 uncultured Collinsella sp.
CGCGCTGCTGCTGGCCGCCCGAAAGCTGTGCAGGCACCTTGTCGGCCTGCTCGGCCACGCCCACGCGGCTCAGCAGGTCCATGGCGCGCTCACGAGCCTCCTCCTTGGACACGCCCAGCACGTCGACCGGTCCCAGCATGACGTTCTGCAGCACCGTCATATGTGCGAACAGGTTGAACTGTTGGAACACCATGCCCAACTCGGCGCGCATGCGGGCAAGGTCTTTGCCTTCCTGTGGCAGAGGCTCGCCCTCGATGAGGATTTCGCCCGAGTCAATGGTCTCCAAGCGGTTGATGGTTCGGCACATGGTCGACTTGCCCGAGCCCGAGGGTCCGATCACCACGACGACCTCGCCGCGGTCGACCGACAAATTGATGTCGTTGAGAACGTGCAGGTCGCCATAGTGCTTATCGACGTGCTTGAGCTCGATAAGCGGCTGGTTGCCAGAAGTAGAAGTGCTCTGTGCCATGGTGCTCGGCTCCTTATGCTTTGAGAACGTGGGTGCTTAGCGGATGATGGTCGCGCCGGTCTTGTGCGAAACGTAGACAGCGGCCTTGTTAATCGCGACGTTGATGAGGATGTAGATGACCGCGATTACCAGGTAGACCGACACAAGGGCGTCGTAGTTGGTAATGAGCACGCGGGCATTTTGCATGAGGTCGGGGTAGCTCACCACATAGGCGACGGTGGTGTCTTTGACTACGACCACAAGCTGCGAAATCAACGACGGAATGATAAACCGAATCGCCTGCGGCAACACGATTTTAAAGGTGATTTTAGCTTTGGAGAGACCGAGTGCCTGGGCTGCCTCGACCTGACCGCGCGGCACGGCATTGACGCCGGCACGGAAGATCTCGGCCAGCACGCCGGCGGCAGCGAGCGCGACGGGAAGCGTGAGCATCCAAAACGACGGCAGCGCGATCTTGTACTGGGGCAGCACCAAAAAGAAGAAGTAGATGAACAGAAGGCTCGGCACGCCACGGAAGAAATCGGTGAGCACGCGGCAGACCAGCTGCAGCGGCTTAATGTCGCTGGTGCGGCCGAGCATAAGGGCTAAGCCCAGCACCAGTGCGATGGCGCCAGCGGTGAGTGCGACTTTAACAGTGCCCTCAAAGCCGGCAAGCAGGAACTTCCAGGTGGTGAGGTGCGTAAAGAAATACCAATAGTGGACCGAAAGCTGGCCGGTCACATAGAAGCGCTGCAGTACCAGGATGGCGAGCGCGGCGACAGCAACAAGCGAGATGGCGGTGCCGATGCGAATCTTGACGCGCATCTTGGGGCCGGGAGCCTCGTAGAGCGCATCGCGCATGGTGAGCGCGGAGGTGGAGTGCTTGCTCATCGGAGGATCCTCACCTTCTTATCGATATAGTTGCCAATGTGGCTCACCACGAAGGCTGTGCCCAGGTAGCCGAGCGCCGAGATAAAGAACGCGGCGACGCCGCCGAGCGAGCGCGTGTTGATATAGCTCACCACGCCGGTGAGCTCTTGCGGCTTAAGCGGCACCTGGCTGCCCAAGGCGGTAGTGAGCATGACGGCGATAAAGAGGTTAGTCATGGGCAGCACACTCGAGCGCAGTGCCTGCGGAATCACGATCTTGGCGAGGATGCGGCTGAAGCTCATGCCGAGCGAACGTGCGGCTTCGACCTGACCGACACCAACGGTGTTGATGCCGCTCATAAAGTTCTCGGAGCCAAAGGCCGAGCCCAAAAGGACCGTGGCGACGATAACGCAGGTGCGGTAGGGCAGGACGACCTTGAGCGGCGGCAGCGCATAGACGACGATGATGAGCAGCGCAATGCCGGGGATGTTACGGAAGACCTGGACATACAGGTCGCCAAAGACGCGCAGCGGCTTGAGCGGCGACACGCGCATCACGGTGACGGCAACGGCCAGCACCATGGCGATGGCAAACGACTCAAGTGTCATGCCCCAGGTTGCTAGCAGGGCGTCGATATAGTTCTGGCCATAGAGCGACCAGAGCTCGGAGAGACTCATGCGGACCTCCTGCCGGTAAGGAAAGGGGCTCCCGTGTGTACGGAAGCCCCGACAACTCAGTGAGGAAACAGTTTACCGCAATAAAGCGCATCATGCGTTTCCGTATGGTTTCGTTGCGGCTGTTACCAGGCTCGCTGCCTAGGCGCCGATCTCGGGCAGCTCGGGAACATTGGTGTCGCCCGTACGATCGCCGATGCAGATCTGCCACAGCTCGGTCCAGGTGCCATCGTCCTCGATCTTCTTAAGGAAGTCGTTGACAAAGGCGACGCCGTCGGAATCGAGCGGCAGGCCGATGCCGTAGGGCTCCTTGCTGCCGAAGGGCTTGCCGGCGATCTTGTACTTACCGGGCTCGCGGACCAGGGCGCTCTGCTGCATGTTGTTATCGATGACGTAGGCGTCAACGCGGCCCTGCTGAAGTGCCTGGCGGGCCTCCTCATCGGTCTTGAACTCCTGCTGGCTGGCCTTGGGGGCGAACTCCTCCAGGATGGCGGGGCCGTTGGAGCCGGACTGGACGGCGACGTTCTTGTCGGCAAGGTCGTCGACGCTCTTGATGTCGTCGTTATCGGCGAGCACCAGGATAGCCTGCTGGGTGTAGTAGTAGGGACCGGCAAAGGAGACGAGCTTCTTGCGCTCGTCAGTGATGGTGTAGGTGGCAAAGACGGCGTCGACCTGGCCGTTCTGCAGGACGGACTCGCGCGTGTCCGAGGTCACCTGGGTGATCTCGACCTTGTTCTCGCCCAGAATGTAGTTGGACAGGAGCTGTGCGATACCGGCGTCGAAGCCGCGGGTCTGACCGTCTTTCTCGTTGAGGAGGGAGAAGAGCGTAGAGGTCTGAACGCCACCGATCTTAAAGACGCCGGCGTTCTTAACGGCCGTCGCCCAGGTGCTGGCGGCGATGGCGTCGTTATCGGCTTTGGGACCGTTGCCGACGAGCTTGTCGAATGCCTTGGCATCGAGCGTGGCGGAAACCTCGGTATCCTCGGAGCCCTTGGAGGAGCCGGCGGCGGAACCCTTGTCGGCCTCGGCGCTGGTGTCGGAGCAGCCGGCAAGACCAAGGCCGGCGACGGTTGCGAAGGTGGCGGCAACGAAGCCGCGGCGGTCGAGAACGACCTGCTGGGAGAGGTTCTTGCTCATGGTAGAACACCTTTCTCAATAAAATCCCTAGCGGTTGAGTAGAGTTATACCCTATCGCGCTCAAATGGGTCAACACGAAATAACTCAGAAACATACTTACCTTATGGGTTATTGTGCCTACCAAAAAGGGACAGGTTTATTTTGGTAGGTTTTACCTGGGGAAACGTCGATTATTATGGCTGAGATAGCGTTTTGCCGACGGCATGATCGCTCGCAGCGGTCGCTATAATGGCGGCAACGCGACGCATATATAAGTAAGGAGACCGCGTATGAACGGCTATTCGTTTTTCGCACCGACCATGACTTGCTGTTTTGTCTCGATCTGTAACAGTTAGACGGAAATTCGGACCCTAGATGTTACAGATTGAGATAATCGCGTCGCGAAAATAAAAACCTCCGCAGGGGTGCTTTTCTTGCGGAGGTTTTTCTACTCGTTCAGCAGACGTACCGCTTCGGCGGCCATGTTCTCGACCGTCATGCCGGATTGCGCCAGCAGCTCGTTGGGGTCGTAGCGGTCGGGGAAGCCCTTGGCGATACCGAAGGTGCGCGTGCGCACAGGCGTGCAGGCCAGATAACATGCCACGCGCTCGCCCCAGCCGCCGTCCAAGATGCCGTCTTCGAGGGTGACGACAACGCGATGCTCGGCGGCAAGGCTATCGAGGAACTTGCGGTCGAGCTCGGTTGCAAAGCGCGGGTTGACGAGCGTGGCCTCGATGCCGTACTCGGCAGCCAAGCGGTTTGCCACGCGTTCGCCCAGCTCAAAGAAATCGCCGAGCGCGAGCACTGCTACGTCGCGACCCCGGCGCACCACGTTGTAGCGAACGGCGCTGTAGTCGGTGTCTTCGGCGGGCGCAAGGTCGGGACGGCTCACCAGGCCAATACCAGGCACGCGAATCGCCGCGGGATGCTCGCGGTGGTCGAGCGACCAGCTCAGCATGGACAGATATTCCTCCATGCAGGCCGGCGCCAAGTAGCGCATGTTGGGAAGACCGCCCAGCATGGAAATATCAAAGAACGAAAGGTGTGTCTCGGACGTGGTGCCAAAGATTGACGCGCCAAACACCAAAATGGTTGCGGGGGCGTCGTTGAGGCACAGGTCGTGCCACAGCTCGTCGTAGGCGCGCTGCAAAAACGTGCCGTACACACCAAAGACTGGCTTGGCGCCCGAGCGCGCAAGCGCGGTGGCAAAGGTCACGGCGTGCTCCTCGGCAATGCCCACATCGACGAACTGTTTGCCGGCGGCAGCGCGAAGCTCGGGTGTAAAGCCCATGATGTAGGGCGTGGCGGCCGTGATGCCAACGACCTGCGGATCGCGCTCGATGGCGGCGCTGAGCGCCTCGTCCGTAATGTCGGCGTAGGTGCGCGGCGCAGGCTCGCTCGGATGGCCCGGGCAGAGCTTGCGCCCAGTTGCCATGTCAAACGGACCCACGTGATGCCAGCGTTCGGGGTCGTTCTGGGCCGGCTCAAAGCCCTTGCCCTTGGCGGTGGAGACGTGCAGCACGATGGGATGATCGATATTGCGCAGTTCCTGCAACGCGTCGACGAGGGCCAACACGTCGTTACCGGCGTCCAGATAGCGGTAGTCGAGCCCCAACGCGCGGAAAACGTTGCGCTCACAGGTACCGTTGCTGGCTCGCAGCTCGGCCAGATTGCGATACAGGCCACCGTGGTTCTCGGCAATGGACTGGTTGTTATCGTTGACGATGATGATCAGGTTGCTATCGAGTTCGGCGGCATTGTTAAAGCCCTCAAACGCCAAGCCGCCCGAAAGCGAGCCGTCGCCAATGATGGTGATGACGTTGTAGCTGTCGCCCGCCAGATCGCGGGCGTGCGCCAGGCCGCAGCCCAGGCTCACCGACGTGGAGGTGTGGCCCATGGCGAACAGGTCGTGCTCGGACTCGTCGGGATTGGCAAAGCCAGAAGCCTCGCCATAACGCTCCGGATCGATATAAGTGTACGCGCGCCCGGTCAGCGCCTTGTGGGCGTAGGTCTGGTGCGAAACGTCAAAGACAATCTTGTCGATGGGGGAGTTAAATACGCGATGAAGCGCAACCGTAAGCTCAACGACGCCCAGGTTGGGGGCAACGTGCCCGCCGACGGCGGCGGAGCTTTCGAGGATTGCCTGACGGATCTCGCCGCAGAGCAGCGGAAGCTCGGCGCGGTCGAGAGCCTTGACGTCCTCGGGAGTTGTCGTTTGCGTAAGCAGCATCGTTGTGGGTTACTCCATGCGAATCGTGCGCCGGCGCTCCCTCGGCCGACACAATTGCACAAGACAGTCTCGCACATTTTGGCGTTTGATATGTGACGGCGGCGCGGTAATTCGCCAACTGGTGGGGCAAAACGTTTTGTCCGATGCCATACTGATATGTTCCATGATGTTTTTATCGATTGTGCACAGGCCGTGGCTTGTCGCCGTGAGTCGCTGGAAGGAGGCAGCATGTCCGATACCGTTCGTGCCGAGAAAATCGCGCACGAGGTCGACTATGCCGCCCGCCAGCTGGCCCAGG
Organism: uncultured Collinsella sp.; assembly: GCA_902496005.1. Taxonomy (GTDB): domain Bacteria; phylum Actinomycetota; class Coriobacteriia; order Coriobacteriales; family Coriobacteriaceae; genus Collinsella. Next base: position 5,637 of record CABUZI010000041.1, read on the forward strand.
CGGGCCGCTTGGACCTGACGCACGAGTTTATCCAGCATGGCGACGTGACGGTCTATGCACATGTGACTTCAGTAGCGCGGGCGAGCCTGTCCTTTGCCGAGCGCTTGGGCCGTGCTGGCATTTCGGTCGACCGTGCTTCGTTGCTGCGCGGAGCCCTGCTGCACGATTACTTTCTCTATGACTGGCACGATCCCGACCCAAGCCATCGGCTGCATGGCTTTCGCCACCCGTTTTTTGCCCTGGCGCGTGCGGAGGAAGATTTTGAGCTGACGTCGCGCGAGCGGAATATTATCGTGCGCCATATGTTTCCGCTGGTGCCGGTGCCGCCGACGTGTCGTGAGGCATGGATTGTGTGCCTGGCAGATAAATGGTGCGCTCTGCGTGAGACGGTCGCCGGCCGCCTGCCGCGTAAGGACGGGGCGGACGATGGCGTGAGTGGCGAATCGAGCGAAAAGAGGAGAGGGTAGACGGTGGAAACCGCGATTGATATGGCGTTTGACGGCGCGACGCTTGCCACCTGCCCGCTTTCGGCACTGGTGCTCTCGTTTGCCTTCTACGGGTTTGTGGCTGGGCGTGGGAGTCGACGGTCTGCGCCATGCTCAATCACGGACGCTTCGCCAACAGTGGATTTTTATTGGGACCGTGTTGCCCTATCTACGGTGTGGGCGGCATAGCCTGCTGGCTTTTGTTGCGCGGGATTCCGGATGCCCCGAGCCAGTTTGTCGCCGCGGCGCTTGTGTGCAGCGTAATCGAGTACAGTGTGGGCCTTCTATTGGAAAAAACAACGGGCGCTCGCTTTTGGGACTATTCGCACCTGCCGTTTAACCTGCATGGACGCATCTGCCTGTACTGGGCATGCGCGTTTGGCCTGGGTGCATTGTGCATTTGCCGTTTAGTGGAGCCGGCATTGCTGGGGCTGCTTGGCCATCTGCCGGTGCTGATTGTGCGGCTGTCCGCCTTTATCGTCGCGGTCGCGATGATGGTCGACGCGGTGTGCTCTTTAGCTAGCTGGCGCCGCCTGTCCGATCAGCTGGAGCGTGTGCGCGCTGACCTTGCCGACCGCATCAACGAGTCGCTTGCCGATGCGTCCGACTCTATGCTCGAACGTATTCCCGATTCGGCAATCGACTCGGTGGCACAGACGCATATCCGCAGCCGTGCCGTTAACGCGTGGCTGGCCGAGCTGGGCGACGCGACGCTCGACGCCCTTCGTGAGAAGGCTTCGATGCCGACATTTATCTCGGATGGTGCTCGCGGCCTGGCGCTTGCCGCCCGCCGCGTGGCCGATGCCGCGCCGAGCATGCCGCGTCCGTCACTCAGTCGTCGCCTTGCCGGCAAGCGCATGAGCCGTCCGGTGCCGAGCGTGTCACTCAGCCGCCGCGACCTACGCTTCTTTAACGCTTTCCCGCGTCTGCGCATCAATCGCTACGAAGGTGTCATTCGAGCAACTAATCTCCGCGACCGCGCCCACGAGCTGTTTCGGCGCTAGCCGGGACGGGCGCGCTCACGGCTCCCTTGCTCGCGTATTTCCCGTTCGTTTCGCGTCCGTTGCCGCGCCGTTTCCAAGATTGCGGCACCGTTTCCATTCGACAACGCAGCGTTTAACAACGCCGCATCTGGTCTACACCAGTTGCCCCTCGGCCGCATTATGGGCGCCGACAACGTTCATGCGATCAAGGGGGAGCGAATGTTCGATACGGGATCGACAACGTTTATGCTCATCTGCACCATGCTCGTGTTTTTAATGACACCGGGTCTGGCGTTTTTCTATGGCGGCCTGTCCAGGCGCAAAAATGTCATCAACACCATGCTCATGTGCTTTGGCGCCATTGGCCTGGTTGGTGTGCTGTGGATTGTTGCCGGCTGGTCGCTGGCTTACGGCGGCGACGGTTCCAACCCGTTTATTGGAGGCCTTGACCAGCTGCTGTGCCTGCCGGTGCTCGGCCAGGTGCTGCAGACGGCCGAGGGCAATGCCGCGGACGGTGCCGTCTACCCTCAGATCATCAACATCGCCTTTCAGATGGCATTTGCCATGATCACTGCTGCTATCGTCACGGGCAGCCTGGCCGGCCGCGTTAAGTTTGGTGCCATGACGGCTTTCCTGGGCATTTGGCTGCTCGTGGTCTATGCGCCGCTCGCCCACATGGTTTGGGGCGGCGAGGGCTCCTTTATCGGCGACATCATCGGCGCGCTCGACTTTGCCGGCGGCGACGTGGTGCACATTTCGTCCGGTCTTACGGGCCTGATTCTCTGCTTAATGCTCGGCCGTCGTCGTGGCTTTGGCATGGTGAGCTATCGCCCGCATAACGTGCCGTTTGTGGCGCTGGGCGCCGGGCTGCTTTGGTTTGGCTGGTTTGGCTTTAACGGCGGCAGCGAGTTTAAGGCCGACGCCGTGGCGGCACTCGCCATCCTCAACACCGTGACGGCTAGCGCGGCGGGCATGGTCTCGTGGCTTGCCGTCGAGCGCGTGCACACCGGTCGCCCCACGCTGGTGGGCGCCAGCACCGGTCTGGTTGCGGGCCTTGTGGTGGTCACGCCGGGTGCGGGCTTTGTCGAGCCGTGGGCGGCGCTGGTCATGGGCCTGATCGTATCTCCCGTCTGCTACCTGGCCATCAGCCATCTTAAGACCAAATTTGGCTACGACGATGCGCTCGACGCGTTTGGCTGCCACGGCATCGGTGGCATCCTGGGCGGCGTGCTCACGGGGCTGTTCTGCGTGCCGGAGCTCTCGTGGACCGGTAAGGGCGGCCTGTTCTACACGGGCGATGTCTCGCTGCTCATCTCGCAGATTTTGGGCATTGTGGTGACGGTCGCTATTGTACTGGTGCTCGACTTGGTGATCGCCGCGGTGGTCAAGGCGCTGTTCCACGGCAGCCTGCGCGTGGACGAGGCCGACGAGGCGCTGGGCCTGGATGCGAGTCAGCACGGCGAAAGTGCGTATCCCTCGTTTAGTGGTCTGGACTAGCGGTTTCTAACGTTCTGTCAGACCAACTCTTATAAGAGAGGAATTCACTATGAAGAAAATTACGGCGATCGTTCGTGCCGAAAAGCTTGAGGTTCTTAAAGACGCGCTGTTTGCTGCCGATGTTCGTGGCATGACTATCAACCAAGTGCAGGGCTGCGGCGCGCAGCATGGCTGGAAGGAATACGTGCGCGGCAACGAGTTGCTTGTCAACACGATCCCTAAGGTGCAGTTCACGCTCATTTGTGCCGATGAGCATGTTGACGGCATTGTCGACATCATCTGCAACGCCGCCCGCACCGGTGCCGTCGGTGACGGCAAGATTTGGGTCGAGCCGGTCGAAGAAGTCATCCGCATCCGTACCGGCGAGCACGGCCCCGCCGCGGTGTAGGATCGACCACCTGTCATCCGCAACGTTAAAATGCTGCAATGAGGCACAAGACTTGCGTTGCGGATGGACGGATTATGGGTCGTAATAAATATCCCGAGGAGACGGTCGCGAAGATTCTCGACGCGGCGCTGGAGCTATTCTGCGCACAGGGTTATGAGGGGACGAGCATTCAAGATATCGTCGACCGCCTCGATGGCATGACCAAGGGTGCTATCTATCATCACTTTAAGAGCAAAGAAGAGATTTTCAACGCCGCATTTGATCGGGCAATGGCTCCGATTGTTGAGCGCCGCCGCGCGACACTCGGTGCTGGCAATATGACGGGAGCCCAAAAGCTCAAACGACTTTATGCGCCCGAGTCCGTCGTTCCGCAAATCGATCTATGGGCTCGCATGCATCCTGCGGCAGATCCGGTAAAAAGCTCGCGGCTGCTGGCGATGCAGTACCAAGGTTCGTTTGACGAGTCGGCCGATGGCTATCTCCTGCCAGTGATCGAGGAGGGCATCGCCGACGGCTCCATTGCGTGTGCATGCCCACGCGAAGCGGCGGAGGCGGTATCGTTGTTGGCGAATCTTTGGCTGTTGCCGCTGTTCCGTCCGCTTGAGAACAAGGGTCGAATGCTCGCTCGCGCGCAATGTTTGGCGCAGATGGCGGCCGCGGTGGGGCTCGATTTGGGTAATGAAGTGCTCCAGACAACGGCTCAGATATGGGACGTATGGAACCGTGCTGGGTGGTAATATAGATACTGACGGTATGTAATTGATTTGTAAGGGTAGCCACGGCTGCCCTTTTCAAGTCATTAAATACATACTAATGGTATGTATAGGGGGCAGGCTTATGGCTGGAATGCGGAGGAGTAGCGTCTCGTTGACGCAAAAAACAGTGCAATCTATCAGGCTTTTCGGTCTTCTTGTTGCACAGCTGTGCGCGTATTCGATGTTGTCGGCACTGTGCTTTGCGTGCCCGCTTTACTTGTTCGACTGCAGCGGCTCATCAACGTTATATGGTGCCGTCGCGGCGATAGCGTTCGTGCCGGGCGTGCTTGCGACTCCGGCTGGCGGAATCTTGGCGGATCGTGGGAGACATCGCGGGGTTCTTGTGATGCTCGGCATTGTTCTGATGGCTGCATCGCTGTTGTTTATCCCTATGAAGCGTTCGCTGCCTCTTGCCGTTGTCGTGGCAGCAATGCTTTGCGTCCAATATGGCATCCAATCGCTGCTGAAACCGATGCTTCAAATTGAGACGGTGCACATGATGGGCCAAGAAAAAGTTGAGCGTGCCACAGCGTTGGTCTCGCAGGTAACCATGGCGAGCAATATCTTGGGGCCTGTAGTCGGGACGGCAGTCTATGGGTGCTTTGGTATCGATGCTCTATGCGAAACCGCGGCGTTGACGTTTGCGATGTCAGCCCTGCTGTTCGGGGGCACACTCAAGCGATATGCCTCATTTGGAATGACAGGGGACAGTACGACTTGCTCGACATGCCGAAGCGATTTCCGGGAGTCGATTCGGTACCTGGTTCAAAACGCATCATTGCTCGTTGTGTTTTTGCTTGCGGCTATTTTGAACCTTGCGTTAGTTGGGTTAACGATTGGTGCTCCCATTGTTGTTTCAAAGCATCTCGGAATACAGTCATCCTTTGTTGGGATTATTGAGGTGGCTATGGGCTTGGGCGGTCTTGTCGGCAGTGGTTTGGTCGGTATTTGGCCGCATCGTTTTTCCTTCAAGGGCATATGTCGATATGTTGCGATGATCTGTTTTGGAGTCGTACCGATTATTGTCACGCTACTGAGCGGTCCTGATGAATTTGCGTTTACCGCGCTTGCGGCCGGCTCGGCATGGGTCATGGCGTGGGCAAGCATTACATCGGTTGAAATCGTTTCATTTGTTCAGCGGTCAGCGCCAAAGGAACTCTGCGGAAAAGTGCTGGCACTCGTTTATATGATGCTTTCCTGTGCAACGCCTATTGGCCAATTGGTTTACGGGCTCGCATATGATCGATGGGCTCCGGCGATTGTATTCGCAGGAATGTTGGCGGTACTGACGTTGACTACGGTGCAGTTTTATCGGCTGAAAAGTCGCTTGTGGCAATTGTCTTAAGGCGCAGGGACACCGTGGATTTGCGGAAGCATTGTTCCGCCGCGCCGGGACGCCATTGTCTGGGCATGCCTCACCTTCGTCTACAATATCGTGCAGACGAAGGAGAGGCATGCCCATGATCAAGATGTTCGCGAGTGATTTAGACGGAACGCTGCTGAATGCCCTGCACGAAGCGGATGGGACCATCCGCCGTGCCATTCGCGAGCTGACCGAGGCTGGCCTGCATGTGGTTCCCGCGACCGGGCGCTCGACGCTGCCGGTCGGCGAGCATGGCTTTACGGGCCTGGCGCTCGATGCCTGCTGCTCTAACGGCTCCATCGTGCGCGACAGTCATGGCGAGGTGCTCAAGACCTGGACCATCGATCCGCAGATCACCGAGGAGCTGCTCAAGGAGTTCCCGGACATTTGCTTTGATTGCTCCACGCCCGATGGCATGTTCTCGAGCGGCTCGTTCGAGATGCATCAGGCGGGCTTTAAAAAGGACAGTCCTATCAAGCGCATCGTGATGCGCGGCATGCGTGCACGTGGCGGGTATCACGAGGAACAGTATTTCGACCAGTCGATCGGTGACATTCTGCGCCACGATGTGTGCAAGATCAACTGCCGTGTGATCTCGCCCGAGCTGGAGCGCGACCTTAAGGCGTATTTGGCCGAGCGCTCGGACCGCGTGGTCAACGCGCCGTTCGATCCGGTGATGTTCGAGATCACGGACGTGGCGTGCAACAAGGGCGAGAGCGTGGCGTGGCTGGCGGGCTACTACGGTATTGCCGAGGACGAGGTCGCGGTCTACGGCGACGGCGGCAACGATATCGCCATGCTCAAGCGTTTCCGTCACAGCTACGCGACCAAAAACGGCAGTGACGCGGCCAAGGCCGCCGCGAGCGTGACCATCGGCAGTTGCATGGTCCACGCCGTTCCCAAGCATATGCTCGCCACCATGCGCAAGCAAAACTCCCGCACCGTCATCGAATAATGTGACAAAGGGACTGCCCTTCGTCACATCCTAAATATTGCCTTTACGTGTTGATGCACACGGTGTGCAATAATACTCGCACTGTGCAATAGCGCACAGTCTGAGTAACAAGGAGGACGCTTGTCCCAGCTCGAGAAATGCGACCGCCGGTCCCTTCGCTCACAGCGTGCCCTTCGCCAGGCGCTTGCCAGCGAGCTTGCCGAAAGCGGCGACCTTTCGCGCATTAACGTCGCGTCGCTCACCGAGCGCGCTGGCCTTACGCGCCGCACGTTCTATTCGCACTACCGCGATATCCCCGACTTTATCAATCAAATCGAGGACGGCTTGCTGGCCGAGATCCGTGAGCGCATTGAGCTCATCACCGCAGCTCAGCTGCCCGATCTCTATCACAACATCGATGAGCTCGAGCCGGCACCCGGTTCGGTTGAGTTGCTGCGCTACCTTGCGGCCAACCGCGATTTAATCGGATCGCTGCTGGGCCCGGGCGGCGACCCCGCCTTTATTAAAAAGATCATCGATACCGCACGCGAGGCCGTGGTGCCGCGCGCACAGACGGGCATTTTGGGCTTGGCGCTGGGCACCTTCTTTGACTACTACGTCACCTATGTCGTGAGTGCCGAGGTCGGCATGATCCAGCGTTGGTTTGAGCGTGACCTTTCTGAATCGCCCGAGACCATGGCGCGCATTATGACGGTTATCGCCTTTGTGCGCCCCGGCGACCTGTATGGCCAACCCATCGATATCAACGTGCCGGAATACGGCATGAAGCTATTGAACCTGCAGCTCGAGGACGCGGTCGACACCACCGCAACCGTCGAGTCCAACAACTAAGAGGAGAGACAATGAGCAAACTCGTCGAGGGCATTAAAGACCGTGTGGTCGCTGCCGCACGCGAGGCCGCGCCCGCCGTGGTGGACGCCGCGCAGAAGGCCGCGACCGCGGCTGCCGAGAAAGTTGCCGAGGCAGTTGCCGATGCCAAGAACGTGGCAGGGGAGACGTCCGTCGTCAGCGAGCCCGCCACCGCCGCTGAGCCCGTAGCCGCCGCCCAGGCCCCCGAAGGCGCGATCTTCAACCCCGAGAACGCTCGTGGCAATCTGCACCTGGGCATCGACGTGGGCTCCACCACCGTTAAGCTCGCCGTGCTCAACGACGACAACCAGATCGTCTACGCCAAGTACCAGCGCCACCACACCGACGTCCGTGCCTGCGCCCGCGACCTGTTCGAGGGCGCTGCGACCGTGCTGCCGACGGCCCAGATGACCTGCGCCATTACCGGCTCGGGCGGCCTGCTGCTGTCCCAGTGGCTCGACCTGGAGTTTGTCCAGGAGGTCATCGCCAGCAAGCGTGCCGTCGAGACCCTCATCCCGGCCACCGATGTCGCCATCGAGCTGGGCGGAGAGGACGCCAAGATCATCTACTTCGACAACGGCATCGAGCAGCGCATGAACGGCACCTGCGCCGGCGGCACGGGCGCGTTCATCGACCAGATGGCTACTCTGCTGCACACCGACGCCAGCGGCCTTAACGAACTCGCGGCCAACGCCACCACCATCTATCCCATCGCCAGCCGCTGCGGCGTTTTTGCCAAGACCGACGTCCAGCCGCTGCTCAACGAAGGTGCCCGCCCCGAGGACGTGGCTGCCTCCATCTTTCAGGCTGTCGTGACCCAGACCATCTCGGGCCTGGCATGCGGCCGTCCCATCCGCGGCAACGTCGCCTTCCTGGGCGGCCCGCTGCAGTACCTCTCCGAGCTGCGCCACCGCTTCTACCTCACGCTCAACCTGGACGAGGAGCACCGTATCGTGCCCCAAAACGCTCACCTGTTTGTGGCGAGCGGCGCCGCCATGGC
>CABUZI010000042.1 GCA_902496005.1 uncultured Collinsella sp.
CCCGCGCATCGCGAGCGCGTGGTATGCCGAGCGCGGCGTGAATGCCGATATCGTCTCACTGCACGGCAACATCGAACTGGGACCCATCGTCGGCATGACCGACCGCATCGTGGACATTACCGCAACGGGCGCTACCCTGCGCGACAACGACCTGGTCATCACCGGCCGCATCATGGACTGCACGGCCCGCTTCTTCGTCAACCCGGGTGCTGCGCGCCTTGATCCGCGCGTGCGCAATCTGGCAGATCGCTTGGCGGCGGCCGTGAAGGACAAGCATTTTGAGCCCGTCGCGGGCTCGGCACAATAGCGCGAGCGCGCACGGGCGCCCCAACGTACGGGCTGCGGGCCGATTGGCGCCGCCGCCCGGCCTCTCGTTTTTCGAACACAACCTCGACCGATAGGGGATACCGATATGAAGACCATCAAGCTTGCTCCCGGTGAGCGCCTCGTTACCAACCAGCTCAACCGCAAGGGTGTGCTGCCGCAAAACATCGTCGACGCCGCCCACGATATCGTGGCCAACGTGCGCGTCAACGGCGATGCCGCGGTGCGCGATTACTGCCAGCGTTTTGACGGCGTTGAGCTGCAAAGCTTCCGCCTGCCGCAGGAGCAGATCGATGCCGCGCTCGAAGGCCTCGATCCCGCTTTTGTCGCGGCGCTCGAGAAGGCCGCGCGCCAGATTCGTGAGTTCCACCAGCGCGAGGTCGAGCAGAGTTGGTTTACCACGCGCCCGGACGGGACGATGCTCGGCGTTAAGGTGACCCCGCTCGCGGCGGCCGGCATCTATGTACCGGGCGGCCGCGCGCAATATCCCTCCACCGTGCTCATGAACGCCATTCCCGCCAAGGTCGCCGGCGTCAAGCGCGTGGTTATGGTGACCCCGCCGCAAAAAGACGGCCTGATCAGTCCCTACACGCTCGCGGCAGCCAAGCTCGGCGGCGTGGACGAAATCTATATGGTGGGTGGCGCTCAGGCCGTGGCCGCGCTGGCGTACGGTACCGAGAGCATTCCGCGTGTCGATAAAATCACCGGTCCGGGCAACGCTTTTGTTGCCGCTGCCAAGCAGATTGTCTCGGGCGATGTGGGAATCGACATGGTCGCCGGTCCCTCCGAGGTCTGCGTGCTGGCCGACGCCACGGCCAAGCCTATGGTGGTCGCGGCAGACCTGATGGCCCAGGCCGAGCACGATCCGCTGGCAGCATGCTATCTGGTGACTTGCGACGAACAGTTTGCGCGCGAGGTCGAGGCTGGCATCGACATCCTGGTGGCGCAGTCGCCGCGTGCCGAGATCACGCGCGCTTCGCTCGACAACGAAGGCACCATCGTGGTGGCCGCCGATATGGCTGCCGCCGTCGAGGCCGTGAACACCGTGGCGCCCGAGCACCTTGAGCTGCACTGCAAGGATGCGATGGGCCTGCTTGGCGGCATTCGCAACGCCGGTGCCATCTTTGTGGGCGCTTGGAGCTCCGAGCCGCTTGGCGATTATGTTGCCGGCCCCAACCACACGCTGCCGACCGGCGGCACGGCCATGTTCTCAAACCCGCTTTCGGTCGAGGAGTTCGTCAAGCGCTCGAGTGTTATTTGCTATACGCCCGAGGGCCTGCTCTCCGACGCTCCCGCTACGCAGCGCCTCGCCGAGGCCGAGGGCCTGTGGGCGCACGCGCTTTCCGCCGCTCTGCGTCGCCGTGTGTTGGAGCAGGGCGAGGATGCCGTGAGTGCCGAGTCTCTGGCCGCGGCCGACCTGACTAAGGTTGCCTGGCCGGGCGATACGACCGTGACGGTTGCCGAGGGCGTGGACCTGGCGGCTGCGGGCGTGGATGGCGCTGGCGCGGTCGTCGAGGAGGCCTAATATGGCCGAACTTACGCCGCGCATGAAGGAGCTCGTCCAGCCCTACTTGGCCGGTATCGAGCCCTACGATCCCAACTTTACGCCTACGCGCATCAACCTTTCGGCCAACGAGAACACCTATCCCGCGCCGACCGGCGTGCGCGAGGCGGTCGACGCGGCCCTGGTTGCCACGCCGCTCAACCGCTATCCCGATCCCATGTCGAACGACCTGCGCGACGAGCTTGCTGCCTGGCATGGCGTGACGCGCGAGAACATCTGCGTGGGAAACGGCGGCGACGAGCTGCTCTATAACTATCTGCTGGCGTTTGGCGGCGCGGGGAGGACCCTGCTCAACTGCCCGCCGTGCTTTAGCGAATATGCCTTCTTTGCGTCTCTGTGCCAGACCGAGGTGCGTGACGTGTGGCGCGACCCGGCGAGCTTTGAGCTCGACCAGGCAGCCGTGCTTGCGGCGGCGCCCGAGTGCAGCCTGGCGATCGTGACCTCGCCCAACAATCCCACGGGCGACGTGGCGCCGCTCGACTTTGTCGCGGCCCTGTGCGATGCGTGTCCCGGCATGGTCATGGTCGACGAGGCCTACGTTGAGTTTGCCGACGATTCGTTTGGCGCGGCCACCACGGCGCAAGGCCTTATCGCCGAGCATTCCAACCTGGTGATTCTGCATACGCTGTCCAAGGCGTTTGGCGCCGCCGGCGCACGCTTGGGTTACGTGATCGCGGCGCCCGAGGTCATCGAGGTGTTCGCGGCGATTCGCCAGATCTATTCGGTCAACGTGCTGAGCCAGGCCGCCGCGCTTGCCTGCGTGCGTGCCCGTGATGCCTATGCGCCCGTGGTGGCGCAGGTCGCATCCGAGCGCGAGCGCGAGCTGTGCGCCCTGCGCGCGATGGCTGCCGAGAGCCTGCCCGTGGAGGCGTGGCCGAGCGCGGCGAACTTTGTGCTCGTGCGCACGCCGCATGCCACGCGCGTGCGCGAGCGTCTGCGTGATGAGTATTCGATTTTGGTGCGCGATTTTAGCTATGCGCCGGGGCTCGCGGACTGTCTGCGCATTACCGTGGGTACGCCGCGGGAAAACGACGAGGTGCTGGCTGCGTTTGCCGCGCTGGTGAAGGAGGAGATGTAGATGGGCCGTTATGCCGAGGTAACCCGTAAGACGGGGGAGACCGATATTGTCGTCAAGCTCGACCTGGATGGAACCGGTACGTGCGATATCTCGACCGGCGTGCCGTTTTTCGACCACATGCTCAACGCCTTTGGTCGCCATGGGCTGTTTGATTTGACGGTGCATGCGGTAGGCGACGTGGAGGTCGACGCGCACCATACCGTCGAGGACACAGGTATTGTGCTGGGCGAGGCGTTTTGCCAGGCGCTGGGCGACAAGGCGGGCATTACGCGCTTTGCCGATGCGGTGATCGCCATGGACGAGACGCTCGTGATGGCCGCCGTGGACATTTCTGGTCGCGGGCAGGCCTACTGCGAGCTGCCCGTGCCGACTGAGCGCGTGGGCAGTTTCGATACCGAGCTGGCCGTCGAGTGCTTCTATGCCTTCGCGCGCGACGCCAAACTCACGCTGCACGTGCGCGAGCTGGCTGGCGGCAACTCGCATCACATTATCGAGGCCGCCTTTAAGGCCGTGGGCCGCACGATGCGCCACGCCTGCGAGCTCGATCCCCGCGTGCAGGGCATCCCCAGCACCAAGGGCTCACTGTAACCTGCCAAAAAGGGACAGGTTTATTTTGGCAGGTTTTATCTGCGGAAATGCTGTCTCATACGGTGGGTGAACGTTTGACCGACCAAAATAAACCTGTCCCTTTTTGGCAGGTTTTGAATGAGATAAGGGAGGGTCGCGTGGGCGAACCGAAGATCGTGGTGGTCGACTACCACAAGGGCAACTTGTCGAGCGTCGTGCGCGGGCTCGTGCGCGCCGGTGCTGCCGCCTGCACGTCGGACGATCCGGAGCAGATCCGCAACGCCGACGGCCTGGTCATCCCGGGCGTGGGCGCGTTCTACGACGCGATCGCCTTTATGCGCGAGAGCGGCGAGGCGGACGCGGTGCTCGACGCCGTTGCCGCCGGAACTCCGCTGCTCGGCATCTGCCTGGGCCTTCAGCTCTTTTTTGAGCGTGGCGACGAGGGCGTGCCGGCGGACGAGGGCGCGGACGCGGACGACGATGCCTCCGAGCAGGTCGGTGGCCCCTGGGTCGATGGCCTGGGCATTATGCGCGGCTCGTGCACGCGCCTGGAGTCGAGCCGCCTGAAGGTGCCACACGTGGGCTGGGACCAGGTGCACATGACGCCCGCCGGCGCGGCCGATCCGCTGCTTACTGGTTTTGCCGAGGGTGCCAACATGTACTTCACCCACAGCTACGCGGTGGCCGACGATGCCGATGCCGCCGATGTGCTGGCGCGCACGCACTATACGCGGAGCTTCCCGTGCATCGTGCGTCACGGCAACGTGTGGGGCTGCCAGTTCCATCCCGAGAAATCCTCCGCGCTGGGTCAGCGCATCCTTAAGAACTTCGTCAACATCGTCGAGGAGGCCGGCCGATGATCCTGTTTCCCGCAATCGATCTGATCGGCGGCAAGGTCGTGCGCCTGGAGCGCGGTGACCGCAGCCGCTGCAAGGTATATTCCGACGACCCCGTGGCAGTCGCCCGCTCATTTGCCGAGCAGGGTGCGAGCTGGGTGCACGTCGTCGACCTGTCTGCTGCCTTTGGCGAGGACGAGGACACGTGCGCTGCCAACTCGGCGGCGATTAAGGGCATCTGCGGCATCGACGGTCTGTCTGTGGACGTGGGCGGCGGCGTTCGCTCGCTTGCACGCATCGACGAGCTGGCCGGCTACGGCGCGCGTCGCATCGCACTGGGCACGGTGCTCGTGACCGAGCCGGGTTTTGCCGAGGTGGCGGCCCAAGGCTTTGGTGAGTTGCTGGTGGCAGACATCGCCGCGCGCGACGGTCAGGTCAAGGTGAACGGCTGGCGTGATGGCGCGGGCGTGTCACTCGACGATGCCGTGGCACAGCTCACCGAGCTGGGCTTCAAGCACCTGGTGTACACCGACATCGCGCGCGACGGCATGCAGACGGGCATCGACGTGGCGACGTATCGCCACGTGGCCGAGGTCGCGGGCTTTCCCGTCGTGGCGTCGGGCGGCATCTCGACGCTCGACGACATCCGCGCACTGGCCGCGGTGGGTGAGGACGCGATTGAAGGTGCCATTACCGGTCGCGCGCTCTACGAGGGCAACTTTACGTTGGCCCAGGCACTGGACGCCGTCCGAGGGGAGGAGTAGCCCATGCTTACCAAACGCGTGATTCCCTGCCTGGATGTTAAGGACGGCCGCGTGGTCAAGGGCGTCAACTTTGTGAGCCTGCGCGATGCTGGCGACCCGGTGGAGCTGGCCCGCGCCTACGACCGCGAGGGTGCGGACGAGGTCGTCTTCCTGGACATTACCGCCACAAGCGACAACCGTGCGACGACTATCGAGATGGCGGCGCATGCTGCTGAGGAGCTGGCCATTCCCTATACCGTGGGCGGCGGCTTTCGCGACTTGGCGGGCATGCGGACCATGGTTGCCGCCGGCGCCGACAAGGTGTCGCTTAACTCTGCCGCCGTGCGCGACCCGTCGTTGATCAGCCAGGCCGCCGCGGCGTTTGGCAGCCAGGCCGTGGTCGTGGCGATCGATGCCAAGCGTGTTGGTTTGCCTGGTGAGCCGGGAGCCGACAAGTGGGAGGTCTTTACCGCGGGCGGCCGCAACGCCACGGGTATCGACGCGGTGGCGTGGGCCGAGGAGGCGGCTCGTCGCGGTGCCGGCGAGATCCTACTGACCAGCATGGATCGCGACGGCACCAAGGCCGGCTTTGACCTGGCGCTCACCCGCGCCGTGGCGCGCGCGGTGCCGATTCCCGTTATTGCGAGCGGCGGCGTGGGTACGCTCGAGCATTTTGCCGAGGGTGTGATCGAGGGCGAGGCCGATGCCGTACTGGCGGCGAGCGTCTTTCACTTTGGAACCTTCAGCATTCGCGAAGTCAAAGAGTATATGGCCTCACAGGGCATTCCTGTGAGATTGGACTTCTAATGCTGCGGCTTGTCCAGGCACCCGACCTTCCGGCTCCAACCCTCCTCGCGTACTTAAGTACGCGTCGTCGGGCTTGTCGCTCGGAATCTCGGGCACCTGGACAACCCTCGCCGACCGGCGATGTTTAAATTGGGGAATTGAAATGAGAGAAATTACTACTCCAGCGGATCTTAAATACGACGCCAAAGGATTGATTCCTTGTGTGGTTCAGCAATATGACACCGGCGAGGTGCTTATGGTTGCTTGGATGAACGAGGAATCGGTGGGGCTGACGCTCAAGACCGGTACCACGTGGTTTTGGAGCCGCAGTCGCCAGGAGCTCTGGAACAAGGGCGCGACGAGCGGCAACATGCAGGAGGTCAAGGAGCTCTGGGCCGACTGCGATAGCGATACGCTGCTGGTCAAGGTCGACTCGCCGGGTCCGGCCTGCCATACCGGCAACCGTACCTGCTTCTTTAAGAAACTCGCGTAGGGCGGGCGCTCGATTAGACGCTCGGCCACCAGAAAGGATTGAACTATGGGTGTGCGCACCGCAAACGTTCAGGATGGAAATATCGGTGAGACGCTGACGGGCCTGGCCGAGGTGATTCACGGTCGTCGTGAAGCATCGCCGCAGGAGAGCTATACCGCTCGTTTGCTGACCGACGTCGAGGATGAGCTGCTCAAGAAGCTTGCCGAGGAGTCGAGCGAGGTGATCATGGCCTGCAAGGATAACGATCACGATCACATCCGCTACGAGGCCGGTGACCTGATCTACCACCTGCTCGTAACCCTTGAGCGCTACGGTATCACCCTCGACGAGCTTGCCGGCGAACTCAACGCTCGCCGTCACTAGTCATTGGGGACGTTCTTAAACGACTAGTTAGGCGAGGGGTGTGGATTCCCATTCGCCGGTGGCGTGGGGGATGTCGAAGGTTCGATAGCCACAGTCGTAGGCGTGCGCCTGGGCCTCGCGGATGTTCCAGCAGATGTCGCAGGCGCGGTGTGCGTCCGAGCCAAAGGTAATGGGCACCTCGGCATGGGCAAAGCAGCGCAAGAGGCCGGTCGCGGGGTAGTAGTCGTCGAGCCCCTTGCGCGGCGCGGCAGTCGAGACCTCAACGCGCCGATTCGTGTCGTGTGCGCATTCTGCCATCTGCCCCCAGAACGGCGCGGGGTCAAAATCGGGCGCAAAGCCTTCCTTCGAAAAGCGCATGACCAGGTCGGGATGAGCCATCACATCAAAGTTAAGCGGGCTCTCGCAGGCGCGGCACCAGTCATCGACATAGCGCTTCCACACGCCGCGCACGCCCAGGTTTTCCCAAACGTGCAGGTCGGTGTCGTCGTCGATCCAACCGCAAAGGGAATCGGGTGTATCGGGGCGAGCGACGTTTTCCGTTCCCGCCGTACCCGCGGCACCGGCCATGATATCGCCGGGGTTGCCAATCCAGTGCACGCTGCCCAGGCGTACCACGGCGCCTTCGGACCAGCGCTCAACCAAAGGCTTGCAGCCTTCGTACCAATCGCATTCAAAGCCATAGATAAGCTCGAGATCCGGCGCGATCTGCGCGGCAAGCTTGCGGGCGTCCTCAAATGCCAGTCGATGCGCCGTCAGGTCGCTCTCGACAACCTGTACCTCGCAATTGGAATCCATGCTGGCGGGCAGGGTAAGGTGATCGGTCGAGACCATGACGCGGCAACCGGCCGCAGCAGCGGCGCGGACGTTGTCCTCAAACGAGGCGTGCCCGTCCGAAAACGAGGTGTGGGTATGGCAATCGATCAGCGGGCAAGCAGACATGGCGGCTCCTTTGCGTCAAGCGAATCCGCTTCATTGTAATGGCGCAGCTCTCAACACGCCGGGCACGCGGGGGGTCGAAATCGATTGGAAAGGCTGCGCGACGCGCGGTGCGGCCTCGCTTGCGCTCTCAAAACATGTACATCAGCCTCCAAAAGCTGCAAAAAATGACATGTTTGGAGGCTGACGTACACGTTTGAGTGAAGCGGGCCGGCGTTGGAGCGCGCCAGCACTTGCGCCCAGCAAAAGTCGCACCTATCCCATGACGTCGCCCCTGCACCGCCTGCGATGTGCTAGCGTTTGGGTGAACAAAACGAGCCCGTGCGGAAAGGATCCGGACCGTATGCAATGCGATAGCACATCCCCGCTGTCCCGCGAGACCGATGCGCCCGAGACTATCGTCAAGCTGGAATGCGATATCGATGACGCGTCGCCCGAGGTGCTTGCCTACGCCGCCGACCGCCTGCGCGAGGCGGGTGCGCGCGAGGTGCACTGGCTGCCCGTCTATTGCAAGAAAGGCCGCCCCGGCTGGCAGCTGCAGGTAATCTGCGCCCACGAGGACATCGAGCGCCTGCAGACGATCATCTTTTTGGAAACCACGACCAATGGCATCCGTCGCCAGGTCATGGAACGCGTTTGCCTGCCACGCCGCTTTGAGCAGGTGACGACGCCATGGGGCGAGGTGTCCGTCAAGGTGGCCACCCTGCCCGACGGCAGCGAGCGTGCAGCGCCCGAGTACGAGGACTGCGCCCGCCTTGCCCGCGAGCACGGTGTGCCGCTCCAGCGCGTGATGCAGGCAGCACAAGCCGCGGCTCTGCAATTTGAGTGACACGGTCGGCGACGCGCCACACCCACCCCATCAACCTCACCGAAAGGACCACCATGAAATACCTCATCGCTTCCGACATCCACGGCTCGGCATACTGGACCGAGCGCCTCTGCGCCGCCATTGAGTCCGAGCAGCCCGACCGCATCGTCCTGCTGGGCGACCTGCTTTATCACGGTCCGCGCAACGACCTGCCGCGCGACTATGCTCCCAAGCGCGTGATTCCGCTGCTCAACGCCCTAGCCGACCGTATCATCGCGGTGCGCGGCAACTGCGACGCTGAGGTCGACCAGATGGTCCTCGACTTCCCCGTCATGGCCGACTACGCCACGCTGTTTGACGAGACCGGCCGCGAGCTGTTCCTGACGCACGGCCATGTCTTTGGCGCCGGCATGCACAACAGCGTCGACCACGCGCCCGCGCTGCCCGAGGGCTCCGCGCTCGTCTACGGCCACACGCACATCAAGGTCAACGAGGAAAGCGCCGCGCACCCGGGCCTGTGGCTCTTCAACCCCGGCAGCGTGAGCATCCCCAAGGACGGCTCGCACAGCTACGGCATCTACGAGGGCGGCGCGTTCCGCCACGTGATCCTGGAGGAGGACTAACCATGGCGCAGCATATGGCTCAGCAAAATGCCGAGGGCTCGCGCGATCTGCCCACGCTGATAGACGCGTCGGCCGAGCTGCAGCATCTGGTGCAGACCATCTGGCGTCTGCGTCAGCCCGATGGCTGCCCGTGGGACCGCGAGCAGACGCACCGCAGCATCGGCAAGAACATGATCGAGGAGGCCTACGAGGCGCTCGACTGCATCGAGGCGGACGACGCGGTTCACCTGCGCGAGGAACTGGGTGACGTGCTCATGCAGGTCGTGCTGCATGCGCAGATTGCTGCCGACGCCGGCGAGTTTACGCTGGCCGACGTGGCGCGCGATATCGACGCCAAGCTCATTCGCCGCCACCCGCACGTGTTTGGCGATGCGGATGCCGAGAGCTCCGACGAGGTGCTCAAGATTTGGGACGAGGTCAAGCTTGCCGAGAAAGCCGCCAAGGACAAGGCCGTGGCGGCGGGCGAGGCCGCGCCCGAGGGTCTGCTCGATGGCGTGCCCACGCATCTGCCGGCGTTGATGCAGGCGCAGAAGGTGTCACGCAAGGCGGCCGCCGTAGGCTTTGAGTGGGAGACGGTCCAGGACGTGTGGGACGAGGTTGCCGAGGAGCGTGCCGAGTTTGAGGCCGAGGCCCCTGGCTCGCCCGAGCGCGAAATGGAGTTTGGCGATCTGCTCTTTGCCCTGGTCAACGTCGCGCGCAAGGAGGGTATCGACGCCGAGAGCGCCCTGCGCGCGAGCACGGCCAAGTTTCGCCGTCGCTGGGCTGCGATGGAACAGATGGCGGCCGATGCCCACGTTGATCTTGCCGAGCTTTCGACCCATGGGCTCAACGACCTGTGGGACGCAGCAAAGGCAGGGGAGTAAGACTGCGGGAACGACGGGCTGACACGCCTCATCGTTCCCTCTAAATTTTTCGAAAAACAAGTGTATCCCTCGGCTAACTTAGGGCATAATGCAAAAAGTGCGACAAGGCTAACTTACGGAGACGCACCGACGGTGCACAGTCGGCCAGTCGCTTGCATCAACTACGTTTCCAAGTGAGAGGGAGACAACATGAGTGACATTTTGGACGTCTACGGTCGTGAGGTGCTTGACAGCCGCGGCAACCCCACCGTCGAGGTCGAGGTCGTGCTCGAGGACGGTAGCTTCGGTCGCGCGATGGTGCCTTCGGGCGCTTCGACCGGCGCCTTTGAGGCATGTGAGCTGCGCGATGGCGACAAGGGTCGCTACCTGGGCAAGGGCGTTTCGCAGGCCGTCGAGCATGTCAACAACGAGTGCGCCGATGCCGTCGTGGGTCTCGATGCCTTCGACCAGCGCGCCGTCGATGCCGCGCTGATTGCCGCCGACGGTACGCCCAACAAGACCAAGCTCGGCGCCAACGCCATTCTGGGTGTGTCGCTGGCCGTTGCCCGCGCTGCGGCAGAGTCGGCGGGCCTGTCGCTGTACCAGTACCTGGGCGGCGTCAACGCCCACCTGCTGCCAACGCCCATGATGAATATCCTCAACGGTGGCGTGCATGCCGACAACAACGTTGACTTCCAGGAGTTTATGATTATGCCCGTGGGTGCTCCGAGCTTTGCCGAGGGCCTGCGCTGGTGCGCCGAGGTCTACCACACCCTCAAGGGCGTGCTGCACGAGGCCGGCCTTGGCGGCGGCGTGGGCGACGAGGGTGGCTTTGCGCCCAATCTCAAGACCAATGCCGAGCCGTTCGAGTACATCACCAAGGCCGTCGAGAAGGCTGGCTTTAAGCCCGGCGTCGACTTCATGTACGCCATGGATCCGGCGTCCACCGAGTTCTACAACGCTGAGACCGGTATGTATGAGCTCAAGGGCGAGGGCGTGGAGTACACGAGTGCCCAGATGGTTGATTACTGGGAGAAGCTCGTTGACACCTATCCCATCATCTCCATCGAGGACGGCATGGCCGAGGAAGACTGGGACGGCTGGGTCGAGCTTACCCGCCGCATTGGCAACAAGGTGCAGCTGGTGGGCGACGACCTGTTCGTCACCAACACCGAGCGCCTCAAGAAGGGCATCGAGCTGGGTGCCGCCAACGCGATCCTGGTCAAGGTCAACCAGATCGGCACGCTCACCGAGTCGCTCGAGGCCATCGAGACCGCCAAGGAGGCCGGTTACGCCTGCATCGTGAGCCACCGCTCCGGCGAGACCGAGGACTCCACGATCGCCGACCTGGTCGTGGGCGTCAACGCCGGCCAGATCAAGTCGGGCGCCCCGTGCCGCAGCGACCGTATCGCCAAGTACAACCAGCTCATCCGCATCGAGGACGAGCTTAAGGGCAGCGCGCGCTACGCCGGCAAGGCCGCGTTCTACAACATTCGCTAAACGGGCGAATTTGGCGAGGGGGAGGCTGACTCGGTTCCGCCTCGCCTTGGCTGGATGCCGCAAAGCGCTATGGGCGCTGGGCCATACGGCTCAGCGCCTTTTTTATGTCGAGCAAAGGCTGGCGAAGGCGGTGCGCGCGCTCGTGCTATAACTAGAATACTTAGCGCAAACAAACCTCAACCGCACAAGGCGCACATGGATCAGATTTACGACAACAGGTACTATTCCGCCGGTTCGCGTGAGCCGTCGCCTCGCCGTGCGCGCACGGTGCAGCTCGGTGGGTCCGCCTACGCCGGCGCCGACCGCTCCACGCAGCGCCCGACAAGTACCTCGCGCCCCAATGCTCATGTGAATACTTTGGCAGATGGACCAGTGCGCCCGGCACGTTCGTCGCATGCGTCGCGTCCCTCGGCCCAGACGCACGACAGGTCGAGCAGGCCCTCGAGCCGTCTTTCGGGCTCGGACTTTATGCACTACGCCAACGACAACGCGGTGGTCAAGGCGATCTACGACTTTACCCACGGTCCTCAGCGAGGGCTATTTATCGGCATCGTCGTTGCCCTGGTGCTCGTGAGCCTGTATTTCCCCGTGCGCGACCTGTACGTGGCAAAGCGTTCGAGCGATATCTTGGCCAAGCAGGTCGAGATTCGCCAGCAATACAATGATGAGCTGCAAAAAAGCGTCGACAAGCTGCTCTCGGAGGAGGGTATCAAGGACGCGGCATCCGAGGACCTGGGCCTGGTGATGCCCGGCGAGAAGAGGATTGAAGTGCAGGGCCTGGACGGCGATTCGGATGCCTCGTCGAGCCAGAAGTCGTCGAACGCCAAGAAGGCCAGCGAAGTTGCCAAGGAAATCGAAGAAGTCGGCAAGGACGCGCCGTGGTACATCCAAGCGCTCGACATGCTGTTTGGGTTTAACGGCGTCGAGGGTCAGACGGTCGTGTCCAACGGCAAATAGCGCCCGGAGGGGAGCCCGCAATGACAAATTGCAAACGCTATAAGGTGGCCGCGATCGACCTGGGAACGGTGTCGTCGCGACTGGTGTTGGCCCAGGTCGAGGGCGGGGCGATTGTGGAATCGTCCAAGCATACCGAGATTACCGACTTGGGTGAAGGCGTGGACGCGACGGGTCGCTTTTGCGAGGCGGCGGTCGAGCGCGTGCTCGCTGCATGCCGCATGTTTGTGGACGAGGCGCGTGCCTTTGGGGCCGCGTGCATTTGCACCACATGCACGAGCGCCGCGCGCGATGCATCCAATGCCGCACTGCTGCTGGACGGTCTGCGTGAGCTGGGGCTCGAACCGCAGGTGATTCCGGGCGAGGTCGAGGCGCGCCTGACGTTTTTTGGCGTGGCGCACGACTTTGCCGGCGAGCGCATCATTGTTGCCGATTCGGGCGGCGGATCCACGGAGCTCGCAACGGGCGTCTATGCGCCGGAGCGTGGAGTCTTTGCGCTGGAGGGCACGCGTTCGCTGGACATCGGTTGTCGCCGTGTGACGGAGCGATTTTTCTCGGCACTGCCGCCCGCACGCGGCGAGCTTACTGCCGCTGCCGCGTGGGCGGGCGAGCAGTTCGCTGCCTATTTTGAGGGCCTGCCGAGCAATTTTGAGCGCGCCGAACGCTTGGTCGCAGTGGGTGGCACCGTCACCACACTCGTGGCGCTCGTTCATGAGCTGGAACCGTACGATTCGAGCTTTGTGCACCTGCGCGAGCTTTCGCTGGATCAGGTTTCGGCCGCTATCGAGCGCATGTCTGCGTTGGATGCGGACGGCATCGCCGCTCTACCGGGTGTACAGCCCAAACGCGCGGGCGTGATCTTGGCTGGTGCCGTGGTAATCCGCGAGCTTATGCGAGCCGGCGGCTACAAGACGCTCACTGTAAGCGAGAACAGCTTACTCGCCGGCATGGCCGCCACCATCAACGAGGCTCTCGACGGTGCGACCCCCACCATCTCCTGGACCCCAGAGCTCAGCACCCTCTAAATAAGTTGCGGTGAAATAGTTCCTAAATAAGCTGGTAAACGGTATAAACAGGATCTATTCCACCGCAACTTAGAGCTCCGCCGGCGTGTAAAAGAAACGAGCCCGCATCCCTGGGGGACACGAGCTCGTAAACAATACATGGTAGGGGCGGTGGGACGTCTGCGTATTTGCTGCGCAAATACGCACCGGCTTCGGCCGCCTGTCGGCGCCCTCGCCGGCTCGCTACGGACGCTGCGCGTCCGCTTAACGCTCGCCCCCTCGCGGGTTCGAGTCCCGCCGGCATCTTAAAGAAACGAGCCCGCATCCCCGGGGGACACGAGCTCGTAAAAGCCAAATGGTAGGGGCGGTGGGACTCGAACCCACAA
>CABUZI010000043.1 GCA_902496005.1 uncultured Collinsella sp.
CTCGCGCGGCCACCTTCAGGAGGATGGCTACCATTGTCTGCAGTGCCCACGAATCACGGTGGGCAAGACGCTGGTCGACGGGCGCCTGTCGGGTGCCTACCTCCACCGCCGCGGAACCACCGCAGAAAAGGCGCTCGGCAGCGAGGCTGAGGTTGCGCTGGAGTGCTTTACCCTGTGGTCGGACGTTTCGGGCGACAGCCTGACGTTCCGCCAAGTTCTCCGCTTTCCGCAAGCGCCGTCGAGTATCGAGCTGGGCGCGCCCGAGAATATCAATGGCAAAATGGTGGTGCCCGTTGCATACGAGACTGCAGGCGGTTGTGGCTGCGCATCGTACGCCGTGATCGGCCAGTCCATTGCGGGCTGGGGCGTCATGTCGCCGGACGCCACGGTGCCGCGCGTGGTACCGTGGCCGCAGCATACAGGCTTTTTGGCAACCGTCGACGAGCAGCTGCAGCATGTTACCTGGACGCGAGGCGCATCGGCATTTACAACGGCACCCGTGGGCGCAGCCGGCTGCGGCCCAGCATCGTTTAGCGTGGGCAACAACGGCAGGTGCGTGCTATACGTCGAGAACACCGACGGCAAAGTGGGACAAACCTACGACGAAGAAGGCAACCCGGTAGCAGTGATGGGCAAGCACTTCCGCATCTTCGCCAGCACCTTGGCAGGCGATCTGTTCACGGAGCCGTTCGTGATGTGCGAGCTGGACCATCCCGTCGATCAGATAACGACATTTTTAACATCGGGAGGCATGCTCTCCGCGCTCGCCACGCACATTGTGAGCGCGGAGAAGAGCGAGGCAGAGCTGCACGGCATCGAAGTACCCTTGGTGGCGTGTGCCACTCCGACGGGCGCGGTCGCTACCTCGGGCGCGGTGGTGCCCGGAGCAACAGGCGAATCCTTCATGGTCACGGTGCGAAACGACGGCAACACCTTGCTGACCGCCGGCACGATCGATCTATACCGAGAGGGCTCCAGCCAGCCGTTCTCCAGCGCATCCATCGGATTCGGAGTGAACGCACGCATGGCTTCGATCTACGATCCAGAGCTTGCCGAGGACGCTTCGGCCAACGACATGGCACACGTGAAGTACGCGCTCGAGACGCTGGGCACACGTTTTGCAACGCACCCGCTGGTAGCCGACAACGGCAACGCCGTGCTGGCACCGGGTTGCACGGCACAGTTCCGCATGAGCTTCGCCATCCCCGAGAGTTGGAGCGACGAGGTGGGCAAACGCGTAACGCTGTATGCGAAGGCACGTAATCTGGTGGCGCTCGATCCCGTAACGCTCGAGGAAATTCGACCGGGCGCAAACTCGGCGCTGGGTGCCGTACTGCACGAGCTTCATGTGCCCGACGCGGCATGCGAACGCTCAGAAGTTCAGGTCGGCGTATGCGACAGCGCGGATACGACAGGACTTCACGACGCCCCGATGACGGTCGACGGCGATGGCGGCTCGAGTGGCGGCGGTACTGACGAGGGCGGCGGCTCCAGCGGAAGCAGCTCCGGCAGCGGCAAGGATCACGGCAATAACAAGCGCTCCGGAAAAGCGGGCGCGCTTGCAGGCACGGGCGATGTCAACGCTCCCCTCATGGCAGCCGCTGCAGCACTCGCCGCAGCTGGTGCCGGCCTTGTCGCCTACAGCGCCCGCCGCACGGCGCTCGAAACCGACACCGCCAATGAGGTCAATTCGGATAAGCCTCGCTAGCTCCTAGTTGCTTTTACGAGAGACGCCGACTCGGCTCATCGAACATCAAAATGGGCTGGCCCCGATAACTCGGAGCCAGCCCTGAGTCGCCTGACGTAAGAATCGCGGCGTTACTTGAGCTTCAGTGCTTCCATCATGGGCACGGCGGCGTCCCAATCGATCTTCCAGCCAATCGACACGCGGACGGTTTCACCCGTTGCGGGAGCCGTCGCAAACAGTGTATGGCCGTTGTCGGGACCGGTAAAGCGCAGCCACGTTATGCCGTTGTACTCGACCTGGTCGGTTGTTGTCTCCTTGCCTTCGTAGACCTGCTCTAGGCTTGCAACCTCTTCCTCCGGCGAGCGCGGGAAGATGCTGATGTTCAGGCGTCCTCCAGTCTCGTCGTGGAAGAAGTTTGCCTTTTCGCGCTCTTCGTCGGACGAATCCAGCGTGTACCCATCGGCGGCCTCGATGCTGTACGATGCGCAGTCGATGCCCGTTAAATCTGCCTTCTCGCCAGAATCGGCCACGCCGCCGGCCGCCTTGAACTCCTTGGTCTCGCAGTCCGTGGTGTCAAAGTGCATGGCCTCGTGGTTCTTAGCGGGGGCGTAAGCGTCTACGAACTCGACAGTGATGGGCCCGTAGTACGCCGTCTTGGGCGCCCAGAAATATACGTACTCAACGGTCTCACCCGGACCGATGTCTGGCCTCTCGGAAAGGTCAATTCCCTTGTGCAGATCATCGGGGGCCTCGCTTGCAACGTAGTCGAGCACAGCCGCCTTGCCGGAAGTAAACAACGGGTCGCCTGCCTCAAAATCGCCCTGGGCAGCATGCACGTTAAAGGAACTGAACGTCCTGTTCTTTGTGTTGTTGTTGGTGATCTTGATGTGCAGGTAAAAGCCGTCCTGTAGCTTGGCATCGCCACGATAGAACGTACCGTGAGCCACCGACTCATAGGTAATGCCTGCCACCTCGACCGTCTGCGACTCATAGGCCTTGGCCTTCTTGGACTTCTCCTGCACAGGTGCGCTCCCGCCCGAGCCACTCGGCGCATTACCGCCGCAGCCAGCAAGCGTACACGCCAACACAGCCGAAAGAGCCACGGTGGGAATTCCTGACAGCAGCTTCTTCGTCATGGGCTTCATCATCCTCACCGCTCCTTTCACTTGCAGCTCATCCGTTGCCCGAGGCCTTCGTCGTCCCGTGGCATCGGCTTCCACAATGAGCGTATGACGAAACACGGCGCCGGCGAAGTGACCCGTGGCCCAAATGACGACCCACCAGCGTTCCTTATGGGCCAAAAGAACTCGCACATGCACGCCCCCGGCCCATAAAACGAGACGTCTGTCCCAATGTTCGATTCGATCCAACAATCCGCACGACACGTTTTCGACAACGTATCCAACCGCAAACGCAGCAAGACGCATCCGGCCGCCTTCAAACTTACTCGGACATAACCGACTCGGTTTTGTCCGAGTAAACGAATCTCCATCGAACTCCGAACGGTTGTTCGATGGATTTCGTGTTGGTTGGAATCGCCCAAGGGCTGGGCTATGCTACCTTGACTATCTATATGACTTAAACGCAGCAAAGGAGCACCGAGAGAGCGAGTATGGCAAAAAACACCGCAAACTATGGTAACGACAGTATCCGCCAGCTCAAGGACGAGGAGCGCGTACGCCTGCGCCCCGCCGTCATCTTTGGCTCGGACGGACTCGACGGCTGCGCGCATGCCGCCTTCGAGATCCTGTCCAACGCCGTTGACGAGGCGCGCCAGGGCTACGGCAAGCTCATCACCCTTACCGCCTTTCGCGATGGCTCTATCCAGGTAGAGGACAACGGCCGCGGCTGCCCGCTCGACTGGAACCCTTCCGAGAAGCGCTTTAACTGGGAGCTCGTCTTTTGCGAGCTCTATGCAGGTGGCAAATACAACAACAACCAGGGCGGCGACTACGACTTCTCGCTCGGTACCAACGGCCTGGGCTCGTGCGCGACCCAGTACGCCTCCGAATACATGGACGTCACGGTTTGGCGCGATGGCAACAAGTACTCCCTGCACTTTAAGAAGGGCAAGGTCGTCGGCGCCAAAAAGAAAGCGCTTGAGATTGAGCCCAGCGACGAGGACCGCACCGGCACCACCATCAAGTGGCGCCCCGATCTCGAAGTCTTTACCTCCATCAGCATCCCCCACGATTGGTATCGCGAGACAATGCGCCGCCAGGCCGTGGTCAACGCCAACGTGACCTTCCGCCTGCGCATCGAGGGCGACGACGGCGAATTTACCGAAGAGGACTTTTGCTACCCCAAGGGCATCGAAGACTACGTGCTCGAGAAGGTCGGTACCGACTATCTCACCGAGCCCTTCTTTATCGAGGCCGACCGTCGCGGTCGCGACCGCGAGGACCTGCCCGACTACAACGTTAAAATCACCGCGTGCATGTGCTTCTCGCGCACCTTCATGATGCAGGAGTACTACCACAACTCGTCATGGCTCGAGAACGGCGGCTCGCCCGAGAAGGCGGCCCGTAGCGCTCTGACCAGCGCCATCGATGCTTACATTAAGCAACAGGGCAAGTACAACAAAAACGAGAGCGGCATCAAATGGCAGGACGTCCAGGACTGCCTAGTGCTGGTGACCAACTGCTTCTCCACCCAGACGTCCTACGAAAACCAGACCAAGAAGGCCATCAATAACCGCTTTATCCAGCAGGCCATGACGGCATTCTTTAAGGAACGCCTCTCGACCTACTTGATCGAGAACAAAGATGCCGCCAACAAGATCATGGAGCAGGTGCTCATCAACAAGCGCTCGCGCGAGAACGCCGAGAAGACGCGCCAGAGCATCAAGACCAACCTGCAGCAGAAGACCGACATGGCCAACCGTGTGCAAAAGTTCATCGATTGCCGCTCCAAGGACAAGAGCCGCCGCGAGATCTACATCGTAGAGGGCGACTCGGCAGCAGGTGCCATTCGCACCTCGCGCGATGCCGAGTTCCAGGGTGTTATGCCCGTCCGAGGCAAAATCCTCAACTGCCTAAAGGAGGACTACCCGCGCATCTTTAAGTCTGACATCATCATGGACCTCATGCGCGTACTGGGCTGCGGTGTGGAGATCAAGGACAAGCGCATCAAGAACCTTGGCGCCTTTGACCTGGACAACCTCAACTGGAACAAGGTCATCATCTGTACGGACGCCGACGTCGACGGTTATCACATCCGCACGCTCGTGCTCACCATGCTCTATCGCCTGGTGCCCACGCTTATCGACGAAGGCTACGTGTATATCGCCGAGTCGCCGCTCTACGAGATCAACTGCAAAGAAAAGACCTACTTTGCCTACACCGAGCTCGAGAAGAACGGCATCCTCAAAGAGATTGGCGACCAGAAGTGCTCTATCAACCGCTCCAAGGGTCTTGGTGAGAACGATCCGGACATGATGTGGCTCACCACCATGAACCCCGAGACGCGTCGTCTGATCAAGGTGGAACCCGAGGACGTCACCAAGATGGAGACCATGTTCAACCTGTTGCTGGGCAACGACGAGGCGGGCCGCAAGCGCCATATCTCCGAGCACGGCAAGGAATATCTGGACCAGCTAGACCTGCAATAGCAGCAAATCGATAACGACGGCCATAAGAAGTTCAAGAGGAAATCGTGGCAAAGAAGAAGACGAAAACCCAGCCAAAGAAAAAGCAGGTCAACGCCGAGAACGTCATCGGCCTGCACTCCGAGGTCACCGACCAGCCGATCACGCAGACGCTCGAGGTCAACTACATGCCCTACGCCATGAGCGTCAACGTCTCGCGTGCGTTCCCCGAAATCGACGGCTTTAAGCCCTCGCACCGCAAGCTGCTCTACACCATGTACAAGATGGGCCTGCTCAAGGGCGAGCGCCAGAAGAGCGCCAACATCGTGGGCCAGACTATGAAGCTCAATCCACACGGCGATGCCGCGATCTACGAGACGATGGTGCGCCTGGCCACCGGCAACGAGGCACTGCTCGCCCCCTTTGTGGAGTCGAAGGGCAACTTTGGCAAGTACTATTCGGGCGACCTGAGCTACGCCGCCTCGCGTTATACCGAGGCCAAGCTCTCCCCCATCAGCGCCGAGATCTTCAAGGACATCGACAAGGACCCGGTCGACTTCGTTGACAGCTACGACGGCGCCATGAAGGAGCCGCGCCTGCTGCCCACCACGTTCCCCAATATTCTGGTTTCGGCCAACAAAGGCATCGGCGTCGCCATGGCATCCGATATCTGCGGCTTCAACCTCAACGAGGTCTGTACTGCCACGATGCATTACCTCAAGGATCCCGACTGCGACCTGCTCGAGTATATGCCCATGCCCGACTTCTCGACCGGCGGCGAGATTATCTACCGCCGCGAGGAGATGGAGAAGATCGTCGAGACCGGCCTTGGCAGCTTCCAGATCCGCTCCCGCTGGCGCTGGATTCCCGAAGAGCGCATCATCGAGGTCTACGAGATTCCCTACACCACCAAGACCGATGTCATCATCGAGCGCATCGTCAAGCTCTCCAAGGAGGGCAAGGTCAAGGAGATCGCCGACATCCGCGACGAGACCGACCTCTCGGGCCTGCGCATCGCTATCGACCTTAAGCGCGGTGTCGACCCCGACAAGCTCATGGCCAAGCTCTATCGCTCGACCACGCTGCAGGATTCGTTCTCGTGCAACTTCAACGTGCTCGTCGACGGCTACCCTCGCGTTATGGGCGTGCGCCAGATTCTGCACGAATGGGTCAAGTGGCGTATTGAGTCCACGCGTCGCCGCATTAACTTTGACCTGGGCAAAAAGTCCGAGCGCCTGCACCTGCTGCACGGCCTCGAGGCGATTTTGCTCGACATCGACAAGGCCATCGCCATCATCCGCGGCACCAAGCTCGAAGCCGAGGTCGTGCCCAACCTTATGAAGGGTTTCGACATCGACGAGACCCAGGCCGAGTTTGTTGCCGAGCTTAAGCTCCGCAACATCAACGAGGAGTACATCCTCAACCGCACCAAGGACATCGCTAAGCTTGAGGGCGAGATTGCCGAGCTTGAGGAGATCCTCTCCAGCGAGGAGAACATCAAGAAGGTCATCAGCGACGAGCTGGCCGCGGTCAACAAGAAGTACGTGATGCCGCGCCGCACGGGCAGGATCGAGCCCCATGAGGTTATCGAAGTAAGCTTGGAGCCCGAGGTCGAGGAGTACCCGGTCACCATCATGCTCTCGCGCGATGGCTACCTTAAGAAGATGACGGACCGCGTACTCAAAAAGGCGACCACGCTCAAGTACAAGGACGGCGACAAACCCTTTATCGAGTTCCCGTCCTCCAACACGCACGAGCTGCTCGTGTTTACCAACAAGAGCCAGGTGTACAAGTGCAAGGTTGCGGCATTTGAGGACACCAAGTCGGCCCAGCTGGGCTCGTACCTGCCGACCGATCTTGAGATGGAACCCGACGAGAGTGTCATCTGGGTCATCGACCCCGAGGACTACAAGGCCGACGTGTTGTTCGTCTTTGAGAACGGCCGCGTGGTGCGCGTCGCGCTTTCTGGATACGTCACCAAGACCAACCGCAAACGCCTGAAGAACGCCATCTACGGTGGCGGCAAGCTGCTGTATGCCCAGGTGCTCAAGGAGGACCGCGACATCGCGCTGGTCTCGAGCGACTATCGTTTGATGAACTTCAACACGTCGCTGCTCAAGACCAAGACGACCACCAACACGCAGGGCGTCCAGGCCTTTACGGCCAAGAAGGGCCGCTCGGTCACCACCGTCGGCACGACCGAGGAGATTCTTGGCGCCGGCGTCTCGGCCGAGAAGTTCACCGCGCAGAGCCTGCCTTCTGCCGGCGCCCTCATGAAGGAAAATGACATGCCGAGCTTGTTTGACTAAAACAACGGTGGCCAAACCGTCATGGGTTTACAAAGCAGCGGGGGCCGGAGCGCAGCAACATCGCGCTTCGGCCCCCGCTCGCTGCAACGTAGCCGGAATAATAGGAATCCCCGTTTTTCACTCCTGCAATCCCACGGAACAAGACATGTTAAGCCGTTAGCAAAACTTGCAAAAGTTAGCAAAAGTTGCAAAAATTAGCAAAACCTGCAAAGGGGCCACCATGGATCGCAGCAAATGTCTCCGCCATGCCAGGCATGCTCGAAGATATTATCGAGCGAACCAAAGAAGCGGCAGATAGCCGCCTCTCACAGCCTCGCGCGTGCATAAGCGGCGTTGAGATTGGGCCCGTCGGCATCGATTGGACATATGCTCAGGAGACTCAGGGTAACTGGCGCACGTGCATGAATGGCGTCTTCAGGCAACTCGAGAAGCATGACATCGAGCTTCTCTCGAAACGACCTATCGGGAGCTTTCCGATAAAGACATTGAGTTTTTGCTCGCGATGCTGCCCGATTCTGGCCCCAGCAGGGTCTCAGAAATTGCCAAGCGTATGGACGTCGCCAACAACTATGCAAGTCAATACAAACGCCGCCTCCTGGAGGACGGCGTTATCGGGGAACGTGGACGTGGCCTCGTCGGCTTCGATATCCCCGCGTTCAGGGAATTCTTGAACGAGAAGGCGTTTTAGCACGCCGGAATTGTCCGCGGAAGCATCAACGCATGGCAATCAGCATTCCTCTTGATAAGGATTGCAAGCATTTCCACCAACACCGATTGCCATGCGTTCTCCTTGCCCTTAGGCCAGCTTGCGAGCGAGCTCTCGCACCTCTTCCAACTTGGGCGAGGAGGCCATGCTGTCGCGCTCGGTCATGCCGCTAATGGTGACAATGCCCTGGTCCTCCCACTTGCAGTAGGCACAGGCTGACTTGTACATAGCGATCGCCGCATCATAGACGCCCTCACTGTGGCTATCGAGCAAAAGGGCCGTCTTGGTGAACGGGAAGCCCGTAGCACCAAAGGCGTACAGGCGGTCAATGGCGGCCTTCTCCTGCGCGGTGATATCGAACCAGTAGATAGGCGAGGCAAAGACGACCATATCTGCGTCTTTCAGCGACTCGATCACGTTGGCCATGTCATCCTTCTGCACGCAGACGCCCTCATGGGCGAAGCAGTACTGGCATCCCAAGCAGCCGGCGATCTTCTTGCTGGCAACGCGGACGACCTCGACCGCATTGCCGCCTTCACGCGCGGTCTCGGCAAACGCCTCGACCATGGTGTCGGTATTGGCTCCCTTGCGCGGGCTACCACTCAATACAACGATTTTCATAGGATTCCCTCTCCTTCATGCTGCAGGCGCGCAGCATGTTTTCTTGTAACCTAAACGTATGGAGTTATTCAATCGCCTCGTTTCAACTACTCCCACTCTTTAGAAGAATCGTTGCTGGAGACTTGGCATTAAATCAAGGCGCGCCTTATTTCAGGTATTCCTCAAAGAATGCCTTCAGCTTTCCAAACGGAATGATATCCATCTGATCGTAGAGGTCGGTATGGCTGGCACCGGGGATAATGAGCAATTCCTTGTTGTCCCCCGTCAGCTTGCCGTACGCGGTTTCGCTGAAATAGCGGGAGTGCGCCTTCTCGCCATGCACCAGCAACACAGCAGAGCGGATTTCGCCGGCGTACTGCAAGATCGGCATATTCAAAAACGACAGCGAGGACGTCACATTCCAGCCGCCATTGGAGCCAAGGCTGCGGGGATGGTAGCCTCGCGGAGTCTTGTAGTAGGCGTAATAGTCCGCCACAAACTGCGGCGCGTCCTCCGGCAGCGGATCGACCACGCCGCCCGCCAGCGCGTAACTGCCGTTTTTATAATCCTCGGTGCGCTGTACATTCAGCGCTTTCCGCTTTTCGAAGCGTGCCTGCTCAGAATCCTCGGCGTCAAAATAGCCATTGGCGGTCACGCGGGTCATGTCGTACATCGTCATAGCCGCGGTAGCTTTGATGCGGGTGTCGATGGCCGCCGCATTGATTGCCATGCCGCCCCAACCGCAGATGCCGATGATGCCGATGCGCTCCGGGTCAACGTTATTCTGCACGGAGAGGAAATCCACCGCGGCGCAGAAATCCTCGGTGTTGATGTCCGGCGATGCTACATAGCGGGGCGCACCGCCGCTCTCGCCGGTATAGGACGGGTCGAAGGCAATCGCGAAAAAGCCCAGCTCCGCCATTTTCTGCGCATAAAGGCCGGACGTTTGCTCCTTCACCGCGCCAAACGGACCGCTGACGGCGATGGCAGGCAGCTTGCCCTCCGCGTTCTTTGGCACGTAGACGTCGGCCGCCAGCGTGATGCCGTATCGGTTGTGGAAGGTCGCCTTACTGTGCTCAACCTTGTCGCTTTTGGGGAACACCTTGTCCCATTCCTGCGTCAGATTCAACTGTTCCATGTTTAAGCCTCCTGGTTAGTCGCTGTAAGGTATTCCTCGTCGTCCACGGGCTCCAGCCACTCGTTGGAGGTCTCCTCGCCCGGAACCTCCAGCGCGAGATGGGAGAACCAGCTGTCGGGCGCGGCCCCGTGCCAATGTTTCACGCCTGGGGCGATGTTGACCACGTCGCCGGGGCGCAGCTCCTGTGCCGGTTTGCCCCATTCCTGATAAAATCCTCGACCAGCCACGCAGACGAGGATCTGCCCGCCGTCGCTTTTGGCGTGATGGACGTGCCAGTTATTGCGGCAGCCGGGCTCAAACGTCACGTTGTAGACGCCGACCTGGTCGGTGGAAAGGGGCGCGAGGTAGCTTTGCCCGATAAAGTACTTCGCAAATGCGTCGTTGGGGGCGCCGATAGGAAAAGCCATCTCGTTTTGGTGCTGCGCCTTTGCGTCGGCAGCGTCTTCGTCCGCCCAGACCTCCTTCGCCATGCGAAAGGCCGCCCACGCCTTGGGCCATCCCGCATAAAACGCCGCATGCGTAAGGATTTCCGCTATCTCAGTCCTGGTCACGCCGTTGTTCTTTGCGGACATCAGATGATATTGAAACGAAGAGTCCGTCAGCCCCTGCGCCATCAGGGCCACAACCGTCACCACGCTGCGGTCTCGAAGGGAAAGCCTGTCTTCTCGGCTCCATACCTCGCCGAACAGCACGTCATCATTGAGCTGTGCAAATTTGGGGGCAAAATCCCCCAGGGCATCTCTGCCCGCCGTCTGCTTGATCGTCATGTTTGATTCCTCCTGTCGATGGTTTTGAGTGCAAAACTGCTTCCGCGCAGCTAAGCCGCGCCTAGACCCCATGCCCATTCGTTGCACCTGCTCAAGGGCGGGGTGACCGGCGATTACGGAACACCCCTTGCGCTCCCGATTTGTATTGACGAGAATGAAGGTAATACCTAAACCTAACTTTAGGTCAAGGAGTAAATTCGAGATTTGTCCGGAGGGACCATGTACACAATCGGACAGGTGGCGGAGATGTTCGATCTGCCCGTTTCCACGCTGCGGTATTACGACAAGCAGGGATTGTTCCCGGAATTGGAGCGGACATCCGGCATTCGCCGATTCGGCGATACGGAACTCGAGGCGCTTCGGGTCATCGAATGTTTAAAGAAGGCTGGGATGGAGATCAAGGACATCCGACTGTTCATGGAGTGGTGCGCAGAAGGCCCATCGACATATCCCAAGCGCAAGGCCATGTTCGAGGAGCGGAAGGCCCACATGGAGTCGGAGATCGCGAACATGAACCGTGCGCTGGATATGTTGAAGTTCAAATGCTGGTACTACGAGCAGGCGATTCAGGATGGCAACGAGGATAGAGTGAAGGCGCTGATCCCCGACGATTTGCCGGAAGAGATCAAAGATACCTACGATAACGCCCACGCTCAATAATGCCGCCCGATGCTCAAGGGGCTTTGGCAAGGAGTCGTTTTAGGCAGACATGCAAAAAGGAAGCCTCCGAACCAGAAGGTTCGGAGGCTGTTATTCCCGTTGTCCCCATAGGCATAAGCGCATCTGCTCGCGATTGCCTATCGATGCTTTGCCTCGAGCGCGGCAGACACCGCATCGAGGAACTCCCGCACATGGTCTGCGGGGTGCGACGAATGAAGCAGCCCGTAAGACACGAGACAGTCCCAATCGGTAGGGACGGTTTTGAGCATGGGGTGGACGTTGGCCCACAACGGCAGCGTCGCAAGCGCGAGGTCCTCGTTCGCGCCGCGATTGAACACCTCCGCCCGATATTGCGGGAAGTCTACGAGCGCGATTTGAGGATGATGCAAGAGTATCTCGTCGCGCACGCGGTCGATTTCGGCGTTCCAGCCCCGGCGTATAAGCATAAGACTGTGATTGTGGAGGTCGTCGAATGTGACGATGTCGCGTTTGGCGAGTTCGTTGTCGACGGGAACGGCGCACCAGAGCGGCTCGCGCGAAAGCTCGAGGCCCAGGCACCCGCGCTCTTTAAGAAAGGCATCGTCGAAAATCCCCGCCACGATATCCATGTCTTGCCCGAGGTTCGCCAAACCGCGTGCCGCCGAGGGTGTGTTTTCAAACGTGACCACCTGAAGGCTCATGCCAGGGCAACGTTCCTTCACCTTCGGCCACAGCTTCGTGAGCGGCGTGCTGGGCGTCATGAGCGACACTCCCACGCGGATGATGCGCTTCTCTCCACGCTCGGCGACGCGGGCGCGTGCGATTGATTCTTGAGAGTACTGCACGATATGGCGGGCGTCGGCGAGCAGCGACCTGCCTGCTCGCGTAAGCGAAAGCCCCTGATGCGATCGGTGGAACAGCGTAAGGCCTAGCCGCGACTCCAGCAGGTTCATCTGCTTGATGACGGCCGTGGGCGTGATGAAGGACTCTTGTGCCGCCTTGGAGAAGCTGCCCGCCTCCGCCACGCGGATGAAAGTGTCAAGCTGTGGGTTGTACATCGATCCTCCTGTCACGCATTATGTGCCGTATATACCCCATGGTTATATCCATCATTCCAACGTGAACTTCTCGCACGTCAGCAAACGCCGTAGCATTGCATTCGAAAAGTCACCATTAAGGAGGAGACCATGGAGTATCTGAAGCTCAATAACGACGTAGAGATGTCCATCGAAGGTTTGGGCACCTTCCTCATGACCCCGGTCGAGGCCGAGGCGGCCGCAACCGCCGCGCTCGCGGCTGGCTACGAGCACATCGACACCGCCAACGCCTACATGAACGAGCGCGCCGTGGGCCGTGCCATCGCCAAGAGCGGCATCGCGCGCGACAAGATCTTCGTCTCCACCAAGCTCTGGCCGAGCGTCTACGACGCAGGCATGCCGGCGGTGGACGCCACGCTCCAGCGCCTGGGGCTCGACTACGTCGACATGCTCATCCTGCACCAGCCGGTAGGCGACTACCTGGTCGCGTGGCGCACGATGGAGGAGGCGTACCGCGCGGGCAAGGTGCGCGCCCTCGGCCTCTCCAACTTCCCGCAAGACAAGATCACCGAGGTCATCGAGGTCGCCGACATCATGCCGCAGCTCGTGACCGTTGAGTGCCACCCCTATCACGCCCAGCGCGACCTGCGCGCCTACCTCGCGCCGTACGGCACGGTGATCGAGGCGTGGTACCCGCTCGGCCACGGCGACAAAGGTCTTCTGGAGGAGCCCGTCTTCGTCGCTCTCGCCGAGAAGTACGGCAAGACCCCGGCCCAGGTGATCCTGCGCTGGCACGTGCAGATGGGCACCTCCATCATCCCCGGCTCCAAGAACCCCGCCCACATCGCCGACAACGCGAACATCTTCGACTTCTCCCTCACCGAAGACGAGATGGCCGAGATTGCCAAGCTCGACGGGACCATGACCTACTACACCGCCACTGAGGAAGCACTCGAGGGCTACCTGGCCATACGCCCCGATTTCGACGCGCAGGAGTAGCGCTCAGACGATAACGGACCAACCAAGCCGCCGCCGAGGACCAGTCGGCTGTCGAGGGCGAGCCCGCCGCAGTGCCCGCTGCAGACGGCAACGTCCTCGTGGCCTGCTACTCGGCACAGGGCCACACCGCTGTCGTAGCTCAGACCATCGCCGACGAGCTCGGCGCCGATCTCTTTGA